>NZ_JBHTFK010000018.1:0-42823 GCF_042666115.1 Ureibacillus sp. GCM10028918
CATCAAGTCCGCTCGACTTGCATGTATTAGGCACGCCGCCAGCGTTCGTCCTGAGCCAGGATCAAACTCTCCATAAAAGAGAAAATTTGATAAAGCTCAAATTTTGTGCTGGCATCAATTTTGATGTCCAAAATTTTGTTTCCCTAAATTAATAGAAGAAACTATGTTTCATTAACGTTTTGTTGTTCAGTTTTCAAGGTTCATATGTTATCTATTTATTATATTACTATAACAAATCGTTGTCAACACTTTTTAAAAGCATTGATTGTTTGAAAGTAACTTTTAAATAATAACATCTTTCAAAAGTAGATGTCAATATTTTTGCGGGTCATCTTTTTCAATTATTCAAGAGATGATTTTTAATACTTTATCATGTCAACAGCTTTTAATATCATTACTTTCAAACTGGCTAACCAGCTCATCAGCAACGTTTACAAATATACCACCCTTATATCTAGATAACAAGCCCAAAGTGAAAAGTAAAACAATTTAGTTTTATACAAATAATCAGATGAGTTTTCTTTATTATATAGAAGAAGATTAACAAAGCATCCTTTTTTATATTTAAAAATAGCGCGATCAGCTACTAATACAGTAGCTGATCGCGCTTTATAAATATTATTAAGTTAAANCATTGTTAATGGATAGAAGATGAAGCCAACTGCGATACCTGTTGCAATTGAATATGTTAATGGCATCATGATCATAGTTAAAAATGCCGGTACTGCAATTTCAAAGCGATTCCATGCAATTTGCCCAAGAGAAGCAACCATTAACACACCTACAACAATTAAAGCTGGAGCTGTAACTGCATTAGTTACAACTGACAATAAAGGAGAAAGGAATAATGCCAGCAAGAATAATATACCTGTTACTACTGAAGCAAAACCAGTTCTCGCACCAGCTGCTACCCCCGATGAAGATTCAACATAAGATGTTATTGTTGAAGTACCGAAAATAGAACCTATAATAGTAGCAATAGAATCAGAAATTAATGCTTTACCTGCACGAGGTAAACGATTATCTTTTACAAATCCAGCTTGGTTGGCAACTGCCATTAAGGTTCCTGCATTATCAAAGAAGTCTACAAACAAGAATGTAAGAATTACAGAAAGCATTGTTAATGAATAGAATTCCGGGTCTGAGAATGCACTGAACAATGAGCCAAATGTTGGCGCGATACTTGGTGGTGCCGAAACTACACTGCCAGGCAATTCAACTAGTCCAAAAATCATTCCTACGATCGCAGTAATAACCATACCGTAGAATACGCCACCCTTTAATCCTTTTACTAAGAAAATAACCGTGATGATAATACCAAAGATTGCTAGTAAAACTTCTGGATCGTGTAGGTTACCGATACCCACTAATGTTGCATCGTTATTAACGATAATATCAGCGTTTTGCATACCGATAAATGCGATGAACAATCCGATACCCGCACCTACCGCTAACTTTAACTCCATTGGAATGGCGTTAATTAATTTTTCACGTAAACCCGTTAATGTTAATAATAAGAAAAATACACCAGAAATAAATACTGCCGCTAAAGCATGTTGCCATGGGCTGCCATTTACCAAGATTACTGTATAAGCGAAGAATGCATTAAGTCCAAGCCCAGGAGCAAGTGCCAATGGATATTTTGCCAAGAATCCCATAACGAAACATCCAACCGCAGCTGAAATTGCTGTTGCTACAAAGACTGCACCATAGTCCATTCGCAAAGCATCTGGTAGATCTTTTACATCCGCTAGAGTTAACGTTAGTGGGTTAACAACTAGAATATATGCCATTGCTAAAAATGTAGTGAAACCTCCAAGAATTTCACGGCCATATGTAGTACCTAGTTGATCAAATTGAAAATACTTTTTCATTTTTTCCTCCGAATGATTCGTCCACAATGTCAAAAATAAAAAGACACGCACCTAACAAGAGTTGCATGTCTACGATTTATTAGAATAACTATACAAGTATAGCATTTACTAATACATTCTAAATCGTAGTCAAGCTATTTAAGGTAGCTTGGTAGAAACTCACGAGCCATATTCTCGACATTATACGACGATATATTTAATTTACTCATGTAATATATCATCTCGCTTTATGAATTTCAACCACTTTTACGAACATTTTTTTGTAAATTTTAATTAAAGTTCGTGAATTGGGCACTTATTTCATATGACGCTTTAATGATTATTTCGCAATAATACTGACATTGGAAGTATACACTACATTCGAAATTGATATGCAAACAATAAAGATCCCAAACGAAAAGAGCAAATCCACACCAATGGATTTGCTCTCAATTCTTTAGTTTTCGTCTACTCTTTCTTCCTCACTAGAAGATGTGTCTTTTGTTTTTTCTTTATTTTTTTCATCTTTCACTTTTTCATTCAATTCTTCGTTGGGCACATCATCAAACGTCGCGCTATCTTCCAATCGGTCAATTCTTTCTTTTCCTTTATGAGCCACGTCTTTTCTCTCCTTTTCTTAAATACTTAGATATAACGTATTAGAAACCACCTTGCTGGCGATTGAACGTATTATCATTCAGTCTATCTGTCGTATCATCGATTTCTGCTTCTTCACGTCGAACTGTATCAGTGATTGTTTCAGTATCCATTACTTTACGTTTACCGACCACGATTTCTTCCGTTACAACGTCTTTTTTTGTTACTTCTACTTTCTCTTCTGTAATCGGAATATGAATTGTGCCTTCTTCATCTAAAGTACTATTCGTAGAGAAGTTAGCAGTGCCGCCTTCTCCAACTTCCCGATCCACAGGTCGTCGCTCAATATATACTTCTTCACGTTCTACCGGCACTTCGATTGTTTGCTCGTCTATGTGTACATTTTTATTAACATTCACTTCACCGGTTTTTACACGGTTTTTATCAATATTCAAGCGTTCTTCATGAAGCTCCAATGTTTTTTCATCGTTAAAGTCAGAGTCAAGAGTACTGCCGTTGTAATAAGTGTCATAGTCTGAATCGACATACAATAGAAATTTGCCATTGCGTAGTTCATTGTAATAACGTTCTCTTTCGGCATCGTCAATCCCCAGGCGGCGGAAATTATCATTCACTAAATCTTCACCGGTCATAAAGGCTTTAAATTTATCCCACCAGCTCGCACCTTCCATTCCATCAGAGGTTCCGGCATATCCACGGTGCAATGTATATTGGTCATCACGGTTTGATACGATAAACATATCTTCCTCTTTATATCCTTGCAAGCGTAGTCGATCCATCTCCGCTTCCAATTGTGCCTCGGTATCATAAATCCCATATAATTCACGTTGTTCCATTTTAAATTTCCTCCTAAAGTAAAGTGATTGCATATGATTGTTACTACTCTTTCTATTACCGCATCTCGTCTCGATGAAACTTATATTATTAAAACCAGCTTCGGTTTATATCAAGCACGGATGTCAATTCATGATTTTCAAAGAGGCTATGCTGTCTCAAAAAACCGCCTCCAATGTTTCGGAGATGCCATGCACACAAAAAAGAGAGTCCCCATCCAGGACTCTCTCACAATAAATTAATTACCTAACACTTTTAGAACAGGGTAGATATAAGGTTCACTTGGTTCATCTATTACATTTAAACTTGTCGCCTTTAAAAGTGGTAAATCATAACCGTTATAGTTCCCCACTTCTAACACACCTTCTATTTCTACCCACGCATCTTCCTGTATGGTTTTTGCTCCACTAAATTCGGTTAGAAAACCAATGATGCTAGCATCCGCTATACAATGAGTAATCAGAAATCGTGAAATCACTAGCTGATTGCTTGTTAGCCCCTCTTCTTTAAAAACAAAGCCGCTCAATTTAATCTTTTTTCCAATATAGGATTCTAGGTTATCGTTAATTTCCTCATAATACGTGCTGAACATATCCTCGGTCATTTGAATACTTTCTGATTGCTGCAGCAACTGCAACTTCCCATCATACTCTTCTTCCGACAGGTAGTTCTCATTAGGGAGGGGAACATGATCGCTAGAATAGATGTCAATTCCTTCTTTTTCTACCAAAGATTCCGCACCTTCCATTAAAGACTTTCGCTCCGTCCCTCCATTCCGCCCCTCACTGCTGCCTTGAGATAATAGGAACCCTTTATTTGCAGCAATTGAAGAATCTAATGTAGCAGGTGGAATCATAAACCCCGTAATGATTGGAAAAGCAATGATACTATAGCTAACTACCCGCCTCAAACTCCAATGGCTATTTCCATGATCGGGATTACATCTATGCGAACAGACGTGGTGAGTATGTTTTTCCTGCCAGATACGTGTCACTTGAATAAGCAATAATACAAAAAAGCAGATGGCAGCCATCTTACTCATAAAATCATATTTCGGATTAATGTACTTGGTGATGTCCCCCGTAATATGAAGATTTGCTAAAAACAGAGTAAACAAACCCAGCAATAGCGCCTTTAAAAAATGCTGAAAATGGAACACCATGCACACCTCCTATAGTAAGCTTGATAAATTCACAAATATAAAGACGATACTCGTGATTAATATGAATAAAATAAAGACAAATTTCGCTTTGAATACACTTAATAACATAATCGTATTTTTCAAATCAATCATTGGTCCATAAACTAAAAATGCTAAAATAGACGTAGTTGAAAATACATTTCTGAAAGAAGCACCAATAAATGCATCCGCCTCCGAGCATAGCGATAGTATAAATGCCAACGACATCATAACCAAAGTTGATTGAAACTGTGTATCACCAAGTTGCAAAAGCGCTTGTGTAGATACATAGGTTTGTAGAAAGGCCGCAACAAAAGCTCCAGCAATTAAGTATTTGCTCATATCAAAAAATTCATCTACTGAATGATTTAACATCTCACGAATTCGTGTAACAAATGGCTGCCTTTTGTTCCCTCGCACCTCCCGATGATGGCTCTCCTTTGATTTTTTAAGTTGGTTTGATTTAAATAAGAAACTAATTATCAGGGCAATCGTCAACGCTGCAACAAATCCGACTCCCATGCGAAGCAAAGCCATCTCCAAATCATTCCCAAACGCCATATAAGTCGATAAAATAACTATTGGATTAATGAGCGGACCTGTTAATAAAAAACCTACTCCCGCATAAATAGGCACACCTTTTCCAATCAATCTACGTACAATCGGTACAATCCCACATTCACAGGCTGGAAACGCCGCTCCTACAACACAGCTCATTACAACCGCTAAAAACTTATTCTTCGGTATCCATGCACGTATATGGTCTTCTGTAATGAAAATCTGAATAAAGCCGGCAATTAACACCCCTATTAATACAAATGGTATCGCCTCAATTAATATACTGAGGAAAATGGTATTTAATTGATTAAATGAATTCGGAAGTGTGAACGAATTACTTTTTAGAAACAATGAAATTAAGCAAGTCAACAGAATTCCTAATACAAATACTGTTGAGATATTTACAGATCTCTTCTGCCTCGATTGCATCGAATCTCCTCTTTCTATCAGCTGTTTTTTATACTTGTACAAATTCAAAAGCAAAAAATAGATACCTCATACTATAGTATTTATTTCAAATCGTAATAATTCCTATTTATTTTAGATTGAACATAAAAAAACTCTCTTCTATTTGCTAGTAACAAATAAAAGAGAGCTATTTAAAATCATTTAATTATCGTTAAACGATCGCCTTCCCACTCAATTCTTGCTGGCGGCTTATAAGCAACATCATACAGTATGCTTGCCCACCATTGATATATAAGGGTTTTACGATTTTAGTCTTCCTATGTTTTCATTCATATTATTTATCTGTTTGTTCTTGCTTCTTTTTCAAATACTCTGCACGTATTTTTTCCAGTTGTTGCTTCTTATCAGATTTGGCAGGCTTGTGTTTTTCATGATACTTTGCCACAGCTACCTTACCTTTGGTATCCAATTGATATTTCCCCACTTTGTTCACCTACTTTTCCTGTCTTTAAAGAGAATCTATTCAACAATATAATATACCTTATTTTACTGAAGTAAATCTCTTTACTTTATTAGTGTACTGCCTAACCTTGCATATATCCGTAAAAACAATAAAAACTTAGTAAAATAATTCATCGCCAAATGGTATTCCTTATACTTATCTTTGCGTCCTTAAATTTGCCGATTCATTTTAAAGTCATCAATCTACTCGGTAATTTTGACCAACATAAAAAAACCTCTTCTAGTTACTTGTTATCAATAACTAAAAGAGGATTTAATTTTTGACATATAAATAGTTGCACGTTAATCACGATTCAGTTCTCAACAAACTGCATTAGACATTTATATGACCACGTTTATAAACTGTTTAGATTCTATTACTGAACAGCCCTATTCCCACTCAATCGTTGCAGGTGGCTTAGACGTAATATCATACAGCACGCGGTTTACGTGTTTTACTTCGTTTACGATACGTACCGAAATTTTTTCTAATACGTCCCAAGGGATACGTGCCCAGTCGGAAGTCATACCGTCGATGGATGTTACCGCGCGGATACCTACCGCATAATCGTAAGTACGTGCATCACCCATAACACCTACTGAACGGATGTCCGGAAGTACGCAGAAGTATTGCCAGATGTCACGATCAAGTCCTGCATTTTTAATTTCCTCACGCAAGATGTAGTCTGCTTCACGCAGGATATCTAATTTTGCTTCAGTGATTTCTCCAAGAACACGGATACCTAAACCTGGACCTGGGAATGGTTGACGCCATACGATTTCTTCCGGCAATCCAAGTTCTAGACCCAAAGCACGCACTTCATCTTTAAAAAGTGTATTTAAAGGTTCGATTAACTCAAACTTCATATCTTCTGGAAGTCCGCCAACATTATGGTGAGATTTGATTGTTTGAGCTGTTGCTGTTCCAGATTCAATAATATCTGTATAAAGAGTTCCTTGGGCAAGGAAATCCATATCTTTTAATTTTGTCGATTCTTCGTCAAATACATAAATAAACTCGTTACCGATAATTTTACGTTTTTGTTCCGGATCTGAGATTCCTTCCAATTTACTCATGAAGCGTTCACGAGCGTCGATTTTAATAACTTTCATATCAAAATCTTCTGTGAAAGTTTTCATTACCTGCTCAACTTCACCTTTACGGTTTAAGTTGTGATCCACGAACATACAAGTTAATTGATCCCCAATCGCTTTATGTATCAATACCGCTACGACAGAAGAGTCTACCCCACCGGATAATGCACAAAGAACTTGTTTGTCACCAACTTGTTCACGGATTTTATTCATTTCAATCTCGATGAAGTTTGCCATTGACCAGTCACCTTTTGCATGGCAAACATCAAATACGAACTGGCGTAAAATATCGTTTCCATATACAGAGTGACGTACTTCCGGGTGGAATTGCACGGCATAGAAGCCACGTTCTACATTTTGCATAGCTGAAATTGGGCAAGATGCACTTGTTGCAATAACTTCAAATCCTGCAGGCACTTCTGTTACAAGGTCACCATGACTCATCCAAACCACTTGTTCTTTTGGAAGATCACCAAATAATTGATTATCAGAAGTAATGTTGATTTCTGCTTTCCCATACTCACGATGATCTGCACCCTCAACTTTACCACCTAAAGCATACGACATTAATTGCATACCATAGCAAATCCCTAAGATTGGTAATCCTAAATCAAAAATGGCTTCGTCTACTTTGAATGCTTTTTCATCGTATACAGAATTTGGACCACCTGAGAAAATTATCCCGGCAGCGTTCATTTCTTTAATTTCTTCAGCCGTAATTGTGTGTGGATGTAATTCAGAGAAAACACCAAATTCACGAATTCGACGTGTAATTAATTGATTAAATTGGCTACCAAAATCGAGTACAACGATTTTTTCTTGTTCTTTTAACAATGGAGTCGTCACGCTTTTTACACCTCTTCTAAATTTTAAAGGCCCTTGCTTCTTTGTAAAAAAACGCGTTCAAAAAGAGATCTTTCTGACGCGTTCATTGTTTAAAGACAAGGCGGATACAGCTTAGCCTTAAGACATAACCGTACCCACCCTCATAGATAAGTTATTTAAGGTAACTTAGTAGATACATCCGAACCCTATTATCGGACTTATATGAAGGCAGCCTAATTATATTTTTTCTAAATTCTACCCTTAGTATAAGCTAAAATCAACTAGTTATCTGATTGATTAAATATTCCCAACTTTCTTTCATTTGGGGCACATCTACTTTATAAGCATTTTTTGAATAGATTGTTTGTTCATAAGACTTTGTTAACCTGGACATGTGACCTGTTTCAAAATAAGCATCAATTTCTTTCGCAAAAATTTGTAGTGTTTGACCTTCTTTTCGCTTGAAACCTTTCAGCTCCAGCAACTTCAACAATTGCAAGAAGGATGTTTCAAACGTAGATTCATTAAATTCTCTTCGTCCATATAACGTTCCGTATACTTTTGGCAGCCATACTCGACGTATTTTATAAAGAACAAAAACACCTACAATAACTAGCACAAACATAATAATAAAGATAAACTTATTTTGTTCAAAGAACTCGGATATATTCTTAGAAAACTGATTTTCTTGAGTGGTTGTTTGTTGTGTCTCGGGTTCCTCTTCAACCACTTCATCCGGTTCAGTTTCCTCCTCGATCGTCAAGACTTCCTCTTGATAAGCATCTGTTTCCAAGTCATAGTCAATTGAGCGGGAACTATTAAACCCAATAGTAGGTTCAAAATTAACCCATCCGACACTTGGAATATAAGCCTCTACCCATGAGTGAGCATCATTATTTGTAATTTGATAGGTACTTGTTGACCCCTGGTTATCAATTACATCCCCACCCGCAAATCCTTTCACCCATCTCGCCGGAATCCCCACAGAACGTAATAAAACAACCATTGAAGTCGAGAAATTGTCACAATAGCCGATTTTCGTGTCGAATAAAAATTGATCTACATAGTCCTGATCCTCAAAAGGGATTGCCACATTATCCGTATCGTATCGGAAACCATTTTGTTTAAAGTACATTTCGATTGCGCGAGCCTTGTCGTACGGCGTTTCTCTACCTTCCACAATATCAGCAGCTAATTCTTCCACTCTTGCAGGCAAGGTTTCAGGTAATTGTAAATAACGCTCCGCTATCATTGGATCTATCTCTTCTGTCGGATTTTTCAAGGAGCTATATAGATATACTGGCTTACTATAATCGACCGAATACTCCGGTAAAGCAATCGGAGCTCGATCTACATAAGGTATTACTTTTTCTGTATCCATCTCCATCATAAATTCAATATCAGGTATTCCTGTCACCGATGGATCTATGGATTTCATCCCATATGGCTGTATAACAAATTCATAGGGATACATCACATTAATAGTGGCTGTCTTCGTATCTTCTTCAGGTCCTTTTGGCAAGGAAGACTGGATCAATTCGCCAGGCGCATAAGGGCTCAGTGCTCCTTGAGAATAACTTGAGTTCTCCCAGCCTTTCGATGTATAAACATCCTTTGTTTCCACACGCCAATACTGCTTTGTAGTTGCCTCTGCTAAAAATACTACAGTATCATCCGCAACAAAGGATCCACCTAACTGACTATCATTCTCTCCATAGCCTACTTTCTTGATCCCGCCCTCATCAACTTCACCCCCACCTTGACCTGCAGCGGATTTAATAAAAGGAACTGGATCAGGCCACTGAGGAGGGGATTTTGGCAGGAAAATCGCTATACTGCTAACAGCAATTACCAACAAAACAACCGGGGCAGCTAATTTTGAATATTTCAATAAATCCATTTTAATATTAGCCTGATTGAATAGTCGCTTAATAAGTAAGAAGATCGTCATAATTAAACCGAGCAGCATAATTCTTACAATCGCAAAAGATCCATCATATTCTGTAAAAGTATCAAGTGCTCCAACAAAAAACACAGTTAACACGAGGAAGTAAAAGACATTCATCCGCACTACAATCCAGTGATGAATCAAATAGATTAGCATCCAAATTAAGACAAAGAACAAGAAAGTCCTGAATGAATCTGTAATATTCAGCCAATCCGCACTTAAAAGGGCTGCAATATTCTTTTGAAAATCATTAAATAAAAAATCGATTCCTTCTGCAGAAAGCACAAACACTCCGCCATATACAAAGACGATAAACCATATTATATAAGCAAATTTAACGAGCCAAGACACAATAAAATGTACTGGAAATAAGCTAAGTGCAAGGGAAATTGCAATAAACAATAGGATCAATTCCATGTATCCTGTTTTTGACAACTCCATAATCGGCACTAGCCACTCGCGTAAAATGAAAAAGATAATAATATAATAAATTGCTAATTCTATTAAACTAAAATTATTCTTCTTCACGGTTTCATCACCTCCGTGAATGCATTTTCAAATTGGTCAACTGTTATATGAATTACTTTTACATTTCCTGCACTCAAGCGTTTCTCTATAACTTTTTGACCTTTCCCAGCTACGACAAAGCAGACAATACCCCGTGCAAACTTTGCACTATTCATAAAGAAATCCTTCAATTCTTTAGAAAGCTCACCCGTCACAAGAACAAGAGTAGCCGAATTAATTAATCCCATTTCTTTAGCAAGAATTGAATCAATCATCTCTATGGAATCCGGTTTAATGACAGCTAAGTGCTGCATCACTTTTTCTAACCGACTTTGGGATTTTAGTTTCGGAAAAATCCCCCTTTTTTCACCTGTTGATAAAAAAGAAATGTCACCATGGTTTACGATGACACTTTGCAGGAGAGACGCAGTTAAATCCACAGCATATTCAAAATTCTTAGCCGAAGACTGATCGATCGCAAGGAATAGATCTTGAGTTTGACGATCTTCAAATTCCTTCGTCCGCAAAGTTTCATTTTTTGCGAAGGACTTCCAATGGATCCAAGAATACCTATCTCCTGATTGATAATCTCTAATTCCCGTTACCAAGGAGGTATCCTTTACCATCGAAAACTGAGCAGCTACTCCTCCATGCTCAAATTGCATTTGTAGAGGTTTGTATTTAATAGTTGTGAGTTTCGGCAGGATGACGACCGATTTATTTTCTTCAATCATTTTTGTACGCACTGTCCATCCAAAGAAATCTGTAAAAGTAAATTGAATACCTTGAAATTGCATTTTTCCTCGCTTTAAGTCATCCAACTCATAGGACCACTCGAATTTACGTTTCCAACCAACAAAATAAATCTGACTGAAGTTCCCTTGATATTTCCCCGACAGATGATCAGTCCCAACTTCCTCAACAGTCATAAAAATCAAAGGAATCCATGTCTTATTTCGAAAGCTCACAGATACTTTTGCAGAATCACCGCGATGCAGTCTAGAAGGTGTTATCTCCCGGTGCAATTCATCAATCTTAATAGGGGCAAATGATAGCAGCAGGGAATAAAGTAAAAACGGCGTTAAGGAATAGAACACAAACCAACTGACAAAACCACCTTGGAACATCGCATAACTAAATGTAGTGATTGCAAGTAGAATAATGATGACAAACCGACCACCACCACGTAAATACGCTTTCAGCTTCCTCATTGTTCAGCATACCTTTTAATTGGGATAACTGATTTTTCAATGATCCGCTTAACTACTTCTTCCGTAGTTACGCCCTCATATCTCGCTTCCGGCTTTAAAATAATACGATGACCAAATACAAATGGCGCTAAATACTGTACGTCATCTGGTTTTACGTAATCACGATCATGCATTTTCGCATAAGCTTGAGCTGCTTTCATTAAGGCAATAGATGCACGAGGGCTTACACCCAAATACACCTCACTTACATTTCTTGTTGCTCTAGCTAGCTGCACGATATAGCTCTTCACCGAATCTTCAATATATACATTTCTCACTTCCTCTTGGAGTTCCAAAAGTTCCTCTAGGGAAATGACCGGCGTTAGGTGAACAATCGGTTCGGAATTCGCGGCACGCCGCAATACCTCAACTTCTTCTTGGGCAGAAGGATAACCCATTTTTATTTTCAATAAAAAACGATCTAGTTGCGCTTCCGGCAGCGGGTATGTACCTTCGTATTCAATCGGATTTTGCGTTGCCATAACAAAAAACGGTTTTTTAATAGGCAATGTCTCTCCATCAATCGTTACCGAAGCTTCTTCCATACTCTCAAGTAACGCAGATTGTGTTTTGGGGGAGGTACGATTGATTTCATCTGCTAAAATAATATTTCCAACAATTGGTCCTGGTCGAAATTCAAATTGGAGGGTTTTCGGGTTATATATTGAAACACCTATGACATCGGATGGGAGTAAATCAGGTGTAAATTGGATACGTTTAAACTCGGCACTTACTGATCTAGCTAAAGCTTTTACCATCATAGTCTTTCCGACTCCTGGCACATCTTCCAGTAAAACATGCCCTCCCGATAGTAAAGCAACCACACTTAATTCAGCTACTTCCCGCTTTCCAATCATTACTTTTTCTATATTTCCTATTATCGATTCTACTTGTTTATGCATATCTACCAATCCTCCACAGTCTCTAACAATAGTCAGAATTTACACACATTATATATAGAGCATAAACGAAAAGGAGGTACGAAGCCAATTAATCGCACTGAAAATTTACCTAAAATTTTACAAGTAAAAATCCCTTTTTTAATCCAAAAAAATGCCCCAACATTTAGTTGAGACATCTTACAATCAGATTGATGAACGGTAAGCATGAATGCAAGTTACTTTTTTTCTAGCCTTTTCTATTTTCTCGGAATGTTTCAATAAAAAATTTCGCAAAGAAGCAATTGACAGCGCATCAAACCGCAACCCATTAACAGCTAGACTGTTCGAGTTCGTTTTCAGTACGACTTTCCGAGACGAATTAATTCTCTCTTGCCGTTTCTTTCTTTTGCGATTTTCCCGCCCATCAGAAAACTGACTATGCTCACCTTCTTGCATGACACGAAAAATTTGTTCATTCGAATGCAAATACTGCCTCGAATTGCGAAAAATACTATTAGGCGTTTGTTCTACTCTTGTTGTTCACATTCGCACTTACCTCCTTTTCTGACATTGTTAAATGAAATTATTTTGAAAAAATCATTATAAAATAAACATAGTGCAAAAAAGTTCAACGTATTAAAAACTTGTTAACACTATGTTGATTATTATTTCCAAAAATCATCAAAAATTGTTATTGGTAAGTGACGTTTATGTTGAGTTTTTAGATAATGTCCCTCAATAATGTTTCTTGTAGCTTCCGGCACTTCTTTACCTTCTAGATAATCATCAACCACATCATAAGTGACACCTAGTGCCGTTTCATCTGGTAATGCCGGGCGATCTTCTTCTAAATCTGCTGTTGGCGTTTTCAAGTATAAGTGTTCTGGACATCCTAAATGAGCTAAGATTTGTCTACCTTGTCGCTTGTTTAACCGGAAAATAGGTGTTAAATCTACACCACCATCACCGTATTTTGTGTAAAATCCAGTAATAGCCTCAGCTGCATGGTCAGTCCCAACTACTACCCCATTATTCATAGCAGCAATGGAATATTGAACCTTCATGCGTTCCCGAGCTTTTTCATTCCCTTTTGCAAAGTCACTTAACTGTATACCCGCTTCTTCCAAAGCATAAACACTTGCTTCAACGGCCCCTTTAATATTTACTTCAAGTATTTTTGTCGGTTGAATGAAGGCAAGAGCATCTTGGCAATCTGACTCATCCGCTTGCACACCATAAGGCAAACGAACGGCGATGGTAGAGTATTTTGCCTCTTTTGTTTCTTCATTCAATTCATCTACTGCGATTTGAATCAGTTTTCCAGTTAAGGTAGAATCTTGACCCCCACTTACACCAATCACGAAACTCTTCAAAAAAGAATGCTTTTTCGCGTATTCCTTTAGAAAGTCAACAGATTTACGAACCTCTTCTTCCACTTTAATCTCAGGTAGCACTTTCAACTCTTCAATAATTTGTTTTTGCAAATCTTGCATGAAAAGTCACTCCTTTATTGATTTTCAATATCATGAACCATATTGCGAACCTCTTCAATATTTCGCATTTTGTTATCCCAACATTTTTTACTTAAGTCAACTGGATACTCTTCAGGGTTTAAGGAACGTTTATATTCATCCCATAATAACTCTAAATTATCAGCAGCATATTGCTTCATATCTTGTACCGAAGGACTCTCATAAATTACTTTTCCTTCTTCCACTACTTTGATATGCATTTGTCTTGCATCAAAATTTGTTACAAATTTCGAGATAAACGTATGCACAGGGTGGAACATTTTAATTCGCTCTTCATCTTGCGGATTTTCATCAGCCATCACTATATAGTCGCCTTCCGCTTTACCATTTTCTCTGTTAATAATGCGATAAACATTCTTCAAACCCGGGGTAGATACCTTCTCGGCATTAGCAGAAATCTTAATTGTATCTTTCATTTCGCCTAGTTCATCTTCGATGGAAACCAACTTATATACTGCACCCAATGCAGGTTGATCATAGGCGGTAATTAATTTTGTACCAATCCCCCAAGAGTCAACTTTTGCACCTTGTGCTTTTAGATTTAAGATTGTATATTCATCTAAATCATTTGATACAATAATTTTCGCATTTTGAAATCCTGCTTCATCCAGCATCCGTCTTGCCTCTTTAGAAAGAAACGCAATATCTCCACTGTCTAAACGAATCCCGACAAAATTAATTTTATCTCCTAATTCCTTTGCTACACGAATCGCATTTGGGACGCCCGATTTTAATGTGTTATAAGTATCTACTAAAAACACACAATCCTTGTGTCGTTTTGCATAAGAGTGAAATGCCTCATACTCATTTCGATATGCTTGCACCATTGCATGTGCATGGGTACCCGAAACTGGAATATCAAAAAGCTTCCCCGCCCGAACATTTGATGTAGAATCAAACCCGCCAATGATTGCCGCTCTCGATCCCCAAATCGCCGCATCCATTTCCTGGGCTCTACGAGAACCAAATTCTGCCGCACCTTCATTCTTAATAATTTGTTTTATTCGACTTGCTTTTGTCGCAATTAAAGTTTGATAATTTACGATATTAAGAATAGCGGTTTCTATTAATTGGGCTTCCACAAGTGGTGCTTCTATTCGCAAAAGCGGTTCATTTGCAAATACTAATTCCCCTTCTTTTACAGAATAAACAGAACCAGTAAAAGTTAATTTTTTCAAATACTCTATAAAGTCTTCTTTATAATTTAATTCTTCTGATAAAAATGCAATGTCACTTTCCGAAAAACGGAAATTTTTTAAGTACTGTAAAATTCGTTCCAGTCCCGCAAATACAGCATATCCATTTCCAAAAGGCAGCTTTCTAAAATACAATTCAAAAACAGCTTTTCGATTATGGACGCCATCCGCCCAATAGCTCTCCGCCATATTGATTTGATATAGATCCGTGTGTAAAGTTAAGCTATCATCAGCATAATTCGATTTCATAGGATGCCCCTTCTCCCCGTTTCATAATTAGTCACATTATACACTATTTAACATTAAAGTAGAAAAACACAACTTGACCATAATCGTTTTGGGAGAAGTCGCATTTTCGTTGCTTTCCATGAGTTTCCTATTCAACAAACATGTTATAATTCCTTTTTCTCATTTCACATTAGATTATGTTACATTTCATCACACAGTTTACTGAGAATCTAAAAAGAGCTAGTTTATAATTGATAATATATAATATCTCCACTCAAAAAAAACATCTAATTATGTACCCAGACAATGTGTCGCGTGATAATTCCTAACACAAATTACAAAAAACTATTGATTTATTAATCAATAAGCATTATTATGTTAGATATAGTAACGCGAAGCAGTATTGAATGATGAATAACATCCTTATTACAATTCAAGGATATTCTTAACAATTGCGCTTCAAGGGATTTCTATCGATTACTAGACTTGTTCCCTTAGCAAGCTAGTTATCAATACCTTTTAGCTAACTCGTGCCCCCAAATCTTACGAGTTAGCTTTTTTTGTCTGAACTAATCAACCTATTTAAATTAACTTATAACAAGAGTTATAATATTGCTAAGTTTTACAAATAGGAGAAAAATATGATATGAAACAAACTTATACTTCTGCAATCAGATTTGAAAATATTTGTTATGAAGTGGACCAGATGTCTATTTTAAATAATATTACCGGTTCATTTTATAAAGAGAAAATCACTACCCTTGTCGGTCCATCCGGGGCTGGAAAATCCACATTATTAAAATTGTGTAACGCTTTAATTTCTCCAACTTCTGGAGAAATCATTATTGAATCCATTCCAATCGATTCAATTGAACCGACTATTCTCCGAAAAAACATCGGAATCGTTCTACAGAGTGCACCGATTATTCCCGGCACAGTATATGAAAATATTGCACTTCCTTTTACCCTGCAGCAGAAAAAATTAACCGAAAAAGAAGCAATTTTATTTTTAGAAATAGTAGGACTTGAGCATACTTTTTTATATCGCCAGGCAGACGATTTATCAGGTGGTCAAAAGCAAAAAGTTTCAATTGCACGCTCTCTTGTAAATAAACCTAAAGTACTTCTTTTAGACGAAATTACGTCTGCACTCGACCCTGCTTCTGTAAATGAAATAGAACAACTTATTTTAAAAATAAACCAAAATTCACGGGTAACAATTGTTTGGATTACGCACAATATCGAACAAGCAAAAAGAATAGGTGACATTACTTGGATTATGATGGATGGTCGGTTATTGGAAATTGGGGAGAGCAATATTTTAAGTACTTCAAGGAACGAACAGGTTCAACAGTTCGTTAATGGAGTACACACCAAATGACATATACCAACCTCTCTCTGACATTATTTTTTGTCCTAATTCCACTGGTTCTTTCAAAATCCTTAAAGCTTGGTCTTGAAAGGGATACGATTAATGCCACTTTACGTTCTATTATTCAATTACTGGCAGTCGGTTATGTATTAAAGTTTATTTTTGATGCACAAAGCTTTGTTTTTATGGTTTTGATGATATCTTTAATGATTTTAACAGCTACGTTAAATGCTCGGAAAAAAGGGAAAGCTATAAAGGGGATTACATGGAAGATTGCGATCACTCTTATTATTATCGAGGCTGTTACACAAGGAATCCTTTTAGGTTTTGAAATTGTACCAGCTACGGCACAATACATCATTCCAATAAGCGGCATGTTAATCGGAAATTCAATGGTATTATCCATTCTTTTTTTAAATCGCTTTACCGCTGAAATTGAATCAAGCCGTAATCAGATCGAACTTATTTTGTCCTTGGGAGGAACTCCTAAACAAGCAGTTCATCGTCAGCTTATAAACGCCATTCGAGCCAGTTTGATTCCTACAATAGAGAGTCAAAAAACAATCGGACTAGTTCAATTACCCGGAATGATGAGTGGACAGATTATCGGGGGAGCAGACCCCGTACAAGCCGTACAATTCCAATTGCTTATCGTTTTTGCTTTACTGACTACAGCCGCTTTATCGAGTATATTAGTCGGATTTTTTAGTTACCCGACATTATTCAGTGAGCGTATGCAATTAATAAAAAACTCCACTTCTTAAATTAGAAAATTTGTACTTTTCCCAATTTAATATTATTATTTTTTTGTATGTTATAATAATTGCAAAAATAGAAATGAGGTACCAATTATGCCAGTATTACGTGATTTTTTCATTACTTTATCTGAGAACCAATTCTTAAATAGTGCTGCTCAAAAATATGGTTTAAAAATGGGTGCACAAACTGTAGTAGCAGGTACTAATATCCCAGAAGTAATTCAAAGCATGAAAGAATTGAATGCTCAAGGTATTTCTTGTACTGTTGATAATCTGGGTGAATTCGTTTACGAAAAATCAGAAGCAACAAAAGCAAAGGACCGAATCCTTGCTGTAATTGAAGCTATCCATGAAAACGATGTAGATGCTCATATCTCTCTTAAGCCATCTCAACTCGGTTTAGATATTGACTTCGATTTTTGTTACGATAACTTGATGGAAATCGTAGGAAAAGCGCATGAATACAAAATCCATGTCAACTTTGATATGGAGAATTACGATCGTCTTCAGCCGTCCTTTGACTTGTTAGATAAAATTTCACAAGTGTACGATAATGTTGGTACAGTTATTCAAGCATATTTCTTCAACGCTCAGGAAAATACTGAGAAGTATAAAAACTATCGTTTGCGTATTGTAAAAGGTGCTTACAAAGAACCTGCAGAAGTTGCTTACCAAGATAAAAACGATATCGATCTAAACTTTATCGAGTTGATTGAATATCATTTATTAAATGGAAAATTCACATCAATCGCGACACATGACCATAATGTCATTAACCATGTAAAACAATTTGTAAAAGATCACAATATTCCTAACGAGAAATTTGAATTCCAAATGCTTTACGGTTTCCGTAAAGAAATGCAATTAGAGTTAGCTAAAGAAGGCTATAATTTCTGTACGTATGTACCATTTGGGGATGACTGGTACGGTTACTTTATGCGCCGTTTAGCAGAACGCCCCCAAAACATTAACCTAGTAACTAAGCAAGTTTTTACTAAGAAAACCAACACTGTTCTAGGTGTTGCAGCTGCAGCATTTGTTTTAGGTCGTCTAACTAAAAAATCGAAATAAATAAAAATAGGTTGCCTCGGCAACCTCTTTTGTTATATTTACCGCGTATTCACGATGATCTAGATCTATTAAAGACAATGTCTATTGAAAATTTCGGGTTAGGGCTTCATTAGGTTATGAAGGCCAAAATGCCTTTCATTTATTCCAACCTTTTTCTTTAAATCTGGATATGGCCTCAATTCGATTGCCTACACCTAGTTTATCTAATATTGTGGATATATAATTTCGTACAGTCCCGGCAGACAAGAAAAGTTCTGCTGCGATTTCTTTTGTTGTTTTTCCTTCTGCCACTAACTCTAAAACTTGACTTTCCCTCTCTGTTAACGGATTTTCACTATCATCCTCATAAACAAAGTCAACAAGCTCCGGTGCATAAATACGTCGTCCATCCATTATCACTCGAATGGAATGAACTAATTCTTCAATTGGGCTATCTTTTAATAGGTATCCGCGTACACCTGCTTTTCTTGCTCTTTCAAAATAACCCGGTCTAGCAAAAGTCGTTAAGATAATAATTTTGCAATCGGTATTTTCTGACAACAATTCCGCTGCATCAAGTCCTGTTTTAACTGGCATTTCTATATCCATAATACAAATATCCGGCTTTAATTCACTGACTAATCCGACTGCTTCATCGCCGTTTTTTGCAATGCCGACTACTTCCATATCATCTTCCATATTAAGCAGTGATTTCATCGCACCAAGTAACATCCCTTGATCTTCTGCAATTACGATTCGAATCATATCACTCACTTCCTTTCTGATGTGTAATGGCTAGTGGAATACTGATTAAAAGCTTTGTGCCATTTTTATTTCCAATTTGAACAGAGCCGTTAATAAATTCTAGCCGTTCTCTCATGCCTTTTAATCCGTTCCCAGCAATATTTAACTTTTCGTTAAACCCTTTCCCATTATCATTAACAGTCAGGATTACTTCATTATCATTTTTTTCTATTATTATGGCACATTTTTTAGCTTCACTATGCTTCACTACATTGGTAATAGCTTCTTTTAAACTCATACTTAAAACACTTTCCACTAAAACCGGCAGTTGTAATTCCTCACTGCTTCCTTCTATTTCATAGTCAATTTCAGCAGCTGCCAGAATTTGTTTGACTCTAGCTAACTCCTCTTGAAGTTTTACAGCACGCATATCGGATACTAGTTCCCGTACTTCCTTCAATGCAAAGCTTGCTGTATGACGAATCTCTTTTATTTCCTGTATGGCTGCTTCTGGATTTTTTGTGACCAGCCTACTTGCTAAATCACTTTTCAAACCAATCATCGAGAGCTTCTGTCCTAAGGTATCATGCAAATCTCTCGCAATTCTTTGCCGTTCCTCATGAATGATCAATTCAGCAATTCGTTCATTAGCTGTTTCAAGCTGCCCCTGCAACTTTTCTCTTCTATTTTTACTATATAATGTAAATGGCAATAATACTACCCCAACAACTGTAATAATGATAAACGGTGTTTGCGATAGAAATAAATCTAAGTCGATAAAATATCCCCCGACGATCGATAGAATCGTAAAGCCGATATGTAAGCCATACATGATAAAAAATCCTACATTATTTCTAAAATTCCCAATAAAGAATGCGGTAAATAGCGATAAATAGACGTATCCATACATCAATGTCATAGCTATATTCAACACCATTTCAAAACTAATCCACATGTACAACAAAGCACTTTTTGAATTAAAGGAAAAATAATGAGATAAGAAAAAAAGTAAGATTAATACAACACCTATAGAAATTTCGATTATAGATAGGGACCGGATAATAAAATAGAATGGCATTATACAAAAAATAACCCAGACATAAATACTGATCCACGGATTTTTCGGTAAGATTGTATACCAGCTTTGCATGACATTCCTCACATTTCTTATATTTTTCGTTTCCATCTTTGTTGTATAACTATGTTAGGTACTATTATAACAAAATCACGGTGTACCCCTAAAGGCAACACCGTGATTTTATTAAAACACCCCATGTACTTCTCAAAAATCCCTTAAGCTTGAATGGAATTGTTTTTGATTCGTAAAGATCGTTCAACCTCTTTAAAAGAAATAAACTTTTTGTTTTTTGGATCATAAAGCTTATATCGAATTGACTCTACACTTGTTTTTAATGTAATCGTTGTCGCTTTTTGTAAAGGCGGAATGGATTCATGGGCTGCCTCCAAGTTATAATTTGGCACACGCGGCGCTAAATGATGAACATGGTGGAAACCAATATTACCCGTCACCCACTGAAGGAGTTTCGGCAACTTATAATAAGAACTTCCTTCAACAGCTGCTTTTACGTAATCCCAGTCAGTTTCATATTCAAAATACGAATCTTCGTACGTATGTTGAATGTAAAATAACCAAATTCCTAATCCACCGGCTAAAAACATTGTTATACCGTGTACAAGCAAGAACGTTTGCCATCCAGTTACTACTATTAAAGTGATACAGATAATTAGCAATGCTGCATTAGTAAAATACGTGTTCATGCGCTCTTTTTTCTTGGCATCTTTACGGTTAATTCGGTTCGCAACCAACACCAAAAATAAGGGACCTAACCCAAACATCACAATTGGATTACGATATAAACGATATCCGAATCGTCCTAATTTAGATTTTTGCAAGTATTCATCGACCGTTAACATTTCTATGTCACCAATACCACGCTTATCTAAATTGGAGCTAGATGCGTGGTGAATCATATGCTCTCTTTTCCATTTCTCATAAGGGAATGATGTTAAAATTCCTGTAATATTTCCGATAACCGCATTAGCCGTCTTACTTTTAAAAAACGAGCCATGTGTACAATCATGGAATATAATAAATGTCCGTACTACAAATCCCGAAGCAAGAATACTACAAGCTACTGTAAACCATGCAGAAAACTGTAGTAAATAGTAACCTGCACCCCAAATAGCAAGCAGCGGAACAATTGTATTTATTATTTGTAATATACTAACTTTTAATTGTGATTTTGCAAATGGTGCTACGTCTTTACGTAACTGTTTTGTCTTTTCAGCATCAGTCATAGCCAATTTCCATACCCTCTTTCTTCGTTTTGTTACTAATTTCATTATAAAAAATGACCACTTATGCTAGTAGGAGCAAACATCATATATTTTTTATTACAAATGTCATATGACCAGGTGCTAGATGTTAATAATGTTATTATAAGCAGATTTAAGTATCTATATTAGAGAAGAACAAGTTTTGATACATTTTAATTTTCTTCCTTCTTCGTTTTGTCCGATTCTCAACCCAAACAAAAAATGGAGAAAAACATTTCGTTTTTCCCCACTTTTTTATTCAACTAGTTACACTTACACATTAAAGTAACGTGCATCCGGATGGGCGAATACAATAGCCGATACACTTGCTTCCGGCTCCATCATAAAGCCTTCTGTTAGTTGGACACCGATTTGTTCCGGCTTAAGGAGTTTAAATAATTTTTCTTGATCCTCTAAGTTTGGACAAGCCGGGTAACCGAATGAGAATCGTTGACCTTGATATTTTGCAGCAAAACGTTCTCTCATAGTAAAGTCTGTTGCATCTGGGAAGCCCCACACATCGCGAATCTCCTGATGAAGCCTTTCCGCAAAGCCTTCTGCAAGCTCTAAGGCAGTTGCTAATAATGCATGACTTTCTAAGAACTTACCGTCAATTTTCAATTGATCGGCAACATTTTTCACACCATGACCAGCTGTTACAACCATTAGCGCAACATAATCCATTTCACCACTATCTACTGTTTTTAAGAAATCGGCTAAACACAAAAACGGTGCCTCTTTCTGCCTCGGGAAATGGAATCTCTCAATCTCCCGTTTAGAATCCTCCGGGCTATAAATTACCACATCATCCCCGTCTGCTTGTGCAGGGAAGAATTGATACATTCCAGAGGGTGACAATAAATCAGATTTCAAATAGTCATTTACTAATTCATGTAATTCCGTAGCTCTTTTATCCTTCTCAGCTAGAAGTTTTTCCACACTTCCTTTTAGCCCTAAATGGTGACCTATGAGGGTTCTCATATTTACATAAGGATGTAAATGGGCAACTGAATAATTTCGTTTAATATGTTGTACTAGATCTATCGGAACAAAAACTTGAGCATCATTTACTGTTCTGACTGGCTTCTGATCAACAGGTTTTGGTGGCCGTGCTGCACGTTTTTCATCTGCCAAAAGCCTTTTTTCCTGCGAATCGCGTAGCTCCTGAATGAGTACATCGCGTTCAGTTGGATTCATTAGACGATTTGCATGATCAAGTCCTTGCATCGCATCCTTTGAATAGATAACAGGACCATCATATTGAGCTGCGATTTTCGTTTCTGTAAAACGTTTAGATAATGCCGCTCCACCAACTAGAATCGGTACATCTATACCTACTCCCTTGAAATCCTGAGCTGTTATTACCATTTGTTGTGCCGATTTAACCAGTAAACCTGAGAGTCCAACAAAATCGGGTTGTTCCTTTCGAATAGCTTCGATTAGCTCGGCAGGCGTTACTTTAATCCCCAGGTCTACTACTTTAAATCCGTTATTACTTAAAATAATGTCCACAAGATTTTTCCCAATATCGTGAACATCCCCTTTAACGGTGGCTAGAACCACTTTACCTTTTCCTGAACTATCCTCATCCTTTTCCATGTATTGCTCAAGATGAGCAACGGCCGCTTTCATGACACCGGCACTCTGCAACACTTCAGCAACGATTAATTGATTATCGTTAAACAAGCGTCCTACCTCAGCCATCCCTGCCATTAACGGTCCGTTTATAATATCTAAAGGTGTTTCAAAGATTTTTCTTGCTTCCTCTAAATCAGGGATTAAACCCTCTTTAGTACCTTCAATAATATAATAAGCAAGTCTTTCTTCTACTGTATCTGGAATATTCGCGACAGATTTTTCTTTTTTCTTATCCCGATAGAAATCTGTAAACACAGCTAACGTTTCATCATTCGTATTAAATATTAAATCATTAGCCAATTTAATTTCTTCTTCAGGAATGGATGCAAATCGCTCTAGCTTCTCTGTATTTACAATTGCATAGTCTAATCCAGCTTGTGTGCAATAATATAAATACACCGCATTTAACACTTCGCGCCCAACTGGTGGCAAGCCAAACGAAACATTGCTTACCCCTAATACCGTTAGTGTATTTGGGTATTTTTCTTTAATCAATCGAATCCCTTCAATTGTTTCCTCTGCTGCGCCAATGTATTGTTCATCACCTGTACCTACTGGGAAGACAAGGGGATCGAAAATAATGTCTTCCGGAGCAAGCCCCCATTTCTCTGTTAACAATTGATAGGACCTAATTGCAACCTCCAACTTTCTGGTGCGGTCAACTGCCATCCCTTTTTCATCAATTGTACCGACAACAACAGATGCCCCATATTTTTTTACAATTGGCATCACTGCATCGAATCGCTCTTCTCCATCTTCTAAGTTAATGGAATTAATTATGGCTTTACCTTGCGAATATTTTAGCGCTTCTTCAATTACCTTCTCATCGGTTGAATCGATGACCAGAGGCACCTTTACCTTCTTAACAACCTCTTGCATAAAGTTCGTTATATCGTCCAATTCGTCACGATCAGGATTTGCTAAACAAATATCAATTACATGTGCCCCATTTTTCACTTGAGCCCTTGCAATTTCTGCTGCTTCTTCAAATTTACCGTCAATGATTAGCTGCTTAAACTTACGAGAACCTATAACATTCGTACGTTCTCCTATAAATAATGGACGCATCGTATCATCATATTGTAACGATTCAATTCCAGACACGACATGCCCATGTGTGTTAGTTGGAATCGGTCTTGGTTCATAGCCTTCCACTGCCTCACGGATCGCTTTTATATGGGACGGTGTTGTACCACAGCAACCCCCAACAATGTTTAACCAGCCTTTTTCTGCAAAACCACGCAATTTAATGGACAAGGAATCAGGCGTTTCATGGTAATGTCCTTCTTCATCAGGAAGACCAGCATTTGGATAACAACTTATGTAGCTTGTAGATAATTCAGATAAAGAACGAATATGATCTGTCATAAATTCTGGCCCAGTTGCACAGTTCAGACCAATTGATAACGGTTTAATATGTTCAATTGAAATATAGAACGCATCAATCGTTTGACCAGCTAACGTTGTTCCCATTGGCTCAATCGTGGCCGAAATCATGATTGGGAGTTGTTTTCCTGTTTCTTGGAATGCACGGTTCACAGCTAGAGACGCAGCTTTTACATTCAACATATCTTGACTGGTTTCAAGTAAAAGAAGATGTGCCCCTGCTTCAATTAATGCTTTTGCCTGCACATAGAAGTTTTCAGATAACTCATCAAAAGAAATACCGCCAGTTACTGATAAAGTTTTTGTCGTCGGTCCAATCGCACCTGCAACAAAACGCGGCCACTCATCTGTTGAGTAATCTTGCACTGCAGATAAAGCCAGTTCTACAGCACGCTTATTAATTTCCTCTGCCTTTGAACCCAGTCCATACTCGTTCAATACTAATGGCGTTGCTCCAAATGTATTGGTACAAATAATATCTGCACCAGCTCCTAAATAAGCACGATGAATCTTAGATAGAACATCTGGACGTGTTAAAACTAAATTTTCATTACATCCGTCTAATTCTTCTCCACCAAAATCATCAGCCGTTAGGTTTTCTTCTTGTAGCATTGTTCCCATTGCACCATCGATAATTAATATTCTTTTTTGTAATTGTTCTTCTATCATCGGGTTATACATTCACTCTTACCCCTTTGTTTTGCTCATCAAGTTGTTTGATATATTGCATTAGTTGGATTGTCATATCGTATCTTATAAACGGTGTGATTAAATAAATACCGTTAAAGTATTTGACAGCAGCATCTAGTAGTTCTTTTGCAATGGCAATTCCTTCAACTGTCTCTTTTTCTTTATCCCCTTCACAAGCCTTCATTCTTTCCAGCACTTCTTCAGAAAGCTTTATACCTGGCACTTCATGATGTAAAAATTCTGCACTGCGGAAACTAGTTAAAGGCATAATTCCTATATAAATCGGTGTTGAAAGGTGCTTTGTTGCCTCATAGATTTCTTCTATCTTTTCTTTTGTATAAACTGGTTGAGAGATAAAATAATCTGCACCGTGTTCTATTTTCTTTTCTAGACGCGCCACCGCTCGATCAAGTACTCGAACATTTGGATTAAAGGCTGCAGCTACAGAAAAGTTTGCCTTTTTACGTAAAGGTTTACCTGAGAAAGAGATTCCTTCATTTAATTTTTTAATTAATGAAATTAACTCCATGGACGACACATCATAAACGCTAGTTGCCCCTGGAAAATCACCTACTTTTGTTGGGTCTCCTGTTACAGTTAAAATATCATGTAAACCCAGTGCATTTAACCCCATTATGTGCGACTGTAATCCAATTAAATTACGATCACGGCAAGTAATATGAGGCATTGTTCGGATACCATGCTGCAGCTTCAAAATAGAGCCCATCGCAACATTACTAATACGAGGAGATGCCAATGAATTATCCGCCATCATTATAATATCCGCACCTTCGCTATAGAGTGTCTTGGCCCCTTCCACGAAGGCTTCAATCTCTAAATGTCTTGGTGTATCCAATTCAACAATGACAGAACGTTCACGTTTTACCTTTTCGTGAAGCGGTTCTAAATTACTAGGTTCTGCCTCTCGAATGAAGATTTCCTTTTGCACTTTCGCAATCTTCACTTCAATTGGCTTTAAATGCCTTAGTTTTTTTTTCGCTGCTTCAATATGCTTTGGCGTTGTGCCACAGCATCCACCAATCAGTCGAACACCTTGGTTTCGTAGCTGCACAGCCGCTCTTGCAAAGTAATCAACTTCTGATTCATAAATCACTCGCCCCTCTTCGATATCTAATAAAGACGCATTTGGGTAAGCAGATAAAAATGCCTTTTCCGGTAATTCAACTCCTTCAAATGCTTGAAGTGTATGATGAGGACCTAATCGACAGTTAACCCCAACGATATCAGCCCCCAAATCTTGAAGATCTTTAAGGGCTTCATTTAAGTTCATCCCATTTATCAGTACGCCAGGTTCAGGCATGGATACTTGTGCAATGATGGGTAATGAAGTTACTGTGCGCAGCATTTTAATCGTTTCGGTTAACTCCTCAAGATTATAATAAGTTTCAAGTAAAAGTCCATCTACCTTCCCGTCAATTAAAGCTCTTGTTTGCTCTTTAATAGCCGCTAGTATCTCATCAAGTGTCACATCACTTTTACGCACACCACGTATTGCCCCGATTGACCCCAAAATAAACTGATTGCCGTTCCCCACTGCCTTTTTTGCGATGGAAACTGCTGCTTCATTAATTTCCTTTACTCTAGCTTGCAGACCATAGCGTGCGAGTTTAATAGCATTTGCACCGTATGTATTAGTTTGAATCACATCAGCTCCAGCAGTTATATATTCAAGATGGATTTGTTCAATTAAATCAGGTTTTATAATATTCATTTCTTCATGGCAATTATCTAGACCATATGAATATAGTAGAGTCCCCATTGCTCCATCGGCTGTTAATACTTTTGTTTTTAACACTTCAAGTAGCCCCATACATCCCATCCCCTTTTTCATTCTAAATATTCCGTTTATTTAATGCGGTGTAATAGTTTTTCACGTACCTTATTTAATGAATATCACATGAAAAATTAATACTTTTAGAACTTCTCAATTTATCTCATAGCAACATCATCCGTATAAACCTTCTTATTTCCATAAAAAAATAAAAGCCTTCTTATGAAAAGAAGGCTTTTGTTTTTGCTATCCTCCTCATCTTTCGGCTTATGCCGCTGGATTTAGCACCTTACAATTTTTGTTGGTTGCTGAAGCTTCATCGGGCCAGTCCCTCCACTTCTCTTGATAAGAGTTCTATTTAGTTTTAATATGTTAAAACGTATCATATCTTTAAAATGCGATTTCGTCAATAAGTTTTCAGACTTTTGAGATATTACTCTACTTTTGGATTGCTGCTAGACTTTTCAGTATTTTATCGGCTGTGTTTTTTCCATTTTCAATACAAGCCCCAATTCCTACACCAAAATAGGAGCTCCCTGCAATATAGAGATTTGGATATTTTGAATTTAAGTCGACTAATAAGGAGTCCAACGCTTCCTTATGAGCTAAATCATACTTTGGCATCATATTGATCCATCTCGCTACATTCACCACTATCGGTTCATCTTGGATATTAAGGCTTAGCTTCACATCTTCTAATGCAACTTTCGTTAACTCTTCCGTTGTCATTGCAGCTAATTCTTCGTATCGAGGATTCGTGTTTTTATAGAATAATCTAACGAGCAAATTGCCATCCGAAGAAGTGTGCTTCCATTTCCTGCTAGTCCATGTTGATGCATTACAAACTAAACCACTATTATGAGACACGATAAAACCCGTCCCATCGGCAGGTAAAATCGAATCCGGTAGACTAAAGCCCAAATACATTGTTAGAGCTGAAGCATTCGTAAACTTACCTAAGTCCCGATCAAGTTCTTCATCATTTAATATACTTTTAACAACGTTATTCGGCACTGCTAGTACAACCACATCTGCTTGTACCATTTCCCCATTGGAAAACTTCACATTATATAACGCACCATTTTTCTTCACACTTGTTGTTTCAATGTTTTTATAGAATTCCACTTCAGGAAGAAGTTCCTCCAGGCGATTGATTAGAGCTGAAAGTCCATTTCGAAATGAAATAAATTTTTTATTGGCTGCCTTATCAAACTGCTCTCTATTTGCTTCAAAACCCTTCATGATGCTGCCATACTTGTCCTTATAATCAACCAAATAAGGTAATGTGGATGCAAGAGATAACTGATATAAGTCGCCGGAGTACACCCCTGCAAGGACCGGGGCAATTTGCTTCTCGACTATTTCTTTTCCTAAGAAGTACTCTAGAAAGTCCCCTATTGAACTATCCTTTGTAAAACGATCATTAGGGATTTCAGCATCCTGTAAAACACGCTGTTTTCCTTCTTCAGAAACTAAAGTACTTGCCTGCAAGGATTCCAAGCTCATTGGTATACCAAATGTAGAACCTGCTGGAATCGCATGTAATTCATTATTTGTATGAATATACGATATACCCGTTTCGTTATATACTAATTCCGATTCAAAATCGAGCTCTTTTATAAGTTCAAGGACATTTGGGTGACGAGCAACAATAGAATCGGCACCCGTTTCCATAATAAAGCCGGATTCACGCACAGTATGCATTTTTCCACCCATATAAGAATTCTTCTCTGCTAGTATGTAGCGAATCGGCTCACCACTCGGTGCTTGACGTTTTAAATAATGTAGTGTGCAAAGACCTGTTATTCCTCCACCTACAACAACAACTGTTTTCATAAAGACACTCCTAACCGTTCATTCTATCTGCATCTCTAGTATAAACGTTTTTTTATAAAAGTACCTGTGAGTTGTTTTACAAAAATCGCACAAGAATAATGCTCAACCGCATAATTACATACTAATCAAGAATTCTATATCCTTACTTCTTATGAGTAGAAATTTACTAATTGAGTAGTAATCTATTCCTCCCCGAATTGCATCTGATGCATTGCTGCATTACGCCACTTAGCTGCTTCTTTTCGATTTTTTGGAACGTCGATTCCTAGCTCATAGATACTTGCAATGTTTAGTTTCGCTTGATAATCACCGAGTAATGCTGCTCTTTTGTAATAGTAGAGTGCTTTTTTCCCATTTCGAGGGACACCTAAACCATTCTCATATAAAAAACCTAAATTATAGAGAGAATCCATATGATGAGATTCAGCTGCTTTTTCGAACCATTCTAATGCATGATGGATAATCTTCTCCTGTCCAAGCAGACCATCTAAAAAAACCGTACCTATCCGATATTGTGCTTCTTCATAACCGCCTTTTGCAGACTGTAAATAATAGTGGAAGGCTCTCTCTACATCCGGATTCATGCCAATACCTTGTTCATACATGATGCCTAGAGTAAACATTGCTTCCACTACATTTTGTGAAGCCGCAATCTCAAACCAATATAAAGCCTCTTTTGCATTAACCTCTACACCTTCACCATTTAAGTACATATCTGCTAAATTATTGGCACTATCAGCATGTCCCTTTTCGGCCGCCTTTTTATAATACAAAAGGGCTTTATCATAGTTTTCTTCTATACCTAGTCCTTCAAAATAACAATTGCCTAATTCGTACATGGCATCTACATTCTCTAAAAGAGAAGCTTCCTTCAACCAATGCACTGATTCACTATATTTATCCATCATCCTATAAATGTAGGCAATTTCAAGCATGGCAATGCCATTACCTTCTAAAGCAAGATTTAATAGATTCAGCGCTTCTTCAACTTCTTCAGAATCAAACAGTTCGATATGGTCACGCAGTAATCTTTCAAACATTTCACGGTCATCAAGCATTGGACTCTTCACCTTTTACAAAGATTTTCTAAGATTATAATGATCATTTTCCTTTATATACTCCATCGTGTAGAAAAGCTCTCTTTTCGACTTTGTTACACTTTTTAGAAAAGTACACCCAGACTTTCTTGAAAACGCTTTCTAGACAAAGTGGGCAGCAAAAGTGTTGACCCGAATAGAACATGACGATCATGAGGAGACGAACGGGGCAACCGTTGCTGCGTGAAAGCGTTTTTTAACAGTTTGTATCATTTTTCTTTAAAATACTCTACTAAATAATCCTTAAACTGAACGGCAGCAGGCGATAAATAACGGCCACCAGCCCACGAAACCCCAATCTTCCGTTCGCATATTGGCTCACTCACCCGAATTTTGCAAACGTTATATTCATTTAACCCCTTAATATTCGGAATGAGGGAAACACCTAAACCAGCCCCAACGAATCCAGCAACAGTATGCATTTCTTCACCAGCAAATGTCATATTTGTTGTAATCCCCGCTTCCTTAATCAATTTATCTACAATTTGACGCAATGCATTTCCGCGTTTTATTGAGATAAAGGGTTCATCCTTTATTTCCTCAAGTTTAATTGTTTCCCGATTTGCAAATCGATGGTTTTTTGGAACAATTACAAATAATTCCTCACTCCATAAATCAATCCACTTGATATCAATTGATTTAGACTCAATACGTTGGGATAAACATAAATCAACCTGTCCTTCCTCAAGCCATTTCAAGAGATTATAAGAAGCAGCTTGAGTTAATGTAAACTTCATATTTGGATATTTCTCTGGAATATGCGCCATCAATTCGGGGACTACTTCCATCCCCAAAGTATGAATAAATCCAAAAGCTACATCGCCATATCCGGGCATGACGAGACTACTGATTTCCACCTTCGCCTTCTCAAATTCACGCAAAATTGCATCAACGCTTGTTAAAAAGAGTTTGCCATAACGGTTTAAACTAATTGAGCGTCCTTGTCGATCAAATAAAGGAACACCAATTTCTTGTTCGATATTTGAAATTGACTTACTTAGAGCTGGCTGTGAAATATTTAACTGTTCTGCTGCATGTGTCATATGCTGCATTTCTGCAACGATTTTAAAATACTCAAGCTGCTGGATCTCCATTTTATACCTCTCTCTATTAATAACTATTTGGAATGATTATGATAAAAACAATAAATTGTACTTATGTATTGTTAACACTATAATAAGCTTAGACATAAAGTTTTCATATCAAAATTAATAAATAAAAACAATACTTTATATAAAAAGTTCGAATGTTTGTCACAACTAATTAATTAAAGGAGTCAAAAAAATGAAAATCATTCCTCCAAAACCATTTATGATTGAAAAAGGTAACCGCGCCGTTCTTTTACTTCATGGTTTTACTGGAAATACGAACGACGTAAAGCGTTTAGGCAGATATTTAGCTGAACGCAACTATACAGTACATGCACCATTATACAAAGGTCATGGTGGTGACCCTGTGACACTTATTCAAACGAATCCAATTGAATGGTGGAACAGCGTACTAGAAGGTTACGATGAACTAAAAAATAGAGGTTATGATGAAATTGCTGTTGCAGGTGTCTCACTTGGTGGTATTTTCTCTTTGAAACTTGGAGAAGAACGTCCTACAAAAGCAATTGTTGCAATGTCCGCTCCTGCAATAGCCAAAAGTGTAGACAGTTTACAGGAAAGAATTATTGACTATACCATTAAATATAAAAAATTAGCTGGCACATTTGACGAACAATCCGATCAGCCTCAAGAAATCGCTGAAAAATACCGCATGCCTGCTTTAGAATATTTACAAGGCATGATTAATGAAACTAGCGAAAAGCTACAAACCATTCAAACACCAGTTCACATTTTACGTGGGCTACGTGATGATGATTATTACTGCGAAAGTGCAGATTTAATATATAATTCCGTAAAATCTCGCATTAAGTCCGTTAAAAGCTTTATCAACTCTGGTCATATTCTAACGCTTGACCAAGAAAAAGAGCTTGTTTTTGAAGAAATCTATCGTTTCTTTGAAGGACTTGAATGGAATGAAGAGAAAATGAAAATTTCTCAAATCTCTTGATATAAAATTTGAGAAACATGGTTATATTATTAATGTATCCCCTAGCAAATTTTTGTGGTAACCCAAAACCGCAAATTCCCCAATTTGCTATAAATTATATGTCCAAGTGACATACATCCCTTTAAAACAAGCTACGTTTAAGATTCCCCGTCTTAAACAATGTGGCTTGTTTTTTTATTTCTATATAATTGGGATACTTTCCTTATCAACAATCGTTTACATAAGACTCTTTTGCCGCTAGTTACATGGAATTCTTCACGTCAATTTTCCCATATACGCCTCCCCCACCAACTGTTATGCCCAATTTTCCTGTTCGCGCTAAATGAATGCTGTTGGCTAATTTTACAGGAATTACTTCCATTAGTTCTTCAAACGATGCTTCGTGCAGAATATTCATTTCAGTACCAAACACATCTAATAATTTAGTTATTGTCTTCGGTCCAATTCCAGGGATAAAATCCAGGGGTACTTGGTGGATATAGGGTGGTCTTTCCACTTCTTGTAAAGGTGAATCTGACAATTCTGCAATTCTTTTAGCCACGCCTTTGATCAAGTGTTCTTTTCCGCAATATGGACACCGAGTATGTCCTTCTTCCGCTATTTGTTCACCACAATCAGCACACACCGTTTCATGGTATTTTCCAAGTAGCGGATTCAATCCATAATTTGCAACAATTGCTCTACCTTCCTTTTGATGGAGTGCCTTTTTTAATTCCTCAAAATTGGCATCTGCTACTCTTATTTTTTGATATTCACGAGCAAGCTTTCCAAGCGAATGGGCATCTGAATTCGTCACAAAGGAATAAGGTGCCAGTTCACTCATCCCTTTTACCATATATGTGTCAGAACTTAAGCCTAGCTCAATTCCATCTATTAACTTTGGATTAAATACTTCACTTAAACTCTTCTTCACCCCCTTACCGTAAAGGCTTTTAAAAGGAGTAAATACGTGGGCAGGTATGAACAGCCCGCCCAACTCATATACCTTTTGCTGTAATGTCTTTCCATCACAATAAATTCGCTGCGAGCTTAAGTGAATATTTTTTTGATGTGAACTCATCCATATCGAAAATTCCCGCATCTTTTCAATCGTCTTGAAGTATGCCAGCACATGAATTGGCCCATGACAATTTTTATCGTAGATTTCAATTTCTGACCCCGGAATCAGCGTTGTCTTTTCGTATCGGACTCCACCACCTGAAAGTTCTTTTGCTTTTCCATCTCGAATCAGTTGCTCCAGTTCCTCGATTACTTCCGGTGAATGACAATCAATAATGCCGATTAAATCTAGACCCTTCCTCGATGTTGCCGTTTCCAGTATATTCTTTAACGTTAAATTTCTACTTCCTGTAATTTTAACCGCTCTTCCCTTTTCAGTACGCCCAATATGTATATGTAAATCAGCGTAAATTTCTTTTAACATTATCAACACTTCCTTACAATTCTTTTTAATAAGAAGATTACCCCAAATGATGTGTTTTGTTTCAAGCTTGAACAGCATCAAATAAGATTTGTTTCATTTTTGTAAATTTTAAACGATACCTATCATTTGAGAACATTATTATGTTAATTTAATTTTTGTATGCAAAATTGTACTTAGCATAAATGTACATCCAGTGTTGCACATCATTAGGAGGCATCAAGTGAAAACTATTAAGATGAAATTAACTTCAATATTACTTGCTTTATCTATAGTACCCTTAATTTTAATAACTACGATTATTTTCTTCGTAACTGCCAAGGGTTATTCTGATTTAACAGAAAATCAACAAGATAAGATGATACATAATGTCCAGAGTGAATTAGAGAATGTCTCTCGGGATCTATTGAAAATAACAAACTCCTACTCACAAAACGAACAACTGATTTCCAGCTTTCAATCAGGTAGTCGTGAACAGTTGTTAAAGGCTGTTAATGAAGTTTTCCCTCGATTACAGGAAGAACACAATCTGTCTGTTTTCGAAATTGGTGATAAGAGCGGAGTTGTCTTTTTAAGAGCACATAACCCTGAAAAACACGGTGATGACAAAAGCGATCTACAAGCCATACAAGCTGCCTTAAATGGACAATCGATTTCTGGTTTTGAAGTGGGGCAAAGTGGTCTTTCTGTTAGAGCCTTCGCACCGGTATTAGCAGGTGATGCTGTAGTCGGTACTCTACAAACAAGTGTTGAAAGCACTTTCCTGGAACAGTTAAGTGAACAGTTAGATGGTGTAACAATAAGTTTATATAATCCGGAGGGCACTACGATTTATTCTTCCAACCCAGCAGGTCAAGAATCAACACTTTCAGAAAACACATTAGCTCAAATAGGTAATGGTGAGATACCTATATTGGAGTTGAATAATACAATTGAATCAATAATTCCCATGTATGACCCAACCGGAAGTGAAATTATCGGTGGAATTGGTGTTAAGCAAGACATTTCAATAATCCAGCAAGTTCAGAATCAACTGCTACTCATTGCCACTCTTGTCATGATAGGAACAATACTTATCGTTCTTATAATAGCAGTCTACTTCAGTGGCACAATTTCGAAACCAATTGTTCAACTTGCAAATTCATTAAATGAACTTTCCCATGGTAACTTGAACATTGAAACTGAACAAAGCAGGAGGAAAGATGAGCTTGGCCAATTATTGAATTCTATGCATCTAATGAAAAATACACTTTACGAAACAATTTTAATGGTATCTCAATCTTCCCTTCATGTTGCGAGACAAAGTGCCGATCTAAAAGAAGCCGCAGACGAAATACAAGCAGGGTCACAGCAAATTTCTTCTACTATGACTGAAATATCAATTGGTTCAGATAGTCAGGCGGGTAATATTGCCGACTTGGCTTCAAATACAAATGATTTCACTATGAGGATTCAAAAAACTTGTCAAACAGGTTATGAAGTAAATGAATCAACAAAGGTAGTTCTTGAATTAGCCACTGAAGGAAAAGAAAAAATGCATACTTCTGATGGGCAAATGATGAAAATTAATCAAGTTATGAAAGAAGCGGTTCATAAAATGGCAGGCTTGGAAATACAGACGAAAGAAATTTCAAAGTTAATTTTAATGATTGAAGAGATTGCAACTCAAACAAACCTTCTCGCATTGAATGCTGCAATAGAAGCAGCTCGAGCTGGAGAGCATGGAAAAGGGTTTGCAGTGGTTGCAGAGGAAGTAAGAAAACTAGCTGATCAAGTTTCAAATTCGGTTAAGGATATTACGAAGATTGTTACTTCTATTCAGAATGAAACACATCTTGTTGAATCATCTCTCGAAAATGGATATAAAGAAGTTCAACAAGGTTCTTCCCTTATCCAATCGACAGGTGAAACGTTCAATAGAATCCACACATCAATTTCTACTATGGTAGAAAGTATTGGCAACATCACGAATGATTTAGAGGATAATGTCGCTCGCACACAGCAAATGAACAATTCTATTGAACAAATCGCCTCAATTTCGGAGGAGACGGCTGCCGCGGTGGAACAAACAGCTGCAACAACACAAGAATTTAACAGTTCGATTGAAGAAATTTCAAACAACACTGAACAACTTGCCTCTCTTGCCGATGAATTAAAAGATTTAGTCCATCTTTTTAAACTATAATATCAAACACCTTTAAGCTAGCTGGAGAGCTTAAAGGTGTTTTGTGTTTTATTTAGAGAATATTTGTTAGACGCCTATATTGTTTTCTACTATAATATCAATATGTAAAATTTTCCGAATTTTCAATCAAGGAGGCTCATTCATGATAAATTACGCACATGTTTTCCAAGGAACTTCATTTTCCAGCAAGAGTTTTTCAGAAATAACTATATTAAAAGACTACCTCTATTGTATTAATCAAGACGGAATCATTGAACAGTTGGTTTCTCCTGAGGATGAGCAATACGAATTTTTACTAAAAGAATATGAAGGAAAAGAAAATTTTCATTATTTAGCAGAAGGTGAGTATTTATTGCCAGGATTTATTGATCTACATGTCCACGCCCCCCAATGGGCTCAAACTGGCACAGCCCTCGACCTGCCACTGGAAGATTGGTTAAGTACGTATACATTCCCTGTTGAATCAAAGTTTTCGGATATAAATTTTGCACAAAACGTTTATGAAGATTTAGTTAAAACCTTACTTGCCAACGGAACGACGACGGTACTTTATTTCGCAACTGTACATAAAGAAGCGAGTCTCTTATTAGCCAAACTTTGTGCAAAGCTCGGACAACGTGGCCTGGTGGGAAAAGTAGTCATGGATAACGTCGATCAATGTCCAGATTATTACCGGGATGCCAATACAGAGACAGCCATTAAAGAAACAGAAGAATTTATAGTCGAGGTTCAGCAGTTAAACGAACAAACAAAACAAGGAATTTATCCCGTTGTGACGCCACGATTTATACCAAGCTGTACAGATGAGGCTTTACAGGGGTTAGGTGAACTTGCAGCAAAATACAACACCCATATTCAATCCCATTGCAGTGAAAGTGATTGGCAGCATGGCTACGCAATAGACCGTTTTGGCCGACATGATGCATTTGCATTAAATGAGTTCGGATTACTACAAGAAAAATCCATTATGGCTCACTGTAACTTCATAGCCGAAGAAGATGCACAACTGTTTGCAGCAACTGGCACAGCAGTCGCTCATTGTCCGATTTCTAATGTCTTCTTCTCTAATGGTGTGTTGCCTGCTAAGCATATTCGTGGTTTAGGTGTTGATGTTGGTTTAGGCACGGACGTCTCCGGAGGGTTCTCACCCAGCCTTTTCGATAACATCAGACAGGCTGTGATTTCTTCAAGAATGCTGGAGGAAGGTGTAGATACAACGGTTTCTGCTGACAAAAGAGGCGTCTGTTCTTCTCGCCTAACTACAAATGAAGCATTCTACTTTGCTACGGCTGGTGGTGGAGAGTCCTTAAGCTTACCAATAGGTAGAATCGAAGAAAATTATGCGTGGGATGTACAAGTTATTAATACCACCCTCCCTTCTGCAAAACTACCTATATTCAACGATCCATTAGAAGATGTCTTCCAGAAAATACTGTACCTAGCTCGTCCAGAAAACATAAGTGAAGTATGGGTACAAGGAGAAAAAGTGCATCAGCGATAGAAAAAAATAAGGAGGGTGCTCGGTATTGGACACCACTCCTTTTCTTGGTTAAATTACTTCAATAAATACCAGGATCCAACCTGCCAAAAATAATAGACCACCAATTGGTGTAATCGCCCCTAACTTTTTAACTCCAGTTACAGACAGAACATACAAACTTCCTGAAAAGAACACAACTCCCGCAAACATTAAATACCCTGCCCAAGATAATAAACTAGAGCTTCCTAATAAGGCATCCATTGAAAGAATGCCTAGCAGTATTAATCCTAATGCGTGGTACATTTGATATTGGACCGCTGTATTCCAGATTTGTTCATAACGCGGCTCGGGAAACTTATCTTTTAGAGCATGAGCCCCGAATGCACCGAGTACTACTCCTAAAAAAGCTACAATTGCGCCAATAACTAATAAGACGTTCATATATAAACGCTCCTTTTATGTATTTAACCATTCTACTATATAGTTTTCATTACACTTATTACAATAAAAATGCTAAATATGTTAGAGAAGCTACGAATCTAAGAATATCCCGCCAGTCCTATAGTATTTACAATCCTTAGGATTAAGTTAAATTAGCTGAAATTTATTAGTTCAACGCGTTGAAGCGTTAAACTTTTTGTTGATTCTGAATTGTTATACATATATAATTACTTACTACATACTGGAAAACTATAATGATCATAGAAAGAGGTTATACATATGAAAGACTTCTTTAGTAAACTCTTAACCGGGATGAGTATTGCCATCGTTGTCGCTCTAATCCCTAATGCTTTACTTGGTGAAATATTAAAATTAATCATACCTTCCGTTCCGGCACTTCAACATCTGGTTGATGCAACAGTCGTGATCATGAGTATGCTTCCTCTGTTAACTGGTATTTTGGTAGGTATGCAATTCAAACTAACTCAAATTCAAACAGCGTGTGTTGGGATTGCCACTGTAATAGGAAGTGGTGCGATTATGAAAACCGCTGAAGGCCTATTTACTTTAAACGGCATAGGTGTAACACTAAACTCAGGTTTAACAGCTGCTCTTGCTGTACTATTTGTTAAACTTGTGGGTGAAAAATTGAAGGAGTATTCCATTCTTTTAATGCCGATGTTATCAGTAGTTATCCCAGGTATGATAGGGTACATGATTTTACCTTACGTAAAAACAAGTGCTGGTCTAGTAGGTGAAGTGGTTGGTTACTTAACAGGTCTGCAGCCTGTCTTAATGGGGGCATTATTAGCAGTAATTTTTGGAGTTGTAATTATCTCACCTATTTCAACAGTTGGGATCGCTACGGTTATCATGCTGTCAGGTATTGGATCTGGCGCTGCGAATTTAGGTATCTGTGCAGTTGGTATGGGATTATTCTTAGCAAGTCTAAAAGTTAATTCATTGGGTACTGCTTTGGCACATGTTTTAGGGTCACCTAAAATTCAGATGCGAAACTTCTTTATGAAGCCAACCATTGCAATCCCTATGTTAATAACCGCTGCCATACTTGGTGGACTTGCTGGTGTATTCAATGTCCAAGGAACTCCTTATAGTGCAGGATTTGGTTTATCCGGCTTAGTTGGACCGTTAAATTATATAAATTTAGCTGATGGTGGTTGGTCTGCACCCAACATCGCCATTATGCTAAGCATGTTCTTTGTCCTTCCACTCATCCTGAATTTAATCTTTATCTATGTATTTAAAAAGAAATTGAAACTTATTAAAGATGAAGACTATAAATTAGACTTTGACTGAGAACAAAAGCGGGAAGCGTCCTGCTTATCGCCCTCAAGCGCTGGAAGACCTTAATGATAATGAAAAACACAACTTGAGCCAAATAATGGTCGAGTTGTGTTTTTTGTTCGCATTCATTTTATATATAGAAAGCAGTTCAATAGAGAAACCGCAGCCGGAATTTATCCGGAATTAAGCTTCTTTCTTCTCTGCTGTTGTCTTCCGCTTTCTTGTTGTCGTTTTCTTTTTGGTAGTAGATGTTTTATCAAGAGATGCTTGTAAAGCTGCCATTAGATCGGTCATATCAGATGGAACAATATTCTCCTTATCGCTTACGGTTACAGTTAACTCACCATTTTTCTTCTGTTCAATTAATTCGAGTAAAGCAGTTCGATAATCATCCTGATACTTTTCGGGTTCAAATTTTGCTGTCAATTGTTCGATTAACATTAATGCGGTATCGAGTTCCTTTTCAGTGACTTTTTCTTCGCTTGGAATGTTGGGAACTTCCCCTGAACTTCGCACTTCATCAGGAAAATGAATTGTCTCCATTATTAAAGTTTCTCCGTAGACTCGAACAATGGCTAGCTGTTCCTTGGAGCGAATTGTTATTTTCGCAACGCCAATTTTTCCTGAATCACTTAATGCCTTCCGTAAAAGTGCATAGGCCTTTCCCCCACCAGCGTCTGGGGCCAAAAAATAACTTCTTTCAAAATAGATGGGGTCAATCTCCTCTAGCTTCACAAACTCAATAATTTCTACTGCTTTGTCTTCATTTTCTTTTCGTAGCCTTTCAAGCTCTTCTTCATCTAATACAACAAATTTATTTTTTGAATACTCATATGCTTTTACTATATCTTCACTTTGGACTTCCTTATCACATATTGGACAAACCTTTTGATAATTAATCGGGCTGTTGCATTCTTTATGGAGCTGCCTAAGTTTAACATCTTTATTTTCAGTTGCTGTATGAAGCTTCACTGGTATATTGACAAGTCCAAAGCTAATACTGCCTTTCCAAACTGTATGCAAATTTCGTCACCTGCTTTTTTCTTATTATGACGATTCCAACGGTTAACTATGTATAACCATTTAAATAAGTTAAAAACTAACCAAAAAAAGAGGTCTTTAACATGAAACCGATGCTCTTAACTTCGGCAAACACTGTCCCGACTAATAACGATTGGATATATGAAGTAAAGTATGATGGATTTCGATGTATTTTAGAATGGGACACAAATGGCGTAACTTTAGTCAGTCGAAATGACAAAGAATTAACAGAGTATTTTCCTGAAATCGTGCAATTTTGCCATGATATAAGAGATCAAATCTCTTCCTATCTGCCAATCGCCTTAGATGGTGAAATTGTTTATTTGCAGAATGACTATAAAAGTGATTTCTCAACAGTCCAGTCTCGTGGAAGGATGCGTACTAACAAGACAGTTAGTGAATCAAGCGAAAAATTCCCCTGTAATTTTATGGCATTTGATCTACTAAAATTAAAAGGCGAAGATCTTACGCAAACAACTCTCGAAGTGCGTAAAAACAAACTACATTCTTTGTTTAAAAGCCTTCTGCTACCACTTTCTCCATCCTCTAAGAATAAGGGCAGTCTTCAATTAGTTGAGGTATTTAATAATAGTGAAGCGCTATGGAATGGAATAAAAGAGTGGAATGGAGAAGGAATGGTTGCCAAGAAAAAAAGCAGTCTTTGGGAGAGTGGAAAAAGGACAAGCCTTTGGTTAAAAGTGAAAAACTGGCGCATCGTAACAATCATTCTAACTCAATTTGATCAGACAAACGGTTATTTTAACGGAGCCGTCTATTCTGATGATGAAATAATAGAAATCACCACTTTCCGTCACGGTCTTGCCGATGAAGAATTGCAAACACTTGCGTCCTTCTTTCAAACGAATGGCACGAAAACCTCCACTACAACTTGGACACTTCCTCCTTCTATATGCATAGATGTGGCATGTATTGATTTTGATGGAAAAAAGTTGAGGGAACCGCGCTTTGAGTCTTTTCGGTTTGACGTAGACCCGACTGAAGTGACTTGGAGCAGAATGTTGAGGGGGCTAAATCCAGTACCTGAATCGGTGGCGATTACTCATCCAGATAAACCTGTTTGGCCAGTCGTTGGTTTAGTTAAGGATGATTATATTTATTATCTTCAAGAAATAGCACCATTCTTTTTACCCTTTTTAAAAAATCGCTTATTAACATCAATCCGATTTCCCCATGGTGTACCTGGTGAAAGCTTTTATCAAAAAAATGCCCCCGAGTACACACCAAGCTTTATCGAAACATGTGTTGAGGAAGACATCGAATATATCGTTTGTAATGATATGAAGACGCTGCTGTGGTTAGGAAATCAACTGGCAATTGAGTTCCATATTCCATTTAGAACCATTGATACAAAATACCCTACAGAAATTGTATTTGACCTAGACCCACCTTCTGTTGATCATTTTTCATTAGCGATTGAAGCTGCACTGAGTATGAAAGCCATATTTGATAAATTCAATCTACAATCCTTTATCAAGACATCTGGCGGCAAAGGGTTACAAATTTATATTCCACTCCCAAAGGATACGTTTACATTTGATGAAACAAGAATTTTCACAGAGTTTGTATGCCGTTTTTTAGTAGAACAAAATCCAAAATGGTTTACAATCGAGCGAATGAAAATAAACCGTGAAAACCGGTTATATTTAGATTATATTCAGCATGCCGAAGGAAAAACGATTGTCAGCCCCTATTCGCCAAGAGGAAATGAACATGGCTTAATAGCAACTCCCTTAGAATGGCAAGAGGTAAACAGTAGTTTAAGCCCCAAAACATTTACGATATCGGCTGTATTGGAACGCATAAAAACTAAGGGGGACTTGTTTCAGGACTTTTATGCTGTTGGTGAAACACAGCCGTTTGGAGCTGTGCTTACAACCTTAGTGCAGTTAACGAAGAAGAAATAAAGTGTAGTGTTATTTATGAGAAGGAGACTTTTCACGGGATTAAATAGATTGAAATGTCTTTCATTTTACCAATGAAAGACATTTCCCTTCTGGATCTTTATCAGAATGTCCTTCATCTTGCCCATAAAAGACATTTCCCTCCTGGTTCTTTATCAGAATGTCCTTCATCTCGCCTATGAAAGACATTTCCCTCCTGGTTCATTATCTAAATGTCCTTCATCTTGCCCATGAAAGACATTTCCCTCCTGGTTCATTATCTAAATGTCCTTCATCACACTATGAAGGACATTTCACTCCCGTACCAATACCAAAATGTCCTTCATCTCGCCTATGAAAGACATTTTACTCCTGCTTCATTATCTAAATGTCCTTCATCTCGCCTATGAAAGACATTTCACTCCCGTACCAATACCAAAACGTCCTTCATCTCGCCTATGAAAGACATTTCACACCTGTTCCAATATCAAAATGTCCTTCATCACACCTATGAAAGACATTTCACTCCCGTACCAATACCAAAACGTCCTTCATCACACTATGAAAGACATTTCACTCCCGTACTAATACCAAAATGTCCTTCATCACACCTATGAAAGACATTTCCCTCCTGTTCCAATATCAAAATGTCCTTCATCACACCTATGATAGACATTTCACTCTCGTACCAATACCAAAACGTCCTTCATCACACTATGAAGGACATTTCACTCTCGTACCAATACCAAAACGTCCTTCATCACACCTATGATAGACATTTCACTCTCGTACCAATACCAAAACGTCCTTCATCACACCTATGAAAGACATTTCACTCTCGCACCAATACCAAAACGTCCTTCATCACACCTATGAAA
>NZ_JBHTFK010000019.1:0-1638 GCF_042666115.1 Ureibacillus sp. GCM10028918
TCGACTTGCATGTATTAGGCACGCCGCCAGCGTTCGTCCTGAGCCAGGATCAAACTCTCCATAAAAGAGAAAATTTGATAAAGCTCAAATTTCTGTTGAACATTAGTACTAATGTTCAAAAAAACATCTGCTGGCATCAATTTTGATGTCCAAGATTTTGTTTCTCTAAATTAATAGAAGAAACTATGTTTCATTAACGTTTTGTTGTTCAGTTTTCAAGGTTCAAACGAGTCACTTTGACAGCGACTTCATTATAGTATCATGTATGAATTGTTATGTCAACAATAACTTCACCTACTAGTTGCTTTAATAAAGCAACTATAATAGTTTATCGTATATAATAATCGATGTCAACTATTTTCTTGCGAATTTTGTTGCAACACAATCAAGACTATTAATATTATATCAATGCTCAACACCAAAGTCAATAACTTCCTATTATTAATAGTACTTATTTGATGCTCTTGCAATGACATTTAATAATATATCACCATAATAGATAGATTGCAAGTTATTAAAGAATTTATATAGGTTTATTATTAAATTCTAAAGTCAGAACATATTTAATAGCTTTCAAACATGAACATCGATGTGATTGTTGCTCTAGTTTATACTTACGTACAGGTTTCTTGTTAGAATCCTAAGACAAGAATCTTATGTAGGAAGCGATTGATAATAGTGTTATTTAAACCTATATAATCATCTTCTTAATTAAGCGCTGAAGTTAATACCCATTTTAGTATTTGTATATGGTAATATAACCAAAATAGAGGCTGTCCTCTTTTGACAGCCCCTGCAGCTAATTACTTATTAGTTTTTTATCATTACATTGGTTATCATTTTTGCATCATAGAAAGCCTCTATCAAACAAGCTATTTCCATCTTGAAAATTAGGAAAATACAGCAATTTTACGTGCGATAGATTCTGTTAAACGAGATGCAACTTTTGGAACAGCCCATTTAATTAATGGTGTTAGCATGGCACCTGATAATCCGCCTGCATGAACTTCCACGGTACAAGTCATTGTTGTTTTATCATTAATCTCTTCTGCAGTAAAGTGGCCACTTCCTGTAAAATTATCTGATAGACCTTTTAGTTCAAATTTAATATTAGAAGGTTCATTCCATTCGGTAATATCTACTTGCGCTTTTATTGTTTTTTTAATACCTTTCACACTACCTTCAAATGTCCAAACAGATTGTCTTTCATTTGTGATTTCATGTTCTTTATAGGCCGGTACTGTTGTTGCCCACTTTTCAAGATCACTGACATAATCCCAAACTGTTTGTACTTCTACTGGAATTACTACTGTATGTGTTCCGGTTGCCATTATGATTCCCACTTCCATTTTGTATAATCTGTCAATTTACATTTCCACATGTAATTATTACATAAAAAAGTATAAACTTACATCACAAATTTTTTTATAGCTTTGCAGCTATAATCTCGCAACTTTTCAATGTAAGATACGAAGTTCGATGACAGATTGTAACTAGAATCATCTGAGTCGAGCAAATTATGCTTGAATAATAAATAAAAAAACCGCTGAATACTCAGCGATTTCCGTTTGCCTAGCGACGTCCTACTCTCACAGGGGGAAGCCCCCAACTACCATCGGCGCTAAAGAGCTTAACTTC
>NZ_JBHTFK010000020.1:0-2097 GCF_042666115.1 Ureibacillus sp. GCM10028918
GACTGGAGCTACGGGCGCTACTGGTGACATCGGACCGGCTGGACCGGCTGGAGCTACTGGGGCTACGGGCGCTACTGGTGATATCGGACCGGCTGGACCGGCTGGGGCTACGGGCGCTACTGGTGACATCGGACCGGCTGGACCGGCTGGGGCTACGGGCGCTACGGGCGCTACTGGTGACATCGGACCGACTGGACCGGCTGGTGCTACTGGGGCTACGGGCGCTACTGGTGATATCGGACCGGCTGGTGCTACTGGGGCTACGGGCGCTACTGGTGATATCGGACCGGCTGGTGCTACGGGGGCTACGGGCGCTACTGGTGATATCGGACCGGCTGGTGCTACGGGCGCTACTGGGGCTACCGGTGACATCGGACCGACTGGAGCTACTGGAGCTACAGGCGCTACTGGTGACATCGGACCGGCTGGACCGGCTGGACCGGCTGGAGCTACGGGGGCTACGGGCGCTACTGGTGACATCGGACCCGCTGGACCGGCTGGAGCTACTGGGGCTACGGGCGCTACTGGGGCTACAGGCGCTACCGGTGACATCGGACCGACTGGAGCAACTGGGGCAACTGGAGCTACAGGCGCTACCGGTGACATCGGACCGACTGGAGCTACTGGAGCTACAGGCGCTACAGGCGCTACTGGTGACATCGGACCGGCTGGACCGACTTTAGCTGAGGAAGGATTCTCAGCACTTGCTGGTGCTATTTCAGTAGCTGGTACTACTCAAATAGATGACTGGACTGTAGCAGCACCATACTATACTAATGGGAATTTCGATCCTGCTACAGGAACTTATACAGTTCCAGTTACAGGAAGGTATTCAATATCTGCTACAATCAGCTATCAAACTACAGCAGCTCTCACTGTCAGCTTAGGTGCTGGTATTGATCCAGCATTTGTTGTTCGTAATATTTCTACTGGGACAGATTTAATCTCTGGATTACTTCCAGTCTTAAACGTAAACGTAGCATTAATACTGACTTTGAGAGCAGTTCTTGGAAACGGCACTGTAACGTTAACAGGAGACGTGGAATTAACTGCTGGAGATGCAATTGGTCTATTCTACGAGGCTGATGGCTTAACATTAGCATTAGATTTAGGTGGACCTGGTGTGCCAATTGTTTGGTCAATTCACCAAATTACAGAAACTATATAGATTGAAATAGATACAATTACCACACGATTCAGACTGTAAACAAACTCGATAAAATTGAGTTTGTTTACAGTCATTTTAATTACAATGAATTACTGATGCCCACAAAGTAAGAAAAGCCTATTTACTAACATTAATTGATATTCTATAAGAACAAGCCACCAATCTCTGCCCATTTCAATATATTATAAAGTACGCAAGCAAACTGATATTAAATATGTAAGATAAAACCCTATGGAGGTACTTTTATCCATTTACCAAATATACCTAATACAACCAAAAGTTTCTTTTAATCGATGTGAACAATCAACATCTGTTATCTTCCATTGCTATAGAATAAATTGAACTGTCGCATATTTTGAATGCTGAAGGTGAAAAGCTTCAATGTTTTTTAGAAACAGATTCATGCGAATTAAACGACTATTTGAAGATTAATGATAGTATTAACTAAACTCTCCGCACTGTTTAATCGCGTGCATCTCCTCATTTGGTATAATTTTAGCGACGAAATCCAATGCATTCCATGAGGTAAATCTCTTAGACTATTACCAAATCACTCTAAAGAATTAGTTAATTTATCCCCCTCTATCCTAACTTAGTCGAATAGTATATGGCATAAGGTAGGTGATAAAATGGATAATAATAAACACTGTAAAAAATGCAAGAAAGAACAGTGTAGTTGCAAAAAAAATACCAAGGAAAATGAGAAATACAAAAATGATTGTGTAGTAGGACCAAAGGGACCTAAGGGACCGCCAGGACCTAGAGGACCAATGGGACCTAGAGGACTAATGGGACCTAGGGGACCAATGGGACCTAGGGGGGCTACAGGCGCTACCGGTGACATCGGACCGGCTGGATCTGCTGGAGCTACTGGGGCTACGGGCGCTACTGGTGACATCGGACCGGCTGGAGCTACGGGCGCTACTGGG
>NZ_JBHTFK010000021.1:0-107378 GCF_042666115.1 Ureibacillus sp. GCM10028918
CAGATTCCGCGTCACCACGGACACCCTTGCTCTTGGCTAACCTCTACTTCTGTCTTCGGGGTTCGGGACTTGCACCCTATAGTTCATGCACATGCCGGGCACACCTGAAAAGCTGTAAGAATCTATGATTCTTACAGCTTTTTTATTTCTCCATGGGAACTTGTGCCCTCCTCAAAGTAACACTTTATTCACCTTTTTCATAAAAAGAATGTATTCGATTTACAATTCAACCACCTTATATTATAATCATTATAAATTAATAATTATTATTCATAAAATGAAGCGCAATTGAAAACTATTATCATAACTTAATTCATTTTGATTTTGATAGTGATATTCATTATCAAAAGGAGGCTTATATGAAACATTCTAATCGAGAAAATGATTACCTAATTGAGAAAATAAAGGAACATGGCGAATTGATTGCCGCTATTGCCTCAGGTCTCATCATATTACTTGCCTGGCGAATGGAATCCACAGGTTTGTCCACGGCTTCTGTTATTGCTTATTTAACGGCCTTTGTCATTGGTGGTTATGCAAAAGCAAAGGAAGGTATACTGGATACTCTTCAAAACAGGAACTTAAATGTAGAATTGTTGATGATTCTAGCAGCAATTGGTTCATCCATAATTGGTTATTGGACAGAAGGAGCCATCCTTATCTTTATCTTTGCACTAAGTGGTGCTCTTGAAACCTATGCCATGAATAAAAGTCATCGTGAAATCACTTCCTTAATGAAATTACAGCCTGAAGAGGCATGGCTGGTTCGAGGTGGATTTGAGCCGATAAAAGTAGCTGTATCTTCATTAGAGGTTGGAGATCATTTATTAATTAAACCCGGTGAAAGAATTCCTGTAGATGGGCATATATTCAAAGGCATTTCTTCAATCGATGAATCTACTATTAGCGGCGAGTCTCTGCCGATTACGAAAGAAATTGGCGAAGAGGTGTATGCCGGGACAGTGAACTTGAATGGGACGCTGACTGTCAAAATGACAAAGCCAAGCTCAGAATCACTTTTCCAAAAAATTATTACCCTTGTGCAATCAGCACAAAGCGAAAAATCCCCTTCCCAACAATTTATTGAACGCTTTGAGGGGACTTACGTAAAATTTGTTTTACTTGCCGTAATTTTAATGTTGTTTCTCCCCTACTTTCTACTCGGATGGGACTTTACAACAACTTTTTACAGGGCAATGGTATTATTGGTAGTCGCTTCTCCATGTGCGTTAGTGGCTTCGATCATGCCAGCAACATTAGCAGCAATTTCGAATGGTGCTAAAAACGGGATTCTCTTTAAAGGCGGCGTGCATTTAGAACATTTAAGTGTTCTGAAACTATTAGCCGTAGATAAAACAGGTACATTAACTTTCGGAACACCTGTCGTGACGGATGTGATTGTTAGAGGATCTTTAAACGAGAGAGAAACTATTGCCACTTTAGCGTCCATTGAATCACAATCGAACCATCCATTGGCGCAAGCAATTACAAAATATGCAAAAGAACGAAATATCCACCATACTCAAGGGATTGAAATCGAAGATGTACCAGGATGGGGACTTAAAGCAAATATTCTAGGTTCCACTTATCTAGTTGGAAAGCCTGATTTTGTAGGAAAAGATGAGGCTCAGCAATACGCAGACCATGCAGCTGAAAGATTTACTGAAGAGGGTAAAACGGTGATTTTTCTAAGAGATCAAGAAGGCATTGCAGCACTAGTTGCCTTGAAAGATACGGTGCGTGATGAAGCAAAACAAGCAGTAAAGCTTTTAAAAGAGCAAGGCATCAGTGTTACCATGCTTACGGGTGATAATAAAAAAACAGCCAAGACTATTGCAGCTGAAGCTGGTGTAGATGAATATATTGCTGAATGTTTGCCTGAAACGAAAGTTAATTATGTTAAAGACTACTTAGCAAAATACAAAAATGTCGGAATGGTGGGCGATGGCATTAACGATGCCCCAGCTCTGGCAACCGCTACTGTTGGAATTGCCATGGGTGGAGGAACCGATGTGGCTCTGGAGACAGCTGATGTCGTCTTAATGAAAAATAATTTATCCAAAATTGCCTACGCTGTTTCTCTATCCAAGAAAATGCAAAAAATCGTAAAGCAGAATATAATATTCTCCATTGTGGTTATTGCTTTATTAATTATTTCTAACTTTCTACAAATAGTGGATCTGCCCTTTGGTGTAATTGGCCATGAAGGTAGTACGATTTTAGTTATTTTAAATGGATTGCGAATGTTAAAGTCATAAAGAATAAGGAGGTGTCTCGCGACTCATGAGACACCTCCTTATTTGCGACGAGAGTTTAACTACAGTCAAAAAAAGAGCCTTCGCATTTAACTGCGAAAGCTCTTAATTTTATTATTCTTTATAACCCTTTTTCACTAAACTTCTTTTATGCATGGTTGCATTTAATAATCCTCCAAAAATGAGGATCATTCCTGTAAAGTACAGCCAAAGCATTAGGATGATTACCCCGGCGATACTTCCATAGGTTGAAGCATAATTTCCAAAATTATTGACATAGACAGAAAATCCGTAGATTAGTGCAACCCATGCGATTGTGGAAAAAGTTGCACCCGGTAAAGTGCTTAACACACGCAGCCTCGGATCTGTATTTGGAATAATCCAGTACATTAAGCTTAAAACGACGAAGATTAATGCTGGTGGAAGAATCCATCTAATCATTTCCCAAAAGCTAGCGAAAGTCTCTTCAACCCCTAAAAAATCAAACAAATTATAGGCAAACTGATGGCCGAATATGGAGATGAACAAAACAATCAAAATTACGGCAACAAGGGCAATAGTAAATACCAATGACATTCCTCGATTAATCAACCCGGACTTTGGCTCTGTTTCATAAGCTCCATTCAGTGTTTTGATTAAGGCATTTACTCCCCTTGAAGCAGACCAGATTGTACCTAAAATACCTATAGATAACAACCCACCGCCATTATGCGTTGTTAAAATTTCAGTCAGGGTTCCTTGTGTTAATAAAAAGACTTCTGTCGGAACCATCGTTTGAATGAAGTCAAATACATAGTCCTGATCCAGATTTAGATAGGGCAATAAGGTCACGATAAATATTAATAAAGGAAAGAATGATAATAAGAAGAAGTAAGCTAATTGAGCTCCCATACCCGAAATATCAACGTCTTTCATCCTTACAATTAAATCCTGGAAAAAGCCTTTTGTCGTGGTTACATCAATTTTGGACTCATCCGGGTCTACAAAGGATTTAGCTATGGATAATACATTATCATCATGCGGTTTTTTCTCTACACTCACAACTTGCCCACTCCCCCTTGGTCCACTTAATTCAAATTTTCAGGCAGAATAATTTCACTCTTTGTTTCTTTGAAGCTATTTTGGACACTTGCAGGAATTTCTTTTACTTCTTCAATTTTGCTTGCAATTGCATTAATATTTTCTGAAGTATTCACATATATTTTTTGTGCTGCCTCTACTTTTTGTTCAATCATTTGTTGTAGCTCATCTCGATTTTTGGCATAATAAACAACTTGATCCTTCGCTTTTTTTGTTGCTTCTATAGTATGTTCTCTCGTCTTCCGGTCAAACATACTAACAATCGCACCGACAATGGCACCTGCTACAATTGATTTCACTAATTTACTTTCACTCATATTTTTTACCTCCTACACAAAGTTAAAACCCATTTATTATGGTAATATTTTCTTTACATTACCCATTGTATTAAAAATATAATCCTTTTTGAAGTTAGCACTAATTGTTATTGACAAAGAAGGGCATTGAATGGAATGATAATATGGATACTCTTGAAAGGTGGGGATAAAATGGATTTAACTAAACCATCAAAAGAAAACGTTTCTTATATGATCGAGCAAATTAAAGAAAAACTACGCATGGTAAATGTTGACGCTATGAAATCAGAACATTTCACAGATGAACATTATGAAGATATATTGTATCTTTACGAGATGGTGATGAAACGCAACACATTCAGCCCAAGTGAAATGCAAGCTATCGTTTCAGAACTTGGCACATTAAGAAAATAAAAAAAGTTTCCGACGCTAGAGTTCTTTCTAGCGAGGAAACTTTTTTTATGAGTAAAATTTTACTGTTTAAGTTTTTTTAAAAGTTGTAATTGAGTTTTATTTATTTTGATTTAGCGCTACTGCGATTGCTGCTCCAACTCTTGCATTATTTTTAACAAGGGCAATATTTGCTTCTAAAGATTTACCTTCAGTTAATTCTTTCACTTTTCCAAGTAAAAATGGTGTTACATCTTTCCCTTTAATGCCGTTTTCTTCGGCTTCAACTAGTGCTCTTTCAATAATTCCATTGATGAAACTTGCTTCTAGGGCTTCTTCTACAGGAATTGGGTTTGCAATTACTGATCCTCCTCGTAAACCTAAATCCCATTTAGCTCTCATCATATCTGCTACTTCTTCAGCAGAATCTAAGCGGATGTTTACAGAGAACTCACTTTCTCTCGTATAGAAAGCCGGCAACATATCTGTTCCAAAGCCTACAACCGGGACACCTTTTGTTTCAAGATATTCAAGCGTTAAGCCGATATCTAATATCGATTTTGCTCCAGCGCAAACAACAGCCACATTAGTTTGAGATAGCTCTTCCAAGTCAGCAGAAATATCCATTGTCGTTTCTGCGCCTCTATGAACCCCACCAATACCACCTGTAACAAAAAGCTCGATTCCAGCAAGCTCAGCTGCAATCATTGTTGCTGCTACAGTAGTAGCTCCAAGTTTTTTCGTTGCAAGTAAATAGCCTAAGTCACGACGTGAAGTTTTCGCCACATTATCCGCATTGCCGAACATTTCAAGCTCTTCATCTGTTAAGCCGATTTTAATTTTCCCGTCGATGATTGCAATCGTCGCTGGTACTGCTCCATTGTCTCGGATAATTTGTTCTACTTCTCTTGCTGTTTGAACGTTTTGTGGGTATGGCATCCCGTGTGAGATAATTGTAGATTCTAAAGCTACAATCGGTAACCCTTTTTCCTTTGCTTCTATAACTTCTTGTGAATAAGATAAGTATTTTTCCATGTTAGTTATTCCTCCAATTATTTAATTCATCAGCTGTAATATTTTGTCTGACTGTTTTTTCTGACTGCAAGGTTTTCCTTGCATTATCTTGACCAAATTTCACTGCACTCATAAAGGGTTCTTCGTTTAAAATCCCATGCATAAAACCGCCGACAAAAGCATCACCTGCTCCTGTTACGTCAATAATCTCCGTTGTTTTGGCTGCCTCAAAATAAAATACGCCTTCTACATTTCCAACCATGGCTCCTCGATCACCTAAAGTTAAGATGACATTACTGGCCCCTTTTTCCAAGAGCATTTTAACAGCCTTTGAATAATCATGGTCGTTTAATAATCGAATATTCAGATACGCTTCGGCCTCATCACGATTACAGATGAAATAGGTTACTCCGACTAAATCATCAGGCATATTTTTGATTTTCGGAGCAGATACCGGGATTATTGCGAATGGAATTTCTCTTGAACATGCAAGGTCTTGTAAGTACACGATTGTTTCCTTAGGACAGTTTAGGTCAACAATTATACACTTTGCATTACTTAAAAGTGGCTCGTGCTTTTTTATTACAGATGGCAGCAAGGAATCATAAATTGACATATCTGCCATCGCCAGAATTAATTCCCCACTAGAATCTAATACTGCACTGTACGATCCTGTTTTTGCCTCGGACATAACTTCCACATAATCAAGATTTACAAATGCCTGACTTTCCTTTTCAATGAACTTGGCACCTTGATCTTGCCCTAGAAGTGTAATAAGCTTCACTTCATTGCCAAAACGCCCTAAATTCTCTGCAATATTTCTTGCAACTCCCCCAACACTTTCCGTTACGGTAGATGGGTTGGAAGTTCCATATTGTACGTACCCATCAAGGTGAAACTTGCGATCGACATTCGCTCCACCAATTGCAAAAATCGAACTTCTATCAGGTAATACATAGGCACGCCCTATAATCTCACCTTTTCTAGTTAGCCCAGAGATAAGATTAGCCAGAGCCGGACGTGACATATTTAAGGCTTCTGCCATTTCTTGTTGTGATAAAAAAGGGTTGTTCTTAATCGTTTGAAGAACGAGTTGCTCTTTTTCATTCACTAACCATTCACCTCAATATATAAACATTTGTTTAGAATTATAAACTTTTGTTTGATATTAGTCAAATGAATAATGAATGGATCATTAAAGGATAGGAGTTTAAACAATTATCGTTACAAACTATTTTCCTCTTGAATCGTCGCAATAACTCTCACTTTACTACCGTTTGCAGCAGTTTTCTTCTTGAATCGTCATAATAGCCCCAACTTTTCTACCGTTCGATGCACTTATCGTTATGAATCGTCCATTTACTCCAATACTAAATTTGCATTCACAACGTACTAGTCAAATATTACCCCCTAATCAACTTAATCGGTTTTTTAACAACTTAATACCGATCGTTCGCAATTACTGCAACAACAAAAATAATTAGCAGCAGCATTTACCTGATTTCCTTAACGACAAAAAAACCCGAAAGTATACCTACTTCCGAGTCCGTATGTCTATCATTTTATTCATTTACTTTACTGCCATCTTCTTGTACCAATTGTTGTATAAGTACTTCTACGCGGCGATTTTGAGTTCGTCCTTCAGCCGTGTCATTTGATGCTATAGGATTAAATTCACCGTATCCCTTTGCACTAAAATACTTTGGATCAAGCTCTGGATTATTATCAATAATCATCTTCATCAGGTTAACTGCACGCATTACTGACAGCTCCCAATTTGAACTAAACTCTGCTGTACTTTGTGGAATATTGTCTGTATGTCCCGTTACCACAATATGTCTTGCTGGATCTAATTGCAATATTTTAGATAATTCATCAGCAATTGCAATATAATCTTCCTTTACATCTGCTTTCCCTGGATCAAATAAAATACTATCTCGTATTGTTATTAATAATCCCTCATCGGTCATTTTTGTTGCGAATGTGCTCTCTAGTTCATTAACCGCAATAAAGGTATCTAATCGTTCTTGAATTTCCTGCAATTCTCTTTGATCTTGAAGATATGCCGCTTCCTCTTCAGAAACTCCATCGACTACGGTATTCGGTTTTTCCACCACAGATGTATGGTCCATAACACCAGTCCCACCGTCCAAAATCTCATTAAACACATTTGACATCTTGGTAAGTTTCGCTTGGTCGACCGAACTTGAAGCAAACAAAACGATAAACAGGGCTAACAGCAGTGTCATTAAGTCAGAGTAAGGCAATAGCCATGATTCATCAACATGCTCATCATGCTTTTTCTTTTTAGCTTTCTTTGCCATTACCACCCGCCCCACTTTCGTCCGTGATTTTACGGCGCTCCTCCGTTGGTAAATAAGATGCTAGTTTTTGTTCAATAACGCGAGGGGCTTCACCTTCTAATACCGATAAAATCCCTTCAATCATTAAACTCTTTAATTTTACTTCTTCTGCAGATTTGCGTTTAAGCTTATTTGCAAACGGATTCCAAAGTACATACCCTGTAAAAATACCAAGTAAAGTCGCAACGAACGCACCTGTAATGGCATGTCCCAATTTATCGATATCATTCATATCCCCTAAGGCTGCCATTAAACCAACAACTGCACCAAGTACCCCTAAGGTTGGCGCATATGTACCTGCTTGCGAGAAAATTAGTGCACCACTTGCATGTCTCTCTTCAAGTGCTTCCACTTCTTCTGTCAGCACATCACGAATATAATCAGCATTTTGACCATCAATTGCCAGTGTTAACCCGTTCTTTAAGAAAGGATCCTCTACTTCACTTGCTTTACTTTCAAGTGCCAACAACCCTTCACGGCGGGCTAAATCCGCCCACTGAGAAAACATCTTTATAATTTCAACTTCATTTGTAAGCTTTTGTTCAGTGAAAAGAATTTTAAATAACTTAGGTACTCTTTTTAACTCACTCATCGGAAACGCCACTGCAATTGAGGCGATTGTCCCGACAATTATTATTAAAAAGGCTGCAGGGTTAATTAAAATACTTAAGCTTGCACCTTTTACAACCATTCCGACAAAAACAGCAATAATTCCGAGTATGACCCCGACTATCGTTGATATATCCATATATGTTCCTCCAAATCTTCTACTACTCTTTTTTTCGACAAAGAATCTGTTTTTTTTACAGTCAGATGACAGAATGATTGAAACAAGTTAAATTTATTTCAAAAATTCTTCAAATTTTCGAGATATTATTACTCAAGATGGCAAAATTACTTGCTTATGTTGCAGTAGTGACAATACTTATAAAAAAAATCATAACAGGCGTGAAACAAAATCTGTTATTTTTGCGATATTTATTATTTCTGCTCATAAATTTTATGAAAAGGCATTCATACATAGAGCCTACATGAAATTGGCAAGAGAATTTTTCGTTTCTCCTTACAATTCCTAATAGATATATAGTATAATAAGTTCCAATGACAATTGTTAATTTAGAAAGGAGTCTTTCAACAATGGGTATGTTTATTTCAACTGTAACTGGCTTTTTCGTTGTGTTAATGATTGCTATGGCAATGTTCATTCACTATTTACGCGTTGGATTAGATTCTAAATCTTCAGTACGAATCGATCCAAAACCAACTGAAAAATTCTAAAAATATTAAGTCGGCAAAATTCTTTAACGAGTTTTGCTGACTTTTTTCGTATATAATGATTTTATATAAATGAAGAATAGGAGTTGTAGAATAATGGGAACTTCACTAAATGAAATTCTTAGCTTTAATGAGTCTTTTGTTAAATTCAAACAGTATGAGCCTTACATCACATCCAAGTATCCTGATAAAAAATCGGTCATCTTGACTTGCATGGATACTCGTTTAGTTGAATTACTTCCAAAAGCGATGAATATGCGTAATGGCGATGTGAAAATTGTCAAAAGTGCCGGGGCTCAAGTCAGTCATCCTTTCGGTGCTGTTATGAGAAGTATATTAGTGGCTGTGTATGCATTAAAAGCTGACGAAGTGTATGTGATTGGACATCATGATTGTGGCATGAGCGCCATTGATCCAGATGTGATGATTGGAAATATGCTGGAACGTGGGATTAACGAAGATATCATTGATACCGTTAAGTATTCAGGAATCGATTTAGTTGAATGGCTTCGTGGTTTCGGGGATGTTTCGACAAGTGTATTAAAAAGCGTCGATATGATTCGCAATCACCCTTTAATGCCAAAAATGACACCAGTCCATGGACTTGTCATCGATCCGAATACCGGTAAATTAGAATTACTTGCCGACGGAAATTCATACTTAGAAGATAATAATAGTACTGAAACAACAGTCTAAAAATTAATAAAAAGACGGCTATCCTAAAAAATGCAATTGCTTCTTGCAAATCGCATTTATTTAGGATAGCCGTTTATTTTCTGAGATCATCTTGGAGTAATGAGTAAAGATAATGATCTTCCCAACTTCCATTAATATACAAAAGCTCCCTTAATAGTCCCTCTCGAACAAATTGAGCATTTTCTAGTACTCTGATGGAACCAGTATTCTTTGGCGATACATATGCTTCAACGCGATGCAATTTTACATTTCGGAATGCAAATTCAATAACTGCATTAACTGCTTCTGTCGCAATGCCTTTTCGTGTGTATCTTTCATCAATTGAATAACCGATAAAAGCACTATTGTATGGAAGTCGTTTGATCGCATACAAAGAAATATGTCCAATAAGTACGTTACTTCCCTTAGGGTAAATTCCAAATGAGTATTCACGATTTGCACGCAGCAAATGGATACTCTCTAATATTTTTTTAAACTGTGCTTCCTCTGTGTAAAATTCCTCTTCATGCAGCGGCTCATGGATGGACCAAAAATATTTATTTCTTCGCATGAGCTCAGCTAAACTTTTAGCATCGGATTCTACAAAGGTGCGTAATAATAAGCGATCCCCCTCAATTTTTACCAACTTATCACCCTTTTTATGTAATAAATTCAAAAACTTTTTAACCATCATCAGAGGTACCCTAAAGCCTTTCTTGAAGTTTCTTACAAATTATCACTTTTCCATCATTTTGCACATCATCTATTTCTTTATTCAAGCTGTTTTTATTTATTCCTGCTTTTCTAATCTAAAAGTTGTTATTCGCTAACCCTCTATGCACAGCTACTTGCTTTACATGTTGAAATGTTTCTCTTAATACTTTTATGCGAGCATAATGCTTATTATTTCCTGAAACTAATTTCCATGGTGCGTTAATTGAATCCGTTTGTTGGAACATTTCATTCGCACATTTCACATATTCATCAAACTTTTCACGATTACGCCAGTCTTCTTCAGTCAATTTCCATGACTTCATTGGATTTGTTTGACGTTCTTTAAAACGGGATAATTGTTCATCTTTACCTACATGAATCCAGAACTTAATAACAATATATCGGTCATCCGTCAGCATTTTTTCGAAAGTATTTATTTCATTATACGCTCTTTCCCACTCATTTTGATTAGCAAACCCCTCCACTCTTTCTACTAATACTCTTCCATACCATGAACGGTCAAAGATTGCTATTTGGCCATGTTGAGGGAGCTTTTCCCAAAAACGATGCAAATAATGATAGCTCCTTTCATGGGTTTGAGGTGCAGAAATTGGGTGAACGAAAAAACCACGTGGATCAAGTGATTGTGTTAATCTTTTAATCGCACCACCTTTGCCAGCAGCGTCCATACCTTCGAAGGCAATGATTAGACCAATTTTATTTTTAAATAGAAGTTGCTGAATCTTCAACATTTCATATTGGAGTATTTCTAGTTCTATTTTGAACTCTTTTTTATCCATAGTTATATCTAAATCTAAGTCTTCTATTTTCTGCATCATTACCACTCCTGTTTTTTTACTATCTATTATACAAAAATATGTATGTTATTGGAAAATGTTGTTCAAAGCTTTGTAAATGTATATAATTTTATAGAGGGGAGAGGAATGAATGAGTCGATTAATCTTATTATTTACTTCGGTCATTGTAGCTACACTCTTTACAATAAATGCATTTTGGCTACAGTTAAATGGGCATTCAACAATCGATATTATAAATCGATTGCCATTATTATTTGCACCAGCAAATTATGTTTACTACATATGGATTGTTATTTTCATATTTCTTTTCCTTTGGATTTATAATTATACCAAGTTACGTCGGACTGATTTCTTTATCACGAATTATCAAACAATCTTGTTCATGCTTGCAGTGGTTCTGCAAATTGCCTATCTATGGAGCTGGCACAGTGATTATTTCATTATTTCAACTGTGATTTTATTAATGCAGGTTGTTGTGTTATTCGGCCTTTATTTTTCATATCCATTGAAAAAGGAATTGTTCACAGCAAGAATGCCAATTGCCATTTTCTTTAGTTGGTCGACCTTCTTATTGCTCTTACAGTGCTGCTACCTATTAATAGAGTATCAATGGTCGGGATTTGGAATAAGTAACGCTCTTTGGGCAGTCATTATAATGACCATCGGAACGGCCATTGCACTTCATCTTAGGTACCATCATTTTGATACCGCTTACCCAATTGTCTTTAGTTGGTGTTATATCGGAATTGCAGCTCAGAACGGATTTAATGAACTATTAGTTACGACTGCTGCTCTATTCTTAGCTGGCGTGATGGTTGTGGGCGTGTTCCTTATTAAAAAGGCATATCATCCCCCAAAATAGAGGACATTAAAAAAATCCTGAACACTTGAAATGAGCTCAAGTGACAGGATTTTTTTTAGTCTTCAAGTTGTGTAATAATAATTGGTTTGTCTTTTGTTACTACAATTGTATGTTCAATTTGTGCAACAAGTGATTGATCTGGAGTGATAAATGTCCAACCATCACCAGCTTCTACAATATGCTCAGCTTTTTCTGAAATAAATGGTTCTACTGCTAACACCATTCCATCTTTCAAAATAGTAGTATCCCACGCATCAAAGTAGTTTAAAACGTGCTCTGGCTTTTCATGTAATGCACGGCCAACACCATGACCCGTTAAATTCATAATCACTGTTAATCCATGATCTCTCGCTTCACGTTCAACTGCCTTACCTATCTGATTCAGCTTTGAACCCGCTTTAACTTTTGTCATGGCACGGTCAAAAGCAGATTTTGCTACTTTACATAGTTTTTCTTTTTCTGGATGTCCATCTCCGACTACAAAAGAAATTCCTGTGTCAGCAAAATAGCCATCTAACGAACCCGATACATCGATATTCACGATATCACCTTCGTTAATGACACGAGAACCAGGGATACCATGAGCTACTTCATGGTTTACACTAATGCAAGTGTATCCAGGAAAATCATACTCGCCTTTAGGACCAGAAATTGCTCCTGCTTCGGTAAACATACGACCACCAATTTCATCTAATTCTTTCGTAGTGATTCCTGGTTTTGTTGCAGCTTTCATAGCCTCACGAATTTCAGCACAGATTCGCCCAATTTTTTTTAACGCTTCTAACTCTTCTTTAGTTTGTACAATCATTTTAAATGTTCCTTCTTCCTATTTACATATATCTCTATATAATATACCACAATCATAACAAATTATTGGGCATGTAATCTTGATTTAAGGGTTGTCTGCATTTAATTTACTTCTAACCATAAGTGTTTTCCTAATAAAGAATATATTAAGTATTATTACGCGAGCGGACTAAGCACACAAGCCACAGAGCCGACTTGTGGTTAAGATGGCGTTAATCCGGATCACAAACAGATCTCACTCTTATTTTTCATTTACAATGCGCTTTATACACCCTTATGAGACTAAAAAAGACGACCTAAATATTAGGCCGTCTATATATTTTTATTTCGATTTTAAAAGTCTGGGTGCTGCTGTGAAAAGTAATGAACCGGCAATTGCTGTCAGGATGATAGCTGGAATCATATAGGAGCCATTGTAAATTAATGTATAGACCCATACGTTCTGGTCCCCAGCGTATTCACTAAAGAAGACAACACCAGCAAGCGAGTGGGCTGCGTAACGCAACAAACCGCCTAGAACGATCCCTAATACAATATAGAGAACGATATTTTTCTTATCAACTTCATTGGCCGCTTTTATAATTTGCTTTCTGAAAACACCGGCTGAGCCGACAACGGAAAATGCTACTACATAATCGAGTAACGCTTGTGCCCAGTGCAAGATATAAGCACCAAAGAGCATTTGCAAGACTCCAATTAATAATCCAGTTGTCATACCTGCTAGCATTCCCCACCGAACCGCTATAATCAGGATCGGTAACATAACAAAGCTAATGGATCCGCCTTGTGCCCAAAGCGAAAAGGAAAATTGGTCCAACACCACACCGATTCCCGCGAAAATCGCAATCTCAACGAGCATTAATAATTTTTTATTGTTCATAACAAATCTCCTCTCTTTAAATCCGCATTAGAACCTAAGAGAAGGAATAGAAATCATCTAGTCCAACACATCAAAACTCTACTAGACTCATTTTTCCAAATAAAAATGACGTCAGGACAGAGCCTAAACGCCAATTGGAGTCGGTTTCTATCCACATCCCTACGCAAGTACTAACTTACAGGTTCATAGAGTTAGTGCAACAAGTGCACAATCTCAGCTGACTTCATCAGCTCCCCTTGTGGTAAATACATTTTATTTAATTGTTTGAACATAACTTATTGTATCAAACTATATGTACTTTTCAACTAGAATATGAATACGAATCCGTTTTATTGTCAATCACTTCCATATATAATAAAGCAAAATGCACGAGGTGAATACATGGAAAATAATAAAATTATATCTGCTCTTTGTTATGTGAGTCTTTTGTTTGCACCCTTTTTGATGCCCTTAATCGTTTATGTGGTCATCAAGGATAAGGAAGTAAAATATCATGCAAAACGTGCTTTCATATCTCATTCAATCCCTACCACCCTTTCCCTTCTTATAGCCATCTTAGGGTTTATAGGGGTATTTTCTGTGAATTATGATAATATGAATGGATTCATTGGAATAATGTTTGTTCTGATGGGAATCTCCTTTCTTATAACAATTGGGATTATTATCTGGAATTTAGTGCAGGCATATCGATTGTTTCGGATAGGTTTCTAAAGTGGCTTTAATGGGTATACAGTTTATAAGGCTTTAAAAGGTGAAGGAGTGCATTGCTATGAATTTTGGTAAAATTGTTCGAACAGTTATGAAAGTGGCACCCATTGTATATCCCATCGCGAAAAAGTTTCTGGCAAACCGAAAATCTACTAAGGCAAGATTTAAAACGAACGGCAGAGACTACTAGTGTCTCCGCCGTTTTTTCACTTCAGAAGGATAGATGTTTTACTATAGCCTTCTTTTAATTTTTCTACCTGCAGAATAGCAGGCATTGCAGCTTTCAACTCGGATACGTGAGAAATGACCCCTATGATTCGTCCTGATTTCTGAAGGTCGATTAGTGTATCGATTGCTTTCATCAGTGATTCCTCATCAAGCGAACCGAAGCCTTCATCAATAAACATCGTGTCTATTTTCACATTTCCTTGGAAGCTTTGAATGACATCTGCCATTCCCAGGGCCAGACATAAGGAAGCGTTAAATTTCTCTCCACCAGATAATGATTTCACATCCCGGGACTGTCCAGTGTATGTATCATACACATCTAAGCTTAGACCACTTTGGCGGCCATGTGATTCTTGCCGATCAGAACATTGCAAATAATATTGTCCGTTCGATAGATTTTTTAAACGAATATTGGCTGCTTCCGTAATTTGCTCCAAATACCCCATTTGTACATATCGTTCAAAGGAGATCTTTTTACTATTTTGTCCACGCAATAAATTGTGCAAATCAATTATTTGACTTGATACTTCTTCCAGCTTAAATATTTTATCTGCCACATGGTCCAACTTCTCAGAGAAATTGATTGTTTGGCGTTCATATTCTTGCGAGCGATTTAGTGACTGAAGTGCATTTTCATACTCAAGTTTAAGCTTATTCAAAGTTCCTTCAACGAGTGTTAGATCTATTTTTTCTTTTCCTTCTAATTCTTCACTATCTTGCACAACCTGAGTTGTTAGAGTATGAAGGTTTTTCGTAAACTCAAAATATTGATTCTGCAATTGATTAATTTGATCATCACTTCGAATAGAAGTTTCAAAATGCTTGTAATTTTCAAAGCCTGCATGGAGCATAGATCGTTTAAATTCTTCTTTTGCTTGAATGAGCTTTTCTTCTAGATGTTCAATCTGTTTCGTTGTTTGATTTACTACTTCTTCTGTTGTTGCTACAAACTTCTCGACGTCGTGTAAGTGCTTTTGTACATTTTCCCATCGAGAAACTAACGTTTGCTTGTGCTTTTCTGCTTTTGCAAGTGCGCTGTGTAATAGTGAAATATTTTGTAAATCACCAGGAATTTCCTTTTGTTGTTCTGTTAGAACTGTACTTTCTTTTAGGAGCTGTTCTTTCGTACGGTAGTGTTTTTCCTCTAGCTGTTTTTGTTTTTCTTCTAATTGTTCATATACTGATTTTACCTGTTTAAGATTCTTCTTATAGCTTACGAGCTTTGCATCGTCGTTTTTCAATTGCTCTATTGTTAAATTAAGGACATTAAATTGCTGAATAAATTGTGGTTCTTCCTTAATTGGCGCATTTAGTCTCTCAAGCGCTTGTTCACACTCCGTTACCCGTGCTACTAGGGCGCTTATATTTGCTTCAACTCTATATTTCTTTTGCTCAACCTCTGATAGACTCATTTTTAACTTTTTAATTGTGGTTTCATCAACGATTTCAGTGTGTTGACTACTAATTTGTCCGTGTTCAGTACTGCCGCAAACTGGACAAGGTGAGCCTGGCACTAAACTCGCTGCAAGTCGGGATGCCTGATTTGCAAGCCATTTCCCTTCCTCTAATTCGTAAATCTGCATAGCAGACTGGTACTCTTCCTCCACATTATTTGCCTTCACTTGTAAGGCATGTAAGTCAGTCTTTAACTTACTGTAGTTTGAGAAAAGGTTAATTACTTCTTTTAAGTTGCTCTGCTTTTCCAGTAACTCATTAAAGTTTCCCGTTTTTTCTTCCAGCTGTTCGATTAGTTGGTTGAGCTGAACAACTTTCAGCTTTTCCTCATTAAGCTGCTTTTCGATTTCCACTAAGGCAGATCGGGCTTCCTTTTCTGCAAACTGTAGTGATTGGACCTTTTTACTTAATACTTCAATTTGTTCATATCTCGGCAATAATTTTTGTAAATCATTTAAGTGTTGAGCAGCATAATCTCTTTCCTCTTGTTTAGCACTCTCGATCTCAAATGCTTTATTTGCTTCATCCAAATCCTTCTTTGCTATTTCCAGCTTTTGAACGACATTTTCTAAATGGCTCTGCTTTTCCACCTTTTCCTTGTGTAGAGCATGGCATTGCTGATTTAAAGGCTGTATTTTACTTGCCCGATTAGCAGCCTCATACTCGTTTTTCATCTGTTCATAAACACCTTTTTGTTGCTCTAGCACCTGTAGATTTCGCTTTCTATTTTCAAAGGTATCAATTCGTTCATTAACTGCTTTACCTAATGCATAATGGTCTTTTTGCTCATTAAGTTTTGTTTCAACCTCTGAACAGATTTTGCGGTCTTCTTTAATCTTTTGTTTGTAATAGTTGTATTCCTCATCCAAAGCATCTTGGATTTGATAGACATTAGACTCTTGTGCAAGCACTGCAAAAAGTAAAGAATCACGTTTGGGCAGGGCCCCTTCGATTTGAGAAATATAACTCTTTTTTAAAGTACGGGCTCGATCTAACTCTATATCTGCTTTTCGTTTCTTTTCTTCAAGCTTTTGAGTCATTTCCCCATATCTGTTCGTTTTAAAAATTTTACGTAAAATTTCTTCTTTATTATCAGATTGAGAAGTTAATAGCTTGCGAAATTCACCTTGCGGCAGCATCACAATTTGATTGAATTGATCATAGGATAACCCAATTAGCTCTTCTATTTTTTGGTTAATATCCGTAACTCTTTGCCTTTCGACTATTGCGGCTTCTTGTCCATCATTTTGAATCTGAAACAGCTCGTATTTTTCCCCTGTAGCAGTTTTTCGGCCCTCTTTTACATGCGGAAGCTGTCGTAGAACACGGTAGGTCTTACCACGGATTGCAAACACTAACTCGACCGCAGTATGAACCGAATCTTCTGCAAAGTCACTTCTTAACGTTTTTGTCTCTTTTCGGTCCTGTCCACTTCCAAAACCATATAAAGCGAAGCAGATTCCATCAAAGATCGTTGTTTTTCCTGCACCTGTTGAACCGGAAATTACAAATAACCGGTTGTCTTTTAGCTCATTGAAATCAATCACTTCTTCATTTTTATATGGCCCGAAAGCCTTCATTGTCAGTTTAATTGGTTTCATTTCACTACCACCTCTTTCGAAATTTCACGTTCTTCACTTATCATTTCTTGTAAAATCTCTTCAAACAGCTGAGTAGCCATCTCACTTGGCTCTTGACCTGAAATTTCTTTATGAAATGCCTTAAATAAGCTGAAGTCATCCATCTGTTCTCTTCGAACGCAAGGCTCTTCCCCTTCAACTATTTCTCGTGGAAGAGCTTTGCGTTCGACATGCATCGCATTAGGATAGACAGTTCGTATTTGCTCCATTGCGCCAACAACAGGTGTTAAGTCAGTTAGTCGAACAAAGACATAATCCTCGCTTATAGAAGTTCTTAAAATCTCTTGAATTGACCCTTCAACAATTCGCAAATCTCGTCTTGGGATTAATCGACGCTTTTCAATAGAGACTTGTCCGAATTCGTCTAATTCAACAATCAAATAACCCTTTTCATGATTGGCTTCAGAAGATGAATATTTTAGGGGCGATCCTGAATAGCGTATTGTTTCATTTAATACATAATGTGCTTTATGCAAATGGCCAAGTGCTGTGTAATGGAATGGCTCAAAGTATTCTGCACTCACACATTCTGAACCCCCTATCGCTAAAGGCCGTTCAGAGTCACTAGTGTTGTCTAGTTTTTCTCCATAAGGGGTTACAAAAGCATGTCCAATAAAGACATGTCTTTTAGACTTGTCCATTTTTTCTTCGATTTTTTCTACGATTTTTTTCATCGCGTCATCATGGGTACTAATGGAGCCGTCCTCATATACACTTTTCACTGTAGAAGGTTCAGTGAAAGGAACTAAATGAAAATGAACTTCTCCAAACTCATCATTTAGAATGATAGGTTGTAAATCCGTTATATCTCCTGCGATGTGTAAGCCAGTTTCTTTCATCAATTTACTTCCAAATTGAAGTCGTGTTGGGCTGTCATGATTTCCAGCAATACTTAACACAGGCACTTTTCGTTTCAATACAATTTCAGCTAAAATTTCGTCCAATAAATCAACAGCTTCTATAGGAGGAAGTGCACGGTCATATAAATCGCCAGCAATTATGACAGCATCTGGTTGTTCTTCGTCAATGGCTTGTAAAAATTGCTCCAATACATAGCGTTGGTCGTCCGTCATATATACACCTTGTACAAGCTTCCCTAAATGCCAATCAGCGGTATGAAATAGTTTCATTACACTTAAGCCTCCATTTGAAATGTTTTTTTCTATTATAACATCTTTCGATAAAAAAAGACCGATTCCTACGAACAAACATTCGTAAAAATCGATCATATATGGAATGTAATTTATGGTTACTCTTGAACTAAATTGGACACTCTATTAAAACGCCCAATTCCCTTTTCGGAAGATTGGTTGCTCCGTACCATCAGCAAAGATCCCATCGATATCCATCTCCGCGCTGCCGATCATGAAGTCGACATGGGTAATGGAGACGTTAATGCCAAGAGCTTCTAATTGGCCTTCCTCAAGATCTTGACCACCTTCAAAGCAAGTTGGGTATGCTTCACCGATTGCGAGATGATTTGAGGCATTTTCATCAAATAATGTGTTGTAATATAAAATTCCTGATTCTGAAATTGGCGATTTGTGTGGAACAAGGGCAACTTCCCCTAAATAGGATGACCCTTCATCTTGATTGATTAATTCTTGCAATAAATCGTTACCTTCTTCAGCATGAGCTTCGACAATTTTACCTTTTTCGAACTTTAAAGAGAATTGATCAATAATATTCCCCTGATATGCTAAGGGCTTCGAACTGGTTACAACCCCATTTACTCCATATTTAGCAGGCAAAGTAAACACTTCTTCTGTTGGCATATTAGCAATGAATGTTGTACCTTCCGGTGTTTCACTACTACCAGAAATCCACAAATGCTTCTCAGGAAGCTCGATTGTTAGGTCCGTTCCCGGTGCTTTGTAGTGTAATTTCGCAAGTTTCATATTGTTTAGTTGGGCTGCACGGTCTTGTAATGTCTCAATATGCTGCAGCCAGTTACTAACGGCTTCCCCTTCGCCTATGCGAACTGTTTTGAAAATGGCTTCCCATAAAGCAGGCATTTGCTCAGACTCAGGTAAATCCGCGAACACCTTTGCAGCCCATTTCTTTGATGGAACAGCAATGATCGACCATGCGATTTCATCGTTCATAATCGCTTTACGATAGCGAACCAGGGCTGTTCCGGACGCTTTTTCCTGGGCAGAAATACGAGAAGATGGAATCCCTGCCAAAAGGTCTGGATCCTCTGCATCAATCCATAAGAGGGCCCCTTTACGTTCAATTAATTCGTGTCTTTGGGCAACAGTCCATTTCGGGAACTTACTAAATTCTTCTTCAGCACCAGATTCATAAAAAGAACGTGTAATTTCTGGATCTATTAGGTTTACTTGGACTCTACTTGCTCCTGCTTCATAAGCTTTTTTCACTACGATACGTGTAAATTCTAGTGTATCCGTAGTTGTATTGATCAATAAATATTGCCCCTTTTGAATGTTGACGCCAACTTTTACAGCTAAATCCGCATACTGCTCCAATTTCTCCTCAAAAGTCATCCTAATTCCCTCTCTTTTGTGTAACTGTTTTTGAGTTACCTTCCACAATGCTTCCTTTATTCCAAACTTTTTGGACTGCCTTTACTTTCATTTCACGTGTTAGCTTCTTATAGTCCTTTTCTTCTTTGTACGAAAGCAATGTCATTACTTCACCATCTGCACCGGCACGACCAGTTCGACCCGAACGATGTGTATACTGTTCAATCGTACGTGGCACATCCACGTGGATTACATGCGTTAACCCTTCAATATCTAATCCACGCGCAGCGATATCCGTTGCAATTAGAATACGAGCTTCCCCTTTTCTAAATGCATCCAACGCCTTTTTACGCTCTTCTTTTTTCATATCCGAATGAAGGGTTACGACCTTTGCATCACGGTATTTTAATTTTGTTTCTTTCATAAGCACCTGGTCGATATTATTTACAAAAGCTAATCCGTGCAGCTCTTCGATATTGGCAAGTCGACGAAGCATATCCGTTTTATCACGCTCATCCACCTTGATATATGAATGTTCAACCTGACCTACTTGAACCATGTCTTCAGGCTTAATCTCGATCAGAATTGGTTCAAACATTAAACGGCTTGCGACTAGTTTGATTTCTTCAGTAATCGTTGCAGAAACTACCACCACTTGTCTTCCGAAAGCAGCCTCTTCGATGAATGATTTTACAGTTACACGGTATTCACGGCTAAGCAATTGGTCGCATTCATCTAAAACGACGATTTGAATTTCTTTAAGTTTTAACTTATTTGCTCTTGCTAGTTCGTTTAAACGTCCTGGTGTACCAACAACGATTGTTGGTTTTTTCTTAAGTTTTTCAATTTGACGAGCCGAGTTAGCCCCACCGATCAGTTGTTGTACTGTTATGTCTGTACCAGCTGTCCATTCACGAATAACCTCTACAATTTGCATTGCCAACTCTTGTGAAGGTGCTACAATTAGTGCCTGTGTTTGTTTTTTGCTACCATCTACTTTATTTAATATTGGTAGTACATATGCCAAAGTTTTACCTGATCCAGTCGGAGATTCTGCCACAATGTCTTTCCCGTCGAGCATGGCTGGAATCATTTCGTCCTGAACCTTCATCGTTGTTTCATAACTCCATTTGTTTTGTAATGTTTCATTTAATAAATTAATTACAGACATGTTTAGTTTACCTACCTTTAGTTACTTGCGTATAGTGTACCATATATTGATTAGTTTACTCGATTTTGGAACGTTTTTTCTATCCTGCGTGCAGGAATTTGAACGCTTTAGGACACAATTCTTTTTGTCTTTCACCCTGTTGTGAAGGATATTTATCTTGGGTTCTACTTTCAAAATGTTCTTCATCCCGATTATGAAAGACATTTAACTTTAGTTTTACTTACAAAATATACTTTATCCTGTTAATGAAAGACATTTTTCTTCGGTTTCATTTTCGCAATGTTCTTCATATAGCTTATGAAAGACATTTAACTTTAGTTTTACTTTCAAAATGTCCTTCATCCTGTTTATGAAAGACATTTTTCTTCGGTTTCATTTTCGCAATGTTCTTCATATAGCTTATGAAAGACATTTAACTTTAGTTTTACTTTCAAAATGTCCTTCATCCTGTTTATGAAAGACATTTTTCTTCGGTTTCATTTTCGCAATGTTCTTCATATAGCTTATGAAAGACATTTAACTTTAGTTTTACTTTCAAAATGTCCTTCATCCTGTTTATGAAAGACATTTCCCATCCGTATCAAGATCGAAACGTTCTTCATCGTGCTTATGAAAGACATTTCTCATCCGTATCAGAATCAAAATGTCCTTCATCACATGTTTTTTTATTATAAAGCTGCGAAAAAAAACCCGCCTAAAAAAGGCAGGCTTAGATTTTCACCGGCGCATTGAGTTCGTAGCCGCATGCAATGATTGCACTTTCGGCTAGTACCATCAGTGAATCAATATAACGATGATCTAATTTTAAATCTTTATTTACAATGGAAAGCTCCGTACAGCCTAAAATAATTTTGTCACAACCGAGTTGAAGCATGGCTTGCTCAATTACATTCCATTGATGTACGGCAACTTCTTTTCCAGCCTTTACGTAATCATAGATAATTGACATGACTTGGTGCTGAATTACCATATCCGGAATAATCGGTTCAATATCTTGCTCCAGCAACGCTTGTTGGTAAACGCCAGAAGCAAGAGTTCCATCTGTTGCTAAAATTCCAACACGTTTTGCACCAATAGAAGCAGCCCTTTTTGCAGTTTCGCGAATCATATGCAGTACTGGAACTGGAGAAGCTGATTGCAATTCTTCATAAAAAGTATGTGCTGTATTACATGGAATACAAATCAACTCCGCCCCGGCATTTGCTAATTTTGCTGCATCTTTTATTAAGTACGGGACAGGGTTTTCCTTTGTTTGGTCCAGAATATACGCTGTCCGATCTGGAATCGAAGTATCGTTATCTATGATAGTATGCACATGCTCCTGATCTTTGGCGGCACTCGTTCGGCGGACAATCATTTCGCCGATAAACATCGTTGCTAACGGACCGACACCACCGATAATACCTAATGTTTTTCTCATTCTTCCAAACCTTTTTTATTAAAATATTTTTTATACTTACGATAGTAGTTTAAATTGTTCAAGGTTATTTTAACCCAACGTTTTAAATTCATGTCCTCTTTATAGAATAAAGAGTTTGTCCATTTCCCTTGGCGGATTAAGCTTTTTGCTTCAATTTTCATTTTCTCGTTGGAAGCATATTTAAATAAAACACCTTTTGGAATAATCATCCACAAGTGCTTATTATTCGCATATGTCAACTCTTGTTTAATGTTCAACATATGATCATCCGCTACGTATTTCATTAAGTTATAACCAGCTGCAGTTACGAAATAACTAGAACGGCCGTTACGAAGATTAATTTCAAATAACTTGTATTCGCCATCACGTGCATCGTACTTCATATCGAAGTTGGCAAAACCTGTGTAGCCAATATCCTCCAAGAAATGACGGACTTTATCCATCAGCTTTTCATCATGTGTTGTAATGATTGCCGCGTAACTACCAATTCCATCTGGTGAATGCTCTTCCAGAATTGGATTGCCTAGACACATTAATTTCACTTTGCCGTCTTTGCCCACATAGGCATTCAGAACACGCATATAAGAATCATCACCTGGGATAAATTCCTGAACAATCATTGTATCTTGATAACTAGAAGCGTAGATTGCCTTAAGGATAGCGGTTTTCTCAGCTTCATCATGCGCTACAAATACTTTCTTTTTGCCAGGGAAGCTACATGCCCAGTAAGCAACCGAGTTAGATGCCTTCAAGATAATTGGATACTCGAAAGGTGGTGTGAATTCTTCATAGTTTTCTGCTGTAACGGTTGTTGTGCCGGGATATTTGAAGTTATACTTTTCACACATTTTATAGAAGTTTTCCTTTAATAGAATTTGATCCATTAAAGATTCATCGATATATGGAACTGTAAAGTATTTTTCAAGTTCTTGTTTATTTTTGATAATCAGCTTTGCATAATCATCACCGCATGCCAAAAGCAAAAGTTTCTTATCCGAATATTGTTTTGCGATTTTTTCAAGCGCAGGAACAAAAACGTCCTGCTGGTTTAGATTTGCGATTTCTTTGAAGTGCAAGATTCGGCTATCTTGCGTCGCCGTTAAATGGGAACGACCCAGTATAAGCGGTTTTAAGCCGTATGCTTCATAAAATGCACGTGCCATGCCATACGCGTTCATATCAGAACCTAATAATATCGGTAAAAATGGTTGTTCCATTATCTTTCAGCTCACTTTGGTTGTTATAGTATTTTAGAGATTAAATGTACACGAAGTACCTTCACGTACTCTAATTCATTAAAGAAATAATTATGGTAATTTTATTAGTCTAAATGATAGTTTAACACATTTTGCTAAGATGTTAATATGCTTCCGCAACTTAAAAATCTCTTCTTAATATTCCTGTAAAAAATGATAAAAACGTATTTCTAATTTAACAATGGTTCGACTCACATTAATTTATCTTGTTTACTGTTTATCCTAAATTAGATTCTAATTTAGTGTTATTATGTTGGTGTTCTAAGCAAAAAGTATTTCTACTTACATTGTAAGCTCCGATTACAATGTAAGTTAACTTTCTGTATAATTGAAAATCAGTATGTCGAAAGTATCTTTTTAGTTATCATAGTACTTCACAAATCAAATCTCATACATTCTGCCCATTTTGAGATTTTTTCTTCTTTACCATATAAATTTTACGAAAAAAAAGACTTAAAAGTTCCATTCCGAAACTTCTAAGTCTATTAAAAAACTTACTCAACCGATTCGATCAATAGTGCAATGCCTTGACCGCCGCCGATACAAAGGCTGACTATTGCGTATTTCCCGCCACGACGTTTTAATTCATAGCTGCTTGCTAATGCGATTCTTGTACCACTTGCACCAACAGGATGTCCTAATGCAATCGCCCCGCCGTTAACATTTGTAATTTCACGATTTAGACCCAGCTCTTTTTCTACTGCTAAATATTGGGCTGCGAAGGCTTCATTTACTTCAACCAAATCCATATCATCAATCGTTAAGTTGGCTTTTTGGAGTGCTTGTTTGATTGCAGGTACCGGACCAATTCCCATAATAGCAGGATCTACTCCAGCTACTCCCCATGAGACGATTCTGGCAATTGGGTTCAGATTGTTTTCTTTTACGGCCTTTTCGCTAGCAACCACTACCGAAGCAGCACCGTCATTAATGCCCGATGCATTGCCGGCAGTCACCGATCCATCTTTTTTAAATGCTGGTCGAAGTTTCGATAAACTTTCTGCATTGGTCGTTTCCTTTATGTGCTCATCTACTTCAATTGAAACTTCCCCTTTCCGTGTTTTGACCGATACAGGGACAATTTCTTCTTTAAAGTAACCCGCTTCTCGTGCCAGTGCAGCTCTTTTATGGGATAATACTGCAAACTCATCCTGTTCTTGACGGGAAATCTCATAAAGTTCAGCTAATTTTTCTGCTGTCATTCCCATCCCTGATCCCGTATATTGATCGGTTAAAGTGGCTTGCAGCATATCAACAAATTGTAGGTTCCCCAATTTTGCTCCACTAAATCGTTGTTCAAAATTCGAGTATGGGGATTGTGACATATTTTCAGCACCACCTGCCAACACGATCTGAGCTTCTTCCAGTAAAATATGTTGAGCTGCCGTGACAATAGATTGCAATCCAGAACCACATAATCGATTTAGCGTTAATGCAGGCACTTCCTTTGGAACACCGGCTTTCAATCCAATATGGCGTGCTAAATAAGCTGCATTTATATTACTCGCAATCACTCCGCCGTAAACAACATGATCCACTTGTTCAGGCCGTACATTCCCTCTTTTTAGTGCTTCAATCGCTGTTTGTGTACCGAGTTCTACTGCATCTACAGCGGCAAAAGATCCTCCAAAGGCTGTAAAAGCAGTTCGAGCCCCCTCTACTATATAAACATTTTCCATTTTTACTCCCCTTTATATTAGCTTTATGCTATTTCACTTGTCTTAGGTCGCAACGTATGTTTTAGCACCTTTCCAGATGCATTACGTGGCAGCTCCTTCAAAAATTCCACTTCCATAGGAACCTTATATTTTGCTAACTGCGTTCGACAGTATGTCAACACTTCTTCAGCACTCATAGTTTGTTCTCCTTTTACTACCACAAAAGCTTTCGGCACTTCTCCATAAACTTCATGTGGAATTCCCACAACTGCAGCCTCCAACACTTGCGGGATTCTATATAATACTTCCTCTACTTCTATTGGATAAATATTTTCGCCACCCCGAATAATTAAATCTTTCTTCCGATCAACGATATATAAAAATCCTTCTTCATCAAAACGACCTAAATCACCTGAATACAACCACCCACCTTGAATAGTCCTCGATGTTTCTTCAGGATTTCGGAGATAGCCCTTCATCACTTGAGGTCCCTTTACACAAATTTCTCCAACTTCACCCAAAGGTACTTCCTCCCCAAAAGCATCCACTAGTTTGATTTCTGTACGTGGCAAGGGTCTGCCTACTGACCCGATTTTCGTTAATGCGTCCTGATCTGTTAAGGAAGAAGCAGCAGGTGAATTCTCAGTTTGTCCGTAGCAATTTTGAACTTTTACTTCTGGGAACGTTTCCTTCAAACGTTTTACTAATTCGTATGGCATTGGTGATGCACCATAAACGAACAGTCTCAGACTCTCAAAGTTAGTACTTTGCAGCTCAGGTATATTTAGTAGAAGAGTGTACATCGCTGGAACTCCAAAGAAAATAGTTGCCTTTGTATTGACTAATTTTTTTAGTGTACGCTCCGGCGAGAATGCTTCTTCTATAATAATTGACCCACCCCGGTACATTGTTGGCACTGCAAATACATGACTTCCAGCACAGTGGAAGAGAGGCGTACAAATATACATGCGGTCCTTATTTGTCATTTTCATAGATTCAGACCAAATTTCAGCCGTCTCGTAAACGTTTCTATGGGATAACTGCACCCCTTTTGGTTTTCCTGTCGTACCTGAAGTATACATGACTACTGCAGTATCATTAGGAACTAATGCGACTGGGTGTATTTCATTTGTATCCGCTTTTAAAATCTCGCGAATTTTTGCCACATTGATCTTTTCTGTAAAGCTATGAGTAGAATTAGCAATTGTTTGTTCAATTTTTTCATCAAGGAATAGCAGCTTCGCCTCTGAATGAGAGAATATATATTCCACTTCAGGTGGGGCAAGCTTAGTGTTTACCGGCATGATTGTAAGTCCTGCCAATTGTACGCCATAGTAGACAGCCATAAACAAATCGGAGTTCAGCATAAATTGCGCAACTATATCCCCTTTTTGATATCCTTGCTGCTGTAGATACCCGGCAATTTTTTGGGCATTCCTATAAAGCTCGCGATATGTCCACTCATTCTCTTCAAAAGCAATAGCCAGTGCGTCAGGTGTACTCGTTGCATGCTGCTCCAAAACATTTAATATAAACATAGTCATCCCCCTTGTTTTTTGTGAACAAACTAGAACCCTACTCTAAAATCTCTTTGGCAATAATTCCCTTCATGATTTCTGTTGTCCCTGCGTAAATCGCGGCTACAGGAATATCCCTGAAACGTCTCGCAATCTCGTATTCTTCCATATAGCCATATCCTCCATGGAGCTGCAGACAATCCGCAGCAACCCGTTTAGCCATTTCACTAATCCACCATTTAGCCATTGATACTTCCTTTACGATTCCTTGACCGGCCATATGCTTTACTACCAGATTGTTTATATAATTACGGCCGATATCAATTTCAGTGGCCATCTCCGCTAATTTAAATTGTGTGTTTTGGAAGTCTGCAATGGTTTGATTAAATGCTTTTCTAGTTTTCGCATACTCCTTTGTAATACGGAACATTTCTTCGGCTTCAATCTGAACCTCGATTGCGACCAGCAACCGTTCTTGCTGCAATTTTTCCATTAAATAATAAAAGCCTTTCCCTTCTTCTCCTAGCAGATTCGAGACTGGCACTTTTGCGTCTTCAAAGATGAGTTCACCTGTATCTGAGGAATGCATCCCAATTTTATTTAGCTTCTTTCCTCTCTTAAAACCTGGTGTCCCATTCTCAACTACAATTAAACTAATTCCTCTATGAGCAGGATTTGCTGCTGGATCTGTTTTACAAACTACTACAACATAATCGGCTTTGATGCCATTGGTAATGAAGGTTTTCTCCCCGTTTAAAATATAGTACTCTCCTTCTTTACGCGCTGTAGTTCGAATACCTGCTAAATCTGACCCGGCTCCTGGCTCCGTCATCGCGATGGCTGATATATACTCGCCACTAACACTTTTTGGCAGCCACTTCTTTTTTTGTTCTTCAGTTCCGTACTCCTCGATATACGGGACAACAATATCAGAATGCAGAACAATTCCACTCGCTGGTCCAGCACCAACACGTTCTAATTCTTCTCCTAGAATCATAGAGTAACCAAAATCAAGACCTAACCCACCGTAAGACTCGTTTACCATAGGACATAGAAATCCGTTTTCTCCTAACTTCCTCCAAAATGACCTTGGCACTTCCCTATGTAATTCCCATTCATCAAAGAAAGGATACGCATCTTTTTCTAACATTTTGCGTAATGCCACTCGGAACATTTCGTGCTCTTCCGTAAAGATATCCCCTAACATAGAAATCCCCCATTCAGAACTTAGAATTTTCTGAAAATATAACTAAATTTTAACAATCACCAATTAACTTTTCAACAAATTGCCGGTGAAATAGTTGTGTTTTTGTAGAATATTTTTACTTAATAGAGCAAATCGATAATTTTACCAACAAAAAAACTATCCAAGTTTCAATCACTTGAATAGCTCTATTATATTTGGCGTTAGCCTAATTATGTCTTTTTTCATCAGGGGATTCTTTCCTGAATACTTCTGTAATCAGTTCGTCATCCTCTGCTTTCACGCGCTTATTTAACTCTTCTACCGGAATCGCATCGACTGTTTGCATATCCTCATGCAAATCAAACAAACTAATATTATCTGAGTCCACCATATCTGGTTTTTCCTTGGCAGGTAAATCTGCAAATTCTTTTTTCGATTCTAGAAATGCATCTTGATCTTTATTCATCGTTCACATACTCCTTTCCTTTAGTATGTGAACCTACTTTTAAATTATTCTTTAAGATTGATTCACTTAAAGCTGTATGTTAAACGCCTTTACGACAATTCCATCATCTAAGGGAACAAAATCAAGCTCTGGTACCCGTTTAAATCCTAAACCTGTATATAATTTCACTGCTGTTTCCATAAAATCTGCTGTATGTAATCCCATTGATGTATATCCCTTATTGATAGAGCGTTCAAAACATACCTGAACTAAAGCTTTTGCTATACCTTTTCCCCTAGCTTTTTTTGAAACAGCCAGCATTCTTAATTCCGGATGGTTTAATTGACCCTCTACAAGGCCTTTATAAACTTCTATTTCAGGAGAAAACAACGCAACTGTCCCAACAATTTCACCACCAAATTCCGCTACAATCCTTTCAATGCCTTCTTGTGTTTCTTCATCAGAAAGGATGGATTGTTTTAATGCTTCCCAATGTGCTTTTGGAATTTTTTCCGCGTGCTCTTCATAAGAAAGTAAACGTAACTCTTTAATTTGTTGAAATTCTTCCTTTTGTGCATCCCTGATTATCATTTTATTCCCCTTTTTCCTCTAACCAATAAAGGCTCGTTCTTTATTCACCTTTCCTTTATATTAATATGTAAATTTTCTGATTTCAATTTATTATGTAAAAAATTGGTGACCAATTAAATTTTAATGGTCACCTGTGTGCATTAATTTAAAGGATGAATTTGTCTTTTAACTTCTTCTTCTTCTGTATCACTATACACTTTTGTATTTTTTCCGCCTGTTTTCGCAAGGTTTTCCATTACTTCTTTATAAGACAAACCCGATGCTGCATTTTTTCTTTTTACTTCATCAATATTTGTTCCACTAACCGTGTAATTTTGATTTTGCATAGCTCTGCTCCTTTTAATGAATACTAACAAGAAATTTCTTTATATGAATAAAAACGCCCCTAAAAAGAGGCGCTTCTACTTAGCTAATTAAAATTTATTCTTCCCTTGTTCAGCTTGCTGGTTTTGTCGTTTTACTTCTGCAATGTCTGTACCAGCCACTGTTTTACCTGCTGAAGATTGTTGAGAAGAACCATTAAAAGGACCTGATTCCTGTGCAATTTCTTCTCTCACTTTTTGGATGTCGGTACCTGACGCCGTTTTCCCGCCAAATGATTGAGATGCTTGATTTGAAGAGAATGACTTACCAAAAGGAGCTGATTCCTGTGCAATCTCTTCTCTCACTTTTTGGATGTCGGTACCTGACGCTGTTTTCCCGCCAAATGATTGAGATGCTTGATTTGAAGAGAATGACTTACCAAAAGGAGCTGATTCTTGTGCAATTTCTTCTCTCACTTTTTGGATGTCAGTACCTGACGCTGTTTTCCCGCCAAATGATTGAGATGCTTGATTTGAAGAGAAAGAACTACCAAAAGGAGCTGATTCCTGTGCAATCTCTTCTCTCACTTTCTGGATGTCAGTACCTGACGCTGTTTTCCCAAAAGATTGAGATGCTTGATTTGAAGAGAAAGAACTACCAAAAGGAGCTGATTCCTGTGCGATCTCTTCTCTTACTTTCTGGATGTCTGTACCTGATGCTGTTTTCCCGCCAAAAGACTGGGGGGCTTGATTTGAAGAGAATGACTTACCAAAAGGACCAGCTTCTTGTGCGATTTCTTCGCGCACTTTTTGTGGATCAGTTCCAAATGATTGTGCACCCGAAAATCCTTGTGCATTTTGGCGCTTTACTTCCTCAATATCTGTACCTGTTTGTGTAAAACGTTTACCATTACCATTATTATTGTTTTGCATGTCAAAAACACCTCCAAAAATGTTATGCCTTTATCATGTCAAAATAACGTTGGTATTATGAGTACAATAATTTTATTTCCTTTGTATAATTTCAATTTTTTTGTTTTTCCTTTATTGTTATAGATGTTTTACTACACTAAAATAAAGATTAATCAATTTCCACGTTTGAAGGTGAACTTATGAGATATGCTTTTTTAGGGGATTTACACTCAAGTATTGAAGATACAAAAGCTGTTTTGCAACATATCCAAGAAGTAGCTCCTGATGCCCTGCTAATTGGTTTAGGGGATCTTTATGAATGCAAGATCGGGAAGAAAAAAGCTTTAACGGTTTCTAATGTCCCATTAAAAGCTGCTGCAATCATAAATGAGGAATTTGAAAAATTGTTAACTTTCCCATCCATCCGTGGTAATCAAGAAGAGCGGATAACAAGTGTTACAGGAATTGGACGATTTTCAGCACTACCAGAAAAGTTGGTGATTGGAGAAGCGACATTGATACATGGTCATCAAATTGAGTGGGATCGGCAATGGATGCCAATAAATTCCTCGACCCTGGGAGTCGGTACCTCGCTTGTCTTTTTTGGTCATAGTCACAGAAGTGGCCTTTATCTAGAAAATAAGAAAATACGTGATCCAATCCATTTTGGTAAAGAAATTAAATTACAAATGAATAATTATTGGATTAATGTTGGTTCTGTCGTGGACAATAGGGAATGGTGCTTATATGATAGCAATCATCGTTCAATCCGTTTTATGAAAATATCCGTTTAAAGAAAGAAGCAGGTTCTAACTAAGGCCTGTTTCTTTTAATTACTACTGGTCACCGTTCATTTTTTGTACAACCCTTTCATAAAATAGTGCATGTCCGATTTGTGAGGGGTTTTGCATGCTATTTATAAAGAGAGGCTTCGCTATTGTTGTAGGTAGTATTTTCTTATCCTTGGGTATCAATGTATTTTTAACACCTTATGAAATTTTAGATGGTGGCATTATTGGACTTTCATTAATCATCTATTATTTGTTCAATCTAAAAATTGGTCTTATGATTATAGTCTTGAGCATTCCAATCTTTGTCCTTGCATGGTTTAAATATAAACCGTATTTCTTTAATAGTTTACATGGGTTACTTATTTCTTCATTAGTGATAGATCTGTTTAGACCCTTGCGTTCTTTACTAATAATCGACCCCATAATCAGTTCAGTCATAGGTGGTATTTTTGTTGGGATTGGCATCGGACTTATGCTGCGGTTTGAAACAAGTACTGGCGGGACGGATTTATTAGCTCAGTTTATCTCTGACAAAACACGGATTAATGTAGGTATTGTGATATTTGCCATTGACGCGGCTGTTGTTTGTTTAGGTGGAATATTTATTTCTCCCAATACATTGCTTTTATCTATCATTACGATTCTTTGTGTAGGCATAACCACAAGCGCTCTAACCAAGCGACATACATAGGGAAAAATGCTGGCATGTTAATAAAAAAAACATGTGCAATATAGTGAAAAAAATAAAGCCGCCCAATAGTTTAAGGCGGCAATAGCTTATGTTAATTTTTCTGCACTTTTCTTTTTCAAGAAGGATAGTTTGGTTTCCGCAATCAGTATAGCGCAAAGAATCAAAATCGCCCCGATGATCATTCTGATTGTTAACACTTCGCTTAATAGGAATACGGAAAATGTCATCCCCCAGAAGGATTCCGTCGACAGAATAATGGCTGTTTTTGTTTCATTTGTAAACTTTTGTGCAATAGTTTGGAATAGATAGGCTAGCGTTGTAGAGAATATGGCCAAATATAAAATGGATGACACAGCTTCCGTTTCAAATGAAAAGTTCATCTCTCCTTTGAAAAGAACCACTATCCAAGAGAAAGCAGCTGCAAAAAACATTTGTATGATGGTTAACGTTATTGGATCTTCGTTCTTTACATATTTAGCTGTATAAAAAATTTGGTAGGCAAATGCAACAGCACATGCAAGTGTTAAAAGATCTCCAATATTAATATTTGCAGAAAATTGAAGGGATAAAAAACCAATTCCTACGATAGCTAAAATAGCTCCAGTTAATTCATATTTATTGATTCCCCTTTTATAAGCGAAGAATGCAATAAATGGAACAATGACTACATTAACAGCAGTTAAGAAGGCATTTTTGGAAGGAGTTGTATATTGTAAGCCAACTGTTTGCAGCACAAAGGCTAAGTACAGGAAAAATCCCAATACCAATCCCTTCATAATTATTTCTCTATTTAAGACCTTAAGTTTTTTATAAAAAATGACACTTAAAACAAGAAATCCAATCAAAAACCTTCCTGCTAAAACTTGATAGGGAGTATAGTGTTCTAGAGCAATGCTACTGACAACAAAACCACTTCCCCAAATAATTGCTGTAATACACAACATAATTTCTCCCATATACTTTCGCATTATTTCCTCCGGATTATGTATAAATTCTTTATATAATTGTATCATTATACATTGATTGAAAGATAGAAGAATCCAATATTAGCATGTATTTGGTCCAAATTATAGAAAACTAATAATCCAAATCACTTGAAACCCATTCATAATTTCAGCGCACTTTATATATACCTCTCATAAACTAAAAGGAACAAATACTCGGAACGGAGCTGAACTTAATGCTTCATACTGTAAAAAGGGGAGAAACACTTTTTCAAATTTCCGTTGACTATCGAACACCACTTTCTGCAATCATTCGCGCAAATCCATCCATCAATCCGAATGTCATTAATACTGGACAATTGATTGAAATACCTGGCTTTCCTGATCCCAATACTCTTCCTTATAGGATTGAAGTTTCAATTAATGGACGTTGGTTGAAGCTGTTTCACAATGGAGTACTTCAAAAGCAGTACCCTATAGCTGTTGGAAGAGTACTTTATGATACACCTGTTGGCAGTTATATAATCATTAATAAAGCGCCAAATCCTGGAGGTCCTTTTGGAACGATGTGGATGAGTTTATCAAAACAAAGTTACGGCATTCATGGTACAAATAATCCAAGTTCTATTGGGAAGGCTGTGTCGAGAGGCTGCATTCGCATGTATAACAATGATGTTGAAGAATTATCAAGAATAGTCCCAATCGGTACGCAGGTAAATATCCATCTATAACATGAAAGGTGCAATACACATTTCATGGGGCAGACCGCAATCTTGAGAGGCTGGGTGCTGAAGGTAGATGTAAATTAACTTTTCAAAAGTTATCTACACAGAAGGATTAGATTTTTTGTATTGTCCCAGCCTCATTAAATGTGCATCCTCATTTCCTAATACAAATCTTAAAAGTCTTTATTCATTTTCGTTTCTGCCTCAACAATTGCACGATCTATATGTTTCTTAGAATCTACTAATACTTTTCCGTGACCAACAGCAAGGATTTCAGGATCCAATTGCTGTATTTTTTTAGCACTATCAAGGGATACTTCTTTATTCCATGTAGCAAAAGCAGGAAAAGGAAACAAGGGCACCAACTGTCCACAAACCGCAATTTTTCGTTGGGTTTGAAAAGCGTCTCCTACTATGATTGCCTTATTATTTTTATCTAGTAAAGAGATAGATCCAGGTGTATGGCCAGGTGTTTCAACAACTTCAAGCAATCCAACTTGATCTCCTTCTTTTAATAAGCGATCGGGAACTATCTCTAGATTATTTGGCACACCACCTTTAATAGGAGTTTGTGGTTCGTGTTCGTCCAAAGTTTTATCTCCTCGCAGCAATCGGCTATCACGCTTAGAAATAGAGACACAAGCTTCGGGATATTCCTTCTTCAACTTTATTAACGAACCGACATGATCCCCATGCGCATGCGTTAAAACGATATTTGTCAGCGGTTTTTCCAATTTATTCAACAAATTTACAATGCCTTTAAAACTTGCAGGCATACCTGCATCTATTAAAATCAGTTCATGCTGTTCTTCGATTATATAACAGTTTACCGGAAAAAAATTTGGCCACAGCGTCAACTGGTACATGTTATTAAACTTTGAAACTCTCAATATGATCCCCCTTTAATTCATCTTTTTTCATATACATTCTTTATTATATAAAAAGGGGTTACAAATAATTGTAAATTATTTGTAACCCCCGCTCTATATAATTTGAACCTCCTGGATTTTACGTTCATGCTCATGTCTTTTTATAATAACGCTAATTTTTTGATACCACTTTGTACATTCCTTAAAGATGTCTTTGTATTCATCCAGTTCTTTTGGAATTTCTTGTTCATTATCTAAAAAGACATATTCAACAATGGGATCTGCTAGATCATCCACTACAATTTTAAGGATTAATTTTTTAACTTCCTTTGCTTTTTCCTTCTTCTCGGTTGATTCTTCCAGTTCATTTACATGTACATCCACCTTTGCTCCCCCATCAATTAAGGACCAACCGTGTACGCCACCTTTTGAAGTAAGGGCAACATTATTCCCGTCCTCGATAATAGCTATTTCATAGAGTTCCTCAAAATCGTATTCTTTTTTATCAAAGTCCTCATCTATCTCTTCTCTCTCTAGTATTCTTAATGTATTGGAGTTTTCATCAAGCATTAATGCACTTAAATAATCAGAGGCTATAATATAGCGAGTATGAGGGTGCTGTTCAACTTTTTGTATCGTTTCATTTAGTAATGCTTCACTTCGTTTTTTCACATCTTTGTTCAACTCATAGAGCCACCAAGCACCTAATCCTATTGCAACGACTAAATAGAGAATACTTCCCGTTTTAAATGCTAAAAAAAGATAGACGACTTCTAATAATAATAAAAATAATTGGAACAACCTACTCACCCCTTTTAGAAATTTTTTCTATCAGTTATAAAATAGTATTCAAGAACATCTCTTTTCATTCTCTTTTTTAGTAGATTTTAAGATAATTTTCTATAATTGAAAAAGACTAATCCAATATCATTCTGGATTAGCCTGCTTTCAACCGTGTTATACGACAATAATTTTTTCCTTGAGATTTTTTTTCACCATCTCAATGATTGTTTCATACTTCACCGGTTTACTGATGTAATATCCTTGAATCAATTCACATTGATAATCTGTTAACAACTCAAATTGTTCCTTATATTCGACCCCTTCTGCAACAACTTGTAAGCCAATATTATGGGATAACGTAATAATAGTCTCAACAATCTTACTATCCTTTTCAGATTGGAGCATTTTATCAATAAAACTTTTATCGATCTTCACATGATCTATTGGTAAACTATTTAAATAATTTAAAGAAGAATAGCCGGTACCAAAATCATCAAGATGCAATGAAATGCCTTTTGCTTTTAACTCATAGAGCTTACTAATATTCTGATCGAATGATTCCATTAACGATGTCTCAGTTATTTCTAAATCAATCCATTCCGGCTTAACTCCGGTTTGCACTATGATGTCTTTGACATTCTGCACAAAATCCTGTTGTATAATATGCAGTGCAGAAACATTAACAGATATATGCAATGGAACTTTCATTTCATTATTGATTTTTTGGATGGAAAGACACGCTTCTCTTAAGACCCATTTATCGATCTCTATTATTTGCCCTGTTATTTCAGCGGTTTGTATAATTTGAAAAATATTAAATTTCGATAAAGCAGTAGATTTACTTCTTAATAATGCTTCAACGTTTGTAATTCTATCTTGTTTTATATTAAAAAGTGGCTGAAATACAAGTTCGAAATTATTCTCTTTCAAACATTCACGTATGCCAAGTTCAATTTCTACTTTTTCATCGACTTCTTTTTTTATATCTTCATCAAAAATTTTATAGCCATTTTTTCCACTGCCTTTCACTTGATACATGGCCATATCCGCAAATTGCAGTAACTCTTCTGTTGAATCTGCATGAGTTGGATATAAAGCAACACCCATACTAGCCGTTACATTCATTTGTTTTGCATCAACTATTAAAGGTTCGTCAAAAGTATGAACAATTTCTTTAGCGATGGCTTCAATTTCATTTTCAGATTGCAAATCATGGAAAAATAATATAAATTCATCCCCGCTTATACGGGCAACATTTTTATTCCCAGCAGTGATTGAACTTAGTCTATTTGCAACCTCGATAATTAGCTTATCACCAACAGAATGACCCAATGAATCGTTCACTGTCTTAAAATTATCTAGATCTAAAAAAACAATTGCTTTTAATGATTCTCCCTGATGATTAGCGATTGATTCTTTTAATAGCTGTAACAAACTTCTTCTATTTAACACGCCTGTTAGTGGATCATAGGAAGCTAAATGCAAGATTTTTTCTTCACTTGCTTTTAGCTCTTCATATTTACTTCTTAATTGTTCTTCGGTTTTCTTTATCTCATTATAAGTAAGATTTAATTCTCTATCACGTTTCTTAATCGCATGGATCATACTATTAAATCCTTTTGATAGTTGATAGACTTCCAAATACTCTTTTTCTTTTGCATACACGTCATAGTTTCCTAGTTCTACATAGGACATTAGGGTACCCAGATTTTTTAGAGGTTTAATCCCTCTTAGAAGAACTAGATACGCCATGCTGCTAAATAATAGCAAAGTGACTATTCCCGTTACTACTATTGGATATAAACTTTTAATTAAATGATCTTGAAGTTCCTTTTCACTAATCGCAGTCAGGATACTCATGCCATTTTGATCGATTGTCTTTGTATGTATTAGATATTTTTGGCCATCAATACTATAGGGCACTTGTTCTTCGAATGATCGCTCAAGCAATGCCTCATGACCTTTTTCAATGATAGATTCACCAATTAAATAATTGTCTCGGTTTGCCAATATCGTACCATTACTGCTAATCAACATGACTAAACCTTTTTCACCAATTTCGGATTGACTGATGATGTTGCTAATATCATTAATACTAAATTGAATAGCTGCTACACCATCTTGTCCATTATGCTTAATTGGAATTGATGCAGAGATAATAATCTCTTGTGTAAGATAATCTAAATAAGGCTCCGTCCATGTAACCTCGTTTCGATTCTGCGAGTTTTTATACCACTCTTGTTCAACCACTGTATAGCTTTCTGGAAGCAGTTTTCTTGAACTAAAATAATATTGACCATCTTCAAGCCCTAAATAGATAGAGCTATTTGAAGGGGTTAATCTCTCATAAAATTGTAGAGTTTTAAAGACAGCAATGGATTCTTTTTCTAACTCTTCACTTAAACTAGCTAAAATATTCTGTATATTTAAAAACTGGACAGTAAAATTATTTGAAGTTTGTTCTAATACTGATTCAGATTCATTGATATACTGATCTTTTAGACTTTTTGAAATTCTAGTATAAGATAAAAAAACAAATAAAACGGTTGTAATCAATGATACAGCGATTATCGATATTAATGCCCAGAACCTTATTCCTCTACGCCTCAAGAGGCTCACTCACCTTCTCATATGTTTCTCATTCTCTGTTTAAGAAATATTCAACCATATAATCTTTCCCTAAAATTGTTGCTATATTTCTAATAGAATTATAATCCTTACTTTCTACCATTACATACTTTTCCAATGCACTATCTAATTGTTTTAATTCATTAGGAATTTCAAGGTGAATTTTCAACATTGCATCGGTAAACTTATGTTGCAAGTCTTCATCTAATTCACTATTGGCAACATAAGGTGAACTTGGTATATCTTCCGATTTCCATATGATATCAAAATTTTTTTCCTCAATTTTTCCCTTTTCGATTAAATCATTATATTGAATACTGCTAATTGCCCCTGCATCCACTACTTTATTTTTTATATCTTCAGGAACTTGCCCGTGTGATCCTGAATAGTGAATCTTATTAAAATATTGCTCCATATCTACACTCCTGCTTTTAAATAGGGCGAATGGGAGCACAAATCCCGATGTAGAACCTTCATCAACAAAAGCAAAATTTTGATCCTCTAATTCATCGATTGATGTAATGTTCGAGTCTCTACTCGATAGTATTAATGATTGATAAAATATTCCTGTGCCTTTTCTTTGTTCAACAATTAAAGGTGTTAATTCCATTTCACTTTCAGCCGCTATGTATGAAAATGCTCCATAGTAACCAATATCTATATTTCCAATTTTCATCTCTTCCACTAATTCCACATAACTTTCCATTACGACAAATTCTACCGGAAGATTTAACTTATCCTGCAAATACATTTGAATTGGCTTATACTCTTCTAACATTTCTTCTTTGGTTTTTAACGGAATCATGCCAATTTTTAGAGTATCGCCCTCCCCTTTACAGCTTGCTAATAGTACAGAAATTATTAAAAATAAAAAGATTTTTCTCAACATATACCTGCTCCTCGATATGTCTCCTATATAACAATTCATAATCGTAACTATCATACTATAGTATTGTAAATTTACTGTAAATTCTTTAGCGAAGTAATAGCGCTCGTATGACTGACTTGTAAGTAAAATGATTCTCTATCGACTTTCCGTATAGTTCAACATCGTTCTACCTATACTGATATTCAAATGTTGTGAAAAGAGGGGTCAATTTGTCTGATAGAAAAAGTACACTTTCTATTTTTGCTTTAGGTGGTATTAATGAAATCGGCAAAAATATGTATGTCATTGAATATGGCAACGATTTAGTTATCGTTGACTGTGGTGCAAAATTTGCAGATGAGTCGCTGCTCGGAATTAATTTAATCATTCCAGATGTTTCTTACTTACAGGAAAACAAACATAAAATCCGCGGACTAGTTGTGACGCATGGTCATGAAGATCATATCGGCGGGATACCTTACTTTCTGAAAAAATTAAATATCCCGATCTATGCAACAAGATTTACACTTGGTTTAATCGAATTAAAGCTAAGAGAACACAAAATCCTACGAGAATCTACTTTAATCGAAATAAACTCAGAATCTAAATTAGATTTAGGTCAGATGAAAGCTAGTTTCTTCAGAACAAGTCATAGTATTCCGGACTGTCTGGGAATTCTATTCGATACCCCTGAAGGAAAAGTTGTTCATACGGGGGACTTTAAATTTGATCTTACTCCTGTAAATGACCAATACTCCGATATTCATAAAATGGCGAAGATTGGTGAAGAAGGCGTCCTTGCTCTAATTTCTGAAAGTACCAATGCTGAACGACCAGGCTTAACACCTTCGGAAAGCAAGGTTGGTTCACATATTGAGGAAGCCTTTTTAAACGCGACTGGAAAAATTATTATTTCTACATTTGCTTCCAACGTTAACCGTGTGCAGCAAATCGTCCATGCAACCATTAAAACAAACCGTAAATTAGCCTTATTAGGTCGTAGTATGGTAAACGTTATAAAAGTTGCGAGGGAGCGTGGCTATGTTGAAATTCCTGATTGGATGCTAATTGATTCACGGGATGTGAAACAATACCCTCCAGAGCGTGTTGTTGTTTTATGTACCGGTAGCCAAGGCGAGCCCTTAGCAGCTCTATCCAAATTATCAACAAACAATAATCGAGATGTCCGAGTATTACCTGATGATACAGTAATTTTTGCCTCTTCCCCTATTCCAGGCAATGAAAAAGGAGTTTCGAAAATTGTTGATAACCTGTTCCAATTAGGGGCAAAGGTTATTTACGGTTCTTCCAGCATTACTGGTATGCATGTTTCGGGGCATGGTTATCAAGAAGATTTAAAGCTAATGCTTACACTAATGAAGCCGAAATACTTCATTCCAATCCATGGTGAATATCGCATGCTTCACATACATCGTTTACTAGCGGAAGCAGTTGGTGTTGAACGAAATAATACCTTTATTATTCGAAATGGCGATGTGGTGGATATTGCAGATGGCGAAGCTCGCCAAACTAGAAAAGTAACAGCAGGAGATACTTATGTAGACAATGTTGGAGATGATGAAATTGTTGAAATTGTACTCCGTGACCGCAAACATCTTTCAGAAGAAGGGATGCTGGTATTGGTCGTCACGATTAATAAAGAAGATGGTAAACGAATCTCAGATCCCGATTGCATTTCTCGAGGCTTTGTTTATGCAAGAGATTCGGAAGAGTTGCTGCAGGGCATCAACGAGGTCGTAAAAAGAACTGTAGATCCATTTAAAGATCCTAATATCATGGGTATGAAGAGGGCTATAAAAAAAGAAGTGGGTATTTACTTATTTGAAAAAACTAAGAAAAAACCAATGATCCTCCCTATTATTATTGCGATTTAATAGAAAGGCGAATTGTTACATGTGTATCAAGTAACAATTCGCCTTATTTTAATTATATATTTATATCATTATGTGTAGAGTAATGAGGAGGATTTGGATTTGGGATTTGACCAAGAGGTTTTGGATTTTCCAAGTACATAAAGTCTCCTGTACCATCAGGAGCGGACCCTTTAGCCCAAAGTCCCGCTGCAGATTGTGTTCCCGCTGATAAATCCCAGAATTCGTATGCATGTGGCTGAGCTTCCATTTCCGCTTCAGGTGGGAAAGAGCCAGGTACAGCAACACCATTCTTCTCTTCAAGTTCAGCAATAGCTGCCATCCATTGATATTGGTGATAGCGATCACGCGCTAACATATTACGAAATACACTTCGAACCCCTTCGTCTGTTGTCATTTCATATACACGTGCTACTTGTAGACGCCCTTGGGATTCAGCATTTAGATTGGCACGAAAATCAGCCAGTAAATTTCCACTTGCGGCGATGTAACCTGAATTCCATGGCACACCATTCGAATCTCTTGGTGTCGCTCCTAAACCACTTACAATAAGATGTTGTGGATTTGTACCACCTATGATTGCAGCTGTCATTGGGTCTTTGGCCGCTTCGATTTGTTCTGCCGGAGAAACTCCATCCAGTAATTGGCTAATAAGATTACATAGCATTTCCACATGACCAATTTCTTCAGTTCCAATATCCATTAGCATATCCTTGTACTTTTCTTCCCCGCGACAGTTAAATCCTTGGAACAGATATTGCATCATTACACTCATTTCACCAAATTGTCCACCTAGTAATTCTTGAATTTGTCTTGCCAATACTGCGTCTGGACGTTCCACCTTCACTTCAAATTGCAGTTCTTTTTGATGTCGAAACATTGGTAACCTCCTAAAAGCTATTTTTACTTCGACAAATTCCATGCGAAGTTAACTATCAATAACACCAAAGTTCGATCTCTAAACATAAAAAATTATTCTCTATTTAGGCATACTTCTATTATAAGTAGGGAATTATATTATCGGTTATTTCTAAATTTATCAATCGTTAGGGATAAATCCAAATTAATCCGATTAGTGAATAGAAAGGATGATCGTAATGGAAAAAGACCCTTCAAAGCAAGAAAAGTACCAAACTAACTACGAAGATGATGCAACATTAACGAACCGACAAGGCCATCCAATCACAAATAATCAACATATTCGCACAGCAGGAAATCGAGGACCTGCTACACTGGAAAATTATGACTTTATTGAAAAAATCAGTCACTTCGATCGTGAAAAAGTACCTGAAAGAATTGTACATGCCCGTGGTGCTGGCGCCCATGGATACTTTGAAGCATACGGTACTGTAGGCGATGACCCTGCTTCCAAATATACGAGAGCAAAATTGTTCCAAGAAAAGGGAAAACAAACTCCTGTATTCGTTCGTTTTTCATCTGTAGTGCATGGATTGCACTCCCCTGAAACTTTACGTGATCCTCGCGGGTTTGCTGTAAAGTTTTATACGGAAGACGGGAACTGGGATTTAGTTGGAAACAATCTAAAAATCTTCTTCATCCGTGATGCCATGAAGTTCCCGGATATGATTCACGCTTTCCGTCCGGACCCTGTTACGAATATCCAAGATTCTCGCCGCTTCTTTGATTTCTGTGCAAATTCACCTGAATCCTTCCATATGGTGACTTTCGTTTATTCACCGTGGGGAATTCCTGCAAACTATCGCATGATGCAAGGTTCTGGCGTTAACACTTATAAATGGGTCAATCAGGAAGGAAAAGCTGTTCTTGTAAAGTACCACTGGGAACCTAAGCAGGGAATTAAAAACTTAACCGTGAAAGAAGCCCAAGAAATTCAAGGTAAAAATTTCAACCATGCAACTCAAGATTTATATGAAGCAATTGAAAAAGGCGATTATCCTGAATGGGAGCTATTGGTTCAAATTATGGAGGATGGCCCCCACCCTGAGCTTGACTTTGACCCACTAGATGACACAAAGCTATGGCCTAATGATCAATTCCCATGGCTACCAGTTGGACGAATGGTGTTAGATAAGAATCCCGAAAATTATTTTAACGAAGTAGAACAAGCAGCTTTCGGTACTGGCGTACTTGTTGATGGATTAGATTTTTCTGATGACAAGATGTTACAAGGGCGCACTTTCTCCTATTCGGATACACAACGTTACCGTGTAGGTGCAAACTATCTACAATTACCAATCAATGCTGCGAAAAAACGTGTTGCAACAAATCAAGAAGGTGGACAGTTACGTTACTATAACGACAAAGCCCCTGGCCAAAATCCTCATATTAACTACGAGCCTTCTAGTATGGGTGGTTTAAAAGAAGCGGAACAAGCTGGTGTAGAGCATACGCCTAAAGTTGAAGGGAACTTAGTCCGTGAATCCATTGACCGTAACGATAATACGAAACAAGCTGGAGAAACATACCGCAACTTCGAACAATGGGAGAAGGACGAGCTAATCAATAATTTAGTAAATGATCTAGTTTTTTGCCCTAAAGACATCCAAGATAAAATGATTGTTCTCGCAGAACAGGCTGATGAAGAATATGGCCGCCGCTTACGTGAAGGCATTGCTGAAAAAACGGAATCGATGATAAAAGAAGACCCAAAATTCAGCCCACGTCCACTTGGTGCTAAAAATGCTGCTCAAGCAGTGGATGATGCAGTTCAAAAAGGACATGAAGCTGATCCATATTAATGCAAAAAACAAAAACGCAAAAGTTCTGACAGCCCCGCGTCGACGAAAACACGAGGGGCTTGGCTGTTTGCGCTAGTTCTAGAAGAACTATTTCAGAAAGTTATCCACACAGCAAAATTTTATAATTTCAATTTAAAAAGCCCGTGAATTTGTTCACGGGCTTTTTCGTATTTATTAAAACAACTTCCCATTATAACGCTTTTCTGTAATTTCGTTTCCCATCGTACGTATAGAGCACTGGTTTGTTTTCTACATATGTTTCAATATGAACCGGGCGTCCCCATAGTTGGTAGATATAAGGCAATACATGTTCTAAGTAATGCGGATCTAACTCCATTCCCTCGAAACCATGTTTTAAATATAACTCACCATTTCGTAAGTAGTCCCCGTTATCTACAAAAATATATGGGAATCCGCCATTTACTCTCATGGAAACTAGCTGGTCTCGTACATTTAGATAATCCTTGTCAGAAATCTTATAATCTGTGCCCTTCTTTTCGAATAAATACATATCCTCTTGCTTTACTAGCTCTTTTGTTAAGTAATTTCGGATAAAGGAAATATCGGATTCAATTTCTCGAACTTCAAAGATCTTTTCCCTTCCTGTACCTGGTTTTACGCCCATTTTAATCATATCTTCTGTTGGATTATCGTAGCGTTTTTCAATATCTTCAAAGATTTTCAACCCTAGATAGTATGGATTAATGGATGTCTTGGATGGCTGAACAACACCCGCATTTAATTTTGCATACTCGATTGTTTCATCTGTCGTTAAGTTTAGTTCTCTCATAATGCGTTGGTGCCAATAAGATGCCCAGCCTTCATTCATAATTTTAGTTTCTAACTGTGGCCAGAAATACAGCATTTCTTCTCGCATCATTGTTAAAATATCGCGCTGCCACTCTTCAAGCTCTCGACTGTGCATCTCTATGAAAAGAAGTAGATCCTTTTCCGGATTTGATGGGAATTTTTTCTTCTTATATCGAACCTGCGATTTTGGCTCCTCTTTTTTATCTAAAGCCCATAAATCATCATAAGGTGATTTTGCAACTGTGATTTCAACCTCTTCAGGCTCGTCAGCATATTGAACTAAATTAGGTCTAACAATAGAAGGATCGATATGTTCTTGAATGGCTAAAATCGCATCTAAAAATTGTTCAACTTCATCTTTTCCATAAAGCCGCTCATAGCTTGCAATTCGGTCTGCAGTTGCGGTCATGCTTTCAACCATATCACGTCTTGTATTTGAGAAACGAACATTATTTTTGAAAAAATCACAGTGTGCTAACACATGCGCAATAATCAATTTATTTTGAGTCAGCGTATTCGTATCCAATAAAAATGCATAACATGGATTTGAGTTAATAACTAATTCATAGATTTGACTTAGACCTAAATCATATTGCAGCTTCATTTTATGAAATTGTTTTCCAAAGCTCCAATGCGAAAAACGTGTTGGCATTCCATATGCACCTATTGTATAGATAATTTCTGCTGGACATATTTCATAATGCATTGGAAAGAAATCTAAGCCAAAACCTATGGCAATGTCCGTGATATCGTCTATTGCTTTGTGAAGCTCTTTTTCCACCTTATCTCCCCCAATAGAAAAACACGATTTTCACTTAAAAGTGAATATCGAAGTTTTTCTTATATTCATTTTTTGATGACGATTTATTAAATAGTCGTCTCTTGTTTTTGGAAAAAGTTTTTCAATGTATCATATACATCTTTCTTCTGCCTTAGTACATAGTGACGGAACTTAGGGTTATCAATTTTTTTAAAGGTTGACATCAATGATGAATAACGATTATTTGGGTTGACCTCACCATAACCAAACATACTGGAAAGCTCTATTAGTTCATTTACTAACCTTAGACATTTTTCATTGTCAGTTGAAAAATTTTCGCCATCCGAGAAATGGACGGGGTAAATATTATAACGAACAGGATTATATTTTTGATTGATCAATTCCAAAGCTTTCGAATATGCCGAGGAGCAAATTGTCCCTCCACTTTCACCCTTAGTAAAGAACTCTTCCTCTGTCACGACTTTTGCTTCTGTATGATGTGCGATAAATTCAATTTCAACGGTTTTGTATTTTGTTCGTAAAAACCGGGTCATCCAAAAGAAAAAGCTTCTTGCACAAAACTTTTCAAAATTCCCCATCGAACCACTTGTATCCATCATTGCAAGCACAACTGCCTTTGTTTCAGGCTTTGTTACTTCATCCCAAGTTTTAAAACGTAAATCATCATTATGAATTGGACTAATTTCTGCCTTCCCCTTCATCGCATTTCTTTTAATGGCCGTTAAAATCGTTCTTTTCTTGTCGATATTCCCCATCAGCCCTTTTTTTCGAATATCATTGAACTCTATTTTCTCTGTTGTAATGTCTGCTGTTTCTTTTCTTTGTAAATTGGGCAGCTCTAACTCCTTGAATAACATTTTTTGCACATCTTCCAAACTTACTTCAGCTTCATAATAGTCATCACCAGGCTGGTCTCCAGCTTTCTTGCCTTGACCTTGCGCTTGTTGATTTCCTGGTTTTCCATCACGGGCAACTACATCCCCAATTTGGCTATCGCCTTGTCCTTGACCAACATGTTTTGACTTTCCATAGTTATAACGAATTTTATACTCATCTAATGAACGAATTGGTATTTTAATAACCTCTTTACCATTAGACATAATTATACTTTCTTCGCTTATCAAGTCTGGTAAATTGTTTTTAATTGCATCCTTAACCTTATCCATATGTCGTAGTTGATCTTGGTACCCTTTGCGATGGAGTGACCAATTTTCCTGAGAGACGACAAAGTTTCGATTCTGATTTTCACTCATGTTATCCTCACCCATCTTTAATATGGTTTCGTGTATCAAATCGTCTTGGCGTATTGCGTCCAAATATCCCACTCAATAGATTTTCCTTTTTACTGTCTCACCTGGTATAGCAGCAGGAGACTTCTACTGAATGAAGTTAATTGCAAGGAAAATCATTTTCCCTATAATATGCGAATTTTCTGACAAATTTCACTACTTTGCTCAATAAATTACTCCTAAATACAATTTTTTCTAATGACTCAATATTTATCTCTTACCATTACTAATATGATGTGAAGATAAAAAAATGAGTGTCCTAAATTTTATGGACACTCCTTTCAATATATTCCTTCTATTAACTACCTATTTAATAAACTTCCTACATATCTTAATAATTCGTTGGCTGAGTTGGAGTCGTATCCATGTTCATCAATTAATCTTGCTACGACCTCATTAATCTTTTTAAGCTGTGATTCATCTGGTGTTTTAGAGGAAGTCGTAATTTTCACCACATCTTTTAAATCGGCAAACAGTTTTTTCTGGATGGCTTCTCTTAATCTTTCATGCGAATTATAATCAAATCGTTTTCCTTTACGTGCAAATGCTGAAAGCCGGATTAAAATCTCTTCTCGGAATGCCCGTTTCGCATTTTCAGAGATACCGATTTGTTCTTCAATGGAACGCATCAGTTTTTCATCAGGATTCATTTCTTCTCCTGTAATCGGATCACGAAGCTTGTTTTTATTGCAGAATGCTTCGACATTATCTAAATAGTTATTCATTAGATGTTTTGCAGACTCTTCATAGGAGTAGACGAAGGCTTTTTGTACTTCGTTTTTCGCGATTTCATCGTATTCTTTTCTTGCGATCGCAATGTAATTCATAAACTTCTCACGGTCTTCTTCTGAAATAGACGCGTGTTGATCAAGTCCATCTTTTAATGAGCGTAATACATCCAATGCATTAATTGAAGGGACTTCTTTACGAATAATTGCTGAAGAAATCCGGTTAATCACGTAACGGGGATCAATCCCATTCATACCTTCGTTTGGATATTCTTTCTTTAATTCCTCTACATCTACCGAATTGAATCCTTCAACACTTTCTCCATCATAAAGCCGCATTTTCTTCACTAGGTCAATGCCTTGTTTCTTCGGTATTTCCAACCTTGTTAAAACCGAGAAAATCGCCGCTGCTCGCAGTGCATGTGGGGCAATATGAACATGTGCCATATCACTTTCACTAATCATTTTCGAATAAATTCGCTCTTCCTCACTTACTTTTAAGTTGTAAGGAATAGGCATTACGATAATTCGTGAATGCAGCGCCTCATTCTTTTTGTTCGAAATAAACGTTCGATACTCTGTCTCATTGGTATGAGCCACAATGAGCTCGTCTGCACTAATAAGCGCAAATCGACCCGCTTTAAAATTACCTTCTTGCGTTAATGATAATAAATGCCATAGGAATTTTTCATCTAATTTTAACATTTCCTGGAACTCCATCATTCCACGATTCGCTTTATTTAGCTCTCCGTCAAAACGATAGGCTCTTGGATCAGATTCCGACCCAAACTCCGCAATTGTCGAGAAATCAATACTTCCTGTTAAATCGGCAATATCCTGTGATTTTGGATCTGACGGTGTAAAAGTTCCAATTCCAACACGTCGATCTTCCGAGAAAAAGATTCGCTCAACCAGTACATCCTCGATATGACCGCCATATTCCTGCTCAAGACGCATTGTGTTTAATGGGGATAAGCTTCCCTCTATTCGAATTCCATATTCTTTAAAGAAATCTTCTCTTAGATGTTGTGGAATTAGATGAAGCGGGTCTTCATGCATCGGACATCCCTTTATGGCATATACAGCACCTTCGTCGGTCCGAGAATAATGCTCTAATCCTCTTTTAAGTAGCGTGACGATTGTTGATTTACCGCCACTTACTGGTCCCATTAATAATAGAATACGTTTACGTACATCTAACCTTCGAGCTGCTGGATGGAAATATTCCTCTACTAGTCTCTCTAATGCTGTTTCAAGACCAAAAATTTGTTTTCCAAAGAACTGGTACATTTTCTTTCCATCTCTTTCATCAACGCCGGAACTTTTAATCATATTGTACACACGTGAATGAGCTGTTTGAGCAACTTGTGGCCTTTCCTTAACTAATTGTAAGTATTCTGCAAATGTACCTTCCCATTTCAGGCTGTCCTCTTCTTCTTTGTAACGTCTAACCCTGTTTAAAATATCGATAGCGCTTACCTCCATTCAGGGTGAGTTTTTATTAATGTATGAAGCGAATGACTTAATGATACCGAATACTTTTTTAATAATTTTTTGATTTTATCGTAATGATGAATTGGAAAACTGTTGAATCTTAGAAATTCAGATACCTATTAATCACGAAATTTGTATGAATTACTATTGAGAATTTTATTTTTCATCTTGAGATAGATTGGTATTTACGAATATTTTATTCTTGGAGTTCATATACATGGGGTGTTAGAAAACTAGGCTGAGTGTGTTCAGTAGTCTTGTGGACATTAAGTCTAAGTTGGATATGCGCAGGTAGAGAGTCTATCTGCCAAAAATGAAAGGAGGATTTTATGTTTTCTCAGTACAAGTATTGGAAACCCTTCGTCGGTCCATTTGATCCATGCAAACCAATACGTGTTAAAAGTTACAACACCCCTCCACAACTGTATATGAACTTTCAACCACCAGGTCTTCAACAATTCACTCCGCAGGAAGCACTAATGTCCGGTACACTTTGGCCGCAACTATATAGCCCTTATCCAGATCCACATAAAGGGGGGAAACCACATGGCTAAGCAAATGCCGCCAGAGTATTATCAATGCCTTGAAGAAATTCAAGCGCTAGACTTTGTATTAGTGGAATTAAATCTCTATTTAGATACTCACCCTCACGACTTTGATGCCATTCAACAATTTAATGAGACAGCACAAATGAGCATGCAGTTAAAAGTAGAATTTGAAAAGAAATTCCACCCATTGATGAACTTTGGAAGAAGTTACTCAAACTACCCGTGGAATATAGACGACTCACCATGGCCATGGCAAGTCTGAAAAGTGGAACGGGCTCGCTCAGCTCCGACAACAACTGCAGGGGCTGACTACAAGGACGCTCTTTGTCCTTGCAGTCAGCACCGAAGTTGTCGAGGAGCTAGCCCGTGCAACTAGACAACCCGAAAAGTGGAGAACGCTTGCCAGCTCTGACAACAACTGGCCGACAAAAACGCCACGTCGTGTGGCATTGTCGGCACTTGCACATCCGTGTGCGGCGGAGGGGCTGGATGTAAGGACGCTTTTTGTCCTTGCAGACAGCACCGAAGTTGTCGAAGAGCTAGCGTTCGCAACTAGACAATAAGAAAAGTGGAACGGGCTCGCTCAGCTCCGACAACAACTGGCCGACAAAAACGCCACGTCGTGTGGCATTGTCGGCACTTGCACATCCGTGTGCGGCGGAGGGGCTGACTACAAGGACGCTCTTTGTCCTTGCAGTCAGCACCGAAGTTTCCGAACGGCTAGCCCGTACAATACAGAGGAACTCAGCCAAAGAGCGCTACATCCTATAGCAATGGCTGAGTGACCCACTTCGTGTGGGCCTAAGTGGAGCGGGCTCGCCCACCCGAGAAAGAAACATCCCATTAAGAATACTGAAGTAGGCCCATTCAGAAGTGACAAAAAAGCGAGGATTGTGAGGGGAGGAAGAAAGAATGTTTTATTACGAAAAGAAACTGCAATATCCCGTTAAGGTCAGTACATGTAACCCGATGCTCGCAAAGTTTTTAATCGAACAGTACGGTGGTGCTGATGGAGAGTTAGCAGCTGCCCTCCGGTATATGAATCAACGCTATACAATCCCTGATAAGGTTATCGGACTACTTAATGATATTGCGATGGAGGAATTCTCCCATCTGGAAATGATTGCCACAATGATTTATAAACTCACGAAAGATGCGACTCCGGATCAAATGGTGGCCGCTGGATTAGGCGATCACTATGTAAATCATGATAGAGCATTATTCTACCATAATGCTGCTGGGGTTCCATGGACGGCTGCATACATCCAAGCAAAAGGCGATCCAATAGCGGATCTTTATGAAGATATTGCTGCGGAAGAAAAAGCCCGCGCAACATACCAATGGATTATCGATATATCGGATGATCCAGATTTGAACGATGGTTTAAAATTCCTGCGAGAAAGAGAAATTGTCCATTCCTTACGTTTTAGAGAAGCTGTTGAAATATTAAAAGACGAAAAAGGCCAAAAGAAATTCTTCTAATTCCACTTCCCCCACCTTAAACAATCAGGTGGGGATTTTTTGTTTGGCCATTAATACCTTTATATTTGCTCTTGCTAATCTATCTATTATCATGAGAAGATAGTTTCTATTGATTCTAATAGAAAGATTGGTGAACATGTGTGAATACAAAAGCTTTATTATTGGGGCTCTTTACTGTTCTTATCTGGGGATCAACCTTTGCAGCAAATAGCTTTAGTCTGCAGGGTGGCTTTTCGGCAGGACATTTACTATTATTTCGATTTGTAGTCGCTTCGATTATCTTTGCAATTATCGCCCTTATTCCGAACATGAAGTTCCGTTTACCAGAGAAACAAGATATTTGGAAAATTGCACTACTAGGAATTATCGGGATTAATGGCTATCATATCTGTGCAACCTTTGGACAATTAACGATCAGTGCTGGCACTTCCGGAATGTTAATCGGTTCAGGACCTATTTTTACAACGATATTCGCTATTCTCATTTTAAAAGAACGTCTAAGTAAAGTTGGCTGGATTGGACTAGCCTTTGGATTTTCTGGAATTACGTTAATTGCAATCGGTTCAGGAGATACGACATTTGGCATTGCCCCTGGGGTATTCTTAACAATCCTAGCTGCCATTGCAACATCCATCTTTTTTGTTTATCAAAAGCCATTGTTTAAAAAATATTCTGCCATCGAGTTAACGGCATACTTTACATGGGTAGGTACAATACCGTTTCTTGTCTTTGCACCCGGTTTATTTGAAGCCATTCAAACTGTACCAGTTGAAGTAAATATAACGGCAATTTATATTGGCATATTCCCGACAGCTATCGCTTACTTAACTTGGGCTTATGCGTTATCTCAATCCAATGCAAGCTCCATCTCTACAGTACTCTACTTAGAACCAGTAATCGCCATTATTGTTGCCTGGATATGGTTAAGCGAACTTCCGAAATCCATATCGATTATTGGTGGAATGATTGCCATCTCAAGTGTCCTCCTTGTCAACTACTATGGTAAAAATCAAAATTCCTTAAGAAAAACACAACTTGACCCTAATAAGTCGAATTGATGAGCGCAATTTCCCCGAATTACCTTGAAGAAATTTTAAAATGAGATCAACTTATAAAAAAAGAAATGTCCCAAAGGTGTGAAATAAATCTTTGGGACATTTTTTATTTATCGATCACGATGAACAATATTATTTAAAAACAACTTCAAAAAAGACGCGTTTCTAGGGATAGATTCTAATGCTTCGATTGCCAAACAATAGTGCTCCCATAATTCCTTTTTAGCGCCTTCTATTCCCAAGATTGTTACAAAGGTAGAAGTAAGATTTTCCTTATCTAACCCAGCAGGTTTACCTAGATTTTCAAAATCCCCTTCACTATCCAACAAGTCATCCTTTATTTGAAAGGCAATTCCTGCATGACGAGAAAATTTCTTTAAGGCATTTATTTCTCTTTCATTTGCTTTCGCTAGAATTGCAGGCATCAGAAGGGCTGCTTCAAAGCCTAAAGCCGTCTTATAAAAACACATCGTTTCAAGCTCATCCTTCGTCAGCCTCTTCTCTTTTGATTCTAGATCCATTACTTGCCCTTTACATATGTTGGCCGTTACTTGTGCAGAGTAGCGAACTAACTCAAGAACAGCTTTCGTATCAAACTCTTCTAGGAAGGTTTGTTGTTCAATGGCTTTTTGAGTAAGGAATAGTCCTGTTAGTTCTGCTATGGCGACATTATATATTTCATGAACAGTTGGCCGACCGCGCCTATAGGAAGCATTATCTTGTGAGGGTAAATCATCGAATATCAAAGAAGCTGTATGCATAAATTCCAATGACCTAAAGAGTGGCACAAGACTTGCTTCATTTAAACCAAACATTTCAACTCCTACGAACCATGACATAATGGGTCTTAACCTTTTACCGTCACCCGTTAAACTATAATTTGCAGCTTCAAGAACAGGGTCACTTAAAAATCCTGCTTCTTGGACAGGCGATACTAAGAGAGTTTGATTTACTCTTTCTTTCACCTTTTGTATTTTCTCTTTAAAGGCCTCTTTTTCTTCACGCTGTATTTTTAAATGGTCGATCATATGGTCACGTAATAGCTTATCAAAGAAATCCACATCATCGCCTTTTCCCACCATTTTTTGTAAAACCATATTAAATTGAGGGAAGCCGGAAGCAAATTGCTTCATCACCTCTTCATACTTCCTCCCACCATGCTTTTCTTTAAATCTCTTTAGTCCATTAATGGCTCTATTTAAAATTACTTCACGGGTTTGATGATCTGAATGATAGACATTATGAATTAAATTTGCAATAACTGCCCAATACATTTCAAAAGGATTAATCAGGTCATTACGGTGGTGTTGATGCTTTATATAATACGTATACGGCGTTACGGCCCCTGCATCCAAATCTTCGAATATATCCGCAAAGTCATCCGCTAATTGATTGTAAATGCCATAGAGAAATGTTCGATTTTCAAACCCATCGTCGATTTCTTGTATAACTGAGCGTGCAACCAATCTCGAAGACGAAGATTTTAAGATAATCGGAATATAAAGTTCTTCATTCGTATAGGTCTGATTGGATAACTCCTTTTGTCGGTCTAGTTCTTGGGAATGGAAAAATACAAAAGCTTGCTCAAAAAACTTCCCTGATGTTTGTTGTGTCTGTATATATTCAAATGCTTCTTTTAGTTCTGCATGGATGTAATCGAGTATTTGGAGAGTCTCCTCTTTCCAGCCACTTCCTAAAGGAGGAACTTTTCCAGAAACAAGAGAAGTACGAACCAGCTGCGAATATTGTTCCTTTTCTTTCTTAGACAATAAACTTGAATCGAGAAAGTCATCTATAAAGGGGTAGGTTAAACCATAACAATATCCTAATCGAATTGCTTTATCGAGCTTTTCCCTTCGCTCATCAGCATGAGTATGATCATTAAATCCATCAACTGTATGCATAAGAACGCCTGCGATAATTTTAATTAGCTTACGCTGTGCGTTAACTGCATCTAACTCTACTGGAATATTCGATGATACCGTATTTAACTTGTTTAATAGCCAATCCACCGTTAGCAGAATTTGTTCTTCTTTTCCTTTTTGGATTATCCAGTCTAAGCCAAACAATTCTTTTTTTCCATTGTTTGCCGAATTCAGAAGAGTTAACTTTAAATCCTCAACAACATGATTAATTTTTGACTGTGTTTCTTTATGATCGAGTGTTTTACCTAAATCACGCAAATAGAGATATGAAATACTTCGCTTTAAATAACCCTCTAATTTATTTGTATAATCCAACCATTTTATATAGTGAATTGTCTCTTTAGAATTTGGCCTTTTCTGTTTAGAAGAAAAAAATGTAAACAATGAAGGATGATGGATGTGATTAACTTTCCACTTTTTAAAATCATCAACTAAATTAGGGATATAATTTTGACTAGTTACGTTTTCATAAAGCAGCTGAAAATAGTGTAACGCTTGTTCCTCTACTTGCTGATAACTTCGATCAGCATTTATCACTTCTTTCATTTTTTCACCCTTGCCTTTTGCTCTTTTTCGGGATAAACGGAACACTCATTTTTACATGTTAATGTCTTTTGAAAATAAAACATTTACTATATGTAGTTAAATAATATTCTTGTCACGACATCTAAATGCCCTATGAATTTACAACAATTTAAATAGATAAAATCCAACTTATTTTTGTATTAGAAATGTAAAATTGGTAAATATTAGATTCAAGGAGGTGTTTACAATGGCGTTAGATGTTCTTTGTGAAGTGGAGAGCTGTACATATTGGGCTTCAGGCAATCAGTGTGATGCAGCGAAAATCTATGTTGTTGCTAGTCGCAGCACAGATGAGGCTTCCAAAAGTGAAGAAACAGATTGCAAAACATTTAAGAAAAAAGAAGATGACATGATTTCCTAAAAGTTAACAAGAGGCTCAAAATTCGAACATGAGCCTCTTGTTATATTAACCAGAAATTTAAAATTTTCATGCAAATCACTTTAGATTCTTAAACCATCCGCTCATACCTTCTGTGAAACCAACTATTTACTCTACTGTAATATTCCCGTTATCAGAGGTTAACTTAATTACAATATCACCATTCCCGATTTCTTTATCAGTAGATTGACCATAAATATTGACTCTTCCATTATCGGTCTTCACATTAAATTGAACATTTTTAGACTCATCCTTGGTTTGCACAAGGATTTGGCCGTTATCAGTTTCCAAATCCATTGGATGTTCGATGCGATTCGTAATCACAGTTAGCTTTCCATTAGAGGAATGGCCATCAATAGATCCTATACTGTCTTCAATTACCGCATCACCATTATCTATCTCCACAAATATGTCCTTACTTACAATGTCTTTCAAAGTAATTTTCCCATTATCTGATTCTGCAAAAATCTTTAGACCTTCCACTTCATCTAAATTTATTTCCCCATTATCCGTATCTGTCACTATTTCTTTTGCTTTCACCTGAGAAACCTTGATTGTTCCATTGTCCGTTTTTGCTTTAATGTTACCATATTCTTTACTTGGTAACCCTACTGTAACTACAGGTGTTTTAGAAAAGAAATTAAAGGAAAACCATCTGAAACCTTTACGTTCTATTTCGATTTCTAAAGTTTCTTCCTTCACCCCAACATCTAGTCTATAGCGATTATTGTCGTTTTGATTCAACTCAACTAATGCTTTATCACCTTCAATTGGCTTTAAAAGAATATCTGCATTGTCACTTTCTACATTTAGATGAGAGAAATCTTTATCTATTGTGACGTCCTCATCTTTGCCATTATTTAATATTTGAAAGACAAGTACAGCAATAATTGCAATTAAAGCTACCCAAATAAAAACCTTCTTTTTTTCCACTTCCACACTTTCCCTTCCGTAATTTCACTTTATTATCATGATACAAATTAAATGCATTCGACATAACGACCCTTTGCTGTAATTTTTCCTCAGCCTTGAGACGTAGCTAGCAACAACTTTCTTATATATTCATAATTTATCAGGAAAATAAGTCTTGCATTAAGGAAAGTTGTCCACGATACTCTTCAAAGTAAGTAGGGGGCAGGTGCTTATTTTCTAAACGAGTGTATCCTAGTTAATCTGTTCAACTAATTGAATAATAGGTAGATAGAATCAGATATAATAAAAAACCGTACATACTCTTGAAGGAGTATATACGGTCGTTAATTATTAAATAGTGAAAATGAATTGTGTTCACTTGCTGCTATTGAACTTGAATTTATTCTTGCGGTTCGCCCACTGCTTCCCAACGTTTAATCTCTTCTCGAACAATTGGTGCAACTTCTTTTCCTAATAGTTCGATGGATTTCATCACATCCTCATGCGGCATTGAGCCGACTGGGCAATGCAACATAAATCGTGTAATACCAACCTTTTTTCGAAGCAGGATAATTTTCTCGGCAACTGTTTTAACATCTCCTGTATAAAGAGCGCCTTCTAAGCTGCGCGCATAATCAAAGGATTCGCGAGTATATTCCCCCCAACCGCGCTCTCTTCCTAATACATTCATGGCATGTTGTGTCGGTGGGAAGAATTTTTCGATTGCTAAATCAATCGTCTCTCCTACAAATCCATGCGAATGGGATGCAACCGTTAGTTTTGATGGATCATGACCAGCTTCCTGTGCTGCTCTATAGTACAATTTTACAAGAGGAGCAAATTGTAAAGGACTTCCACCTATGATTGCCAACACTAAAGGCAAGCCAAGGTAGCCTGCACGCGCTATAGATTGTGGTGTACCACCGCTAGCAATCCATACAGGCAAGGGATCTTGCACAGGACGAGGATATACCCCACGATTTGGAATGTCTGCTCGGTGCTTCCCTTTCCAATTGATAATTTCATTTTTTGTTAAGTGTAGCAATAACTCTAGCTTTTCTTCATATAGCTCATCATAATCTTTTAAATCGTAGCCAAATAAAGGGAATGATTCAATGAAAGACCCACGACCCGCCATAATTTCAGCTCGACCATTTGAAATAGCGTCAACTGTTGAGAACTCTTGGAACACTCTTACTGGATCGTCCGAGGACAGGACAGAAACTGCGCTCGTCAATCGGATATTTTTTGTTCGTGAAGCAGCGGCAGCAAGTAATACTGCTGGAGCAGAACAGGCATAGTCTTTTCGATGATGCTCTCCTACTCCATAAACATCGAGTCCAACTTCATCTGCCAATACAATTTCCTCTACAACCTCACGAATACGTTCTGCATGGCTAATTGTTTTACCTGTCTTGATATCGGGTGTTGTTTCTACAAAGGTCGTTAACCCTATTTCCATATCTACATTCCACTCCTTATTTGCTGCCAGTAAATTTACGGTCTACTGTTGAATATAAAAAATTCTATAGTATTCTCGAATTTAATCATACATGAACAGTGGAAGTTGTTTCAATTTTGCTGTTTAGTTCGAAATTAAAAAATTCTTCTCAAATTCCTCAGGATTGCAGGGTCTACCAAAATAATATCCTTGTATATAATGGCAATTTTGTTGGAGTAAATAGTCGAGTTCTTCTTTCGTTTCTACACCTTCTGCAATTACTTCCAATTTCAAATGTTGGGCCATTTTAATCATAGCCGTTGTAATACTTGCATTTTCTGATTCAGAGGAGATGTTTTGAATAAAAGAACGGTCAATTTTTACGCCATCTAAATTAAATGTCTTTAAATAATTGAAGGAGGAATAGCCAGTTCCAAAATCATCGATGTATATTTTCACTCCTAAATCCTTCAATTCATGGAGCGTTTGAAAAACATGTTCTTCATTTTTCATAATTGAGTTCTCTGTTATCTCAATTTCAAGCCATTTTCCCTCTAATTGAAATTCTGCAAGCAAGTTGCGAATTTCCCTTGAAAAGTCATTTTGCAAGAATCTTTGGGAACTAATATTGACGCTGATGGGAATAAGCGGAAGATTCGCTTCTCTCCATTCAACCAACTTTTCGCAAACCTTCCTTTTCATCCATTTCCCCATGGGGATAATGATTCCAGTTTCCTCGGCTAGAGGAATAAATTCACCAGGAGAGATCAGGCCTAGATCAGGATGCATCCAGCGAATTAATGCTTCTGCACTCACTGTTTTACCTGTCAGTGCATCTACACGCGGCTGTAAATGAACAATAAATTCGTCATTGATAATCGCTTTTCGCAAATCTCTTTCCAGAAAAAAGGATTGATAGTTTTTTCTGCTCATTGATTGATCATATATCTGAAACATATTTCGCCCTAAATCTTTCGCTTTATATAAGGCAATATCCGCTTTTTTCATTAAATCGATTGCATCCAATCCACCGGTAGGATAGAAGCATATGCCAATACTTGCAGTAACTAATAATTCGAAATCTTCGATATAAAATGGTTCTATCAATTGCTGTAAAAATCTCTTGGCGATTTCTTTTACTTCCTGTTCACTACTGACTCTTGGGCATAGAATCATAAACTCATCTCCACCCATACGGGCAGCAAAATGGCTATCTGTATCAATACTAGCTAGTATTCTTTTTGCCATTTCCTGTAATAGACTATCGCCAATTAAATGACCAAGTGTATCATTAATCGATTTAAATCGATCTAAATCAATTAATAGCACTGCGAGCATTCCATCCTTTTCACACTTTACCTGTTGTAACACTGCACTAAGTTTTTGTTCCATCCATCTTCTGTTTGGCAAAGTCGTTAATTCATCGTGATGTGCTAAATAGGCATTCATTTCTTGTATCTTCTTCTGTTCCGTAATATCTTTTCCAATCATATAAACTCCCTGTACATGATTGTCAAACATGATTGGCAGAAGAGTAACATTAAAATATAGCTTCGTTGAATTTATACCTAGAGCATCGAATTCGAAATTTTGCAAATTCCCTTTTAAAGCAAGCTCAACATAATAACTCATTGAGTATTCAGATTTTCCGAAAAGTATATTTTGAATCTTCTCATAAGAACTTTCTTCATCTAAATAACTGAATAAATCTAATGTTTTCGGATTCATATTAATGATTTGAGCATTATTATTGAGTACAATGAGATAATCCTGACTTGACTTTAATAAGGATTTATATTGTTCTTGATTTAACTGAAGCTCTTTTTGAGTGGATCTTAGCTCAGAGATATCCAGAACGGTCCCTACGATTTCACCAACTTCATTTCCCTTTTTGATTGGTATCACATCTACAAAAACTCGTTTCCCATTCAGGTCAATTTCATAGTTGACACGGTTTCCATCAAACGCCATCTCATAATGAATATGCTTAATAATTGCAATATCCTCCGGAAATACTTCAAAGGGCGTTTGGTTTCTTAACAGTTCATCATTAACACCGATTTCTTCCAATAACTTCCCGACTGCCATAACATAAACAATTTTTCCTTCAGTATTTTTACGCATTGTAAAAATACCATTTTGAAGATTTTTCATGGTATCTATAAATTCAATTTTTTTTGCATCAGATAGTTCTTTTTCTTTTGAATTCTCCTGTACTATTACATCTTTAATGAGTAATACTTTAAACTGTTCTTGACCAATCGTGATGTTTTGCGATTGGATTTTGAAGCCATAATGTTGCCCATTTTTCATTATTCGAGTGTATAAATGTTCATGGTTAACAAGCTTACTTTTGTCATAATCACCAATCAAACTTGTAAGTGGTAAATTTACAACTTCTCCCCTGCACAATTCCAGCATCTTTTCGGCATTTCTATTTAAATATGTTATATTTTCCAGTTGATCTACAACCACAATATTGTCATTTTGCATGTTAAAAAGTTGAAATAACTGTTCTCTACTATTTTTAAAAAATTCTAGGTTTCCGCTCATAATTTCCTCACTCAAAAATTATTATGTATCTTAATAATAACTTATATATTACCAAAGTCACACCCAACTTTCTCCAATGAGTCTTAAATTTTGCTTAATTCTCTTTTGAATGATAATTACCAAAGTCCTATAAAGTGATTTTGCTGGGGTTAAGAATTTGATACATATAATTGATTGGAGTGGAGGGGCGAGTGTAGCTGACGGCTATGCCTTTCGCTACAGAGCGAAGCTTCCTGGGGGAATAGCACGTGTGAGAGACGCTCGTGTCGAGCCGTGCCATGGATGCGCGTCCGGCGCAACGGAAATCAATTTTAGCTTTATCAAGAAAACACCATTTTCCTACTTTAGGAAAATGGTGTTTTCGGGTTATATCCCAGCCTCTTTTCGCTGTAGTGACATAGTGACAATTAATTTTCATTTCGAACAGCCTTTTTGAGGACATAGCCTTAGCTTCTCATGCTATTGTGAGGAGGAATCGACCTTGCACTCCAATAAATTTATACAGCACCAAATTCTTAGTATCGATTTCGTGCGTTTTCTTGATAATTCTTCTTTGTCCAAGTCAGTCTACTTTTTGTTTACTTCTTGTATTAAATATTCTACAAATAAATCGTCTCTTACAAGCCATGCTTCAAAGTTTCGTTTAATGAATATTTCTGCTTCCTTAAAATTTGGAAAGGGTTGTTCCAAGACTTTCTTATTTTGTTCAACTATCCAATTATCCCCTTTAGGATATAAAAATAAGGTATCGTCCTTTCTGTTTTTATAGAGAGAACCAAATGTAGAGTTCTTTACATTGTAGCGATTCCTTTTTGCATCTTCTTTTATGGGCTCAAGGGGGAAAGTGTCCAATACATAGTGTTTATATGCTTCATCAGTGATTGTACTTCCAGATGCTTTTTGATGACCCCCACCGCCGTAATGCCCTGCTATTTTAGATACATCTACGTGATCATGAATAGTCCTATAGGAGATTCTTTTGCCTCCCATATTCAATATGACAATATAGTCCAAATGTTCATATTCTTTCCCTAATTCATTCCCTACTTCAGAATGGTAAGATTCAGCATAGATTACTCCTGCATAATAGTCTCTTACTTTCGCTTGCACAATTTCTCTTTTCTTTCGATGTATATAGCGCTCAATTTTATTTTCTTCCATATTGAGCAATCTGTTTTCAAATTCATCAAAATCAAAATGACTATTAGTGGATAAACGCTCAATCATTGTTTCTTCAAAATCATCTATTGATACTAGATAAAAGAGGGAGTTAAGTGAATGTGCTTTTCGGTTTTCATTTTTCTCCCATTCCCAAGTATCATATTGCCTTACGAGCTCAACAAATTCTGAAAGGGCCTGTGTTGCTTCCAAATAATCCATCGATACTAAATACTCATAAAACAGTGAAGTAGCTGATGTCAAGTTCCCTGCAGTATCTTCTACTACAACATAGCCCCATTCATATTCATCTAGATGCAGTGCTGATTTATGATGATCAATCAACTGAATATTTCCATGTTCTGAGTAGTATTGATGTAACTTTGCTTCATTTTCTTCATTTGGTGATAAGTCCGTAATAAATAAAAAAGTTTCATTTGAATCATTTTCTAAGAAAAATTCAATTTCACGATTTAATGAAGCTACCGAGTTATATCGTACTTTCACATCGGGGCCAAAAGCCAATTTTGCTAATATACCACAGCCAACTCCATCTAAGTCATTATGAGTCAATAGTTTATACATTTCATTTCACCTCAACCATAGTATGGTTTTTTCCGAACAATTTATCGACAACTCATTCCTTGAACTTTTTCCATTGTATAGATTTTTTAATTTAGGTCAAAAATTATATTGTTAAAATTTCATAAAAAGGATGACATCAATGAGTAAATATCAAAAAAAAATAATAGAGAATAAGATCACACAAGTTATTCTATTAGAGATATTTTGTTTTTCCTTAGTTGTTGCGTTGCTCGATTCTATTTCCATAAAGCCAAATATAACATCATTTTATTTTTATCTTTTGTTACTAATAGTATCAGCTACTATTTATAAACCAACCCGCTCGTTACTAGTCCGAAGTATTTCTTTTATTTTTAAATTTCTCTTTTCAAGTATTAAATCGTTTTGTACGACAGCCATTTCGTTTATTTTACATAAATAAATGTATGTTTACTATACAGGCAAAAAGGCCGAAAATCATAACATCAAAAAGCTCCTCACAAGATTTCTCTTATGAGGAGCTTTGAAAGAAATTATTTTATAGAGTATTTACCAAATCCGTCAGTACCATCACCTAAATATTCAATATTGCTGCCTTCTGGGATTGAGTCAACTGCTTTTTTCGATGATTCGAAAACAACATTTGCAGTCTCCGGAAGGTTTGTAAACTTCCAGTTATTATCTGCAGATGGATCAATCGTTTCGTTCGCAATAATATAATCAATGATTGCTTGACGATTTTCATCTGGGTACACCTCTATATGCGATGCATTACGTACACCAGGGAAGGAACCATTCGCTCGATAGTTGTTTGTTGCAACGATAAACTCTTGATTTATATCAATTGGTTGTCCGTTATACTGTAAGTTCACGATTCGCTCAGCACTTTCGTTTACTACATTACCGCTTGTATCATATTTTGCTGGTTGTGTAACGTCGATTTCATAAGTAACACCATCAATTACATCGTAGTTATATGAACGGAAATCACCATTGATTAATTGTTGTTCTTCATTGCTAGCTGAATCGATTTGGTTGAATTGACCTGCTGACATTTCTAACCACTCTTTAACATCAGCTCCAGTTACTTTTAAGATTGCTAATGTATTATCGTATAAGTAAAGATCTGCTACGTTTTTAATTGCTAATTCACCTGTTGGTACATATGTGTAATAATCAGGGTCACTACGTGTACCTGCTTTAAATGGAGCACCTGCTGATAGAACTGGAAGGTTTTCGAATTCCGTTCCTTTAATTTTCTGTTGTACATATAAAGTTTGTGCATTTGTTACAATTTGGATAGATGGATCATCTAGTACTTGCGAGAAATAGCTATGAATATCTGCACTAGTTTTTCCTACCGGTTGACGTACGTATTCAATAGTCCCATCATGTGCTTCCTTCACTGCTGCTGCTAATTCTTGGTCAACATCTGAAGAATCTTTTGCAATTTCACGTACTTCACCAATACCAGTTACTACTTCCCACTCTTCGCCTTTTTCCTCAAGAGTTAAGTCAATAACGCCTAGATGGCTGCCGTATTTACCCGGCATCACTACAGGTACATCATTCATAGTACCTTTTTCAATATCCACGCCTGTTAAAGAGTCATCCACTTCACCAGGGAAAACGCCATGTGCATGTCCAGAAATAATGGCATCGACACCATCTACTTTAGATAGAAGATAAGTAACATCCTCTTCACCAACCGTATGATTCGTGTCTCCTAAACCAGAATGCGAAAGAACAACAATCACATCTGCACCTTCATTTTGCATTTCTGGAATTATTTTTTCAACTGCTTGTACTGAATCGTCCACAGTTACTTTCCCAAGTAAGTGAGACTTGTCCCAATTCAAAATTTGTGGCGGCACAATTCCTGTTACCCCGACCTTAATTGTTGTTTCATTACCTTTTGAATCCACCACTTCTTTTTCAACAATGACATATGGTTCATACATATAGCTACCGCTAGATGCATTACGAATATTTGCATTTACGAATGGGAAATCTGCATCATCATATACTTCATCTAAATAATCCAAACCATAGTTAAATTCATGGTTTCCAAGTGTTGAAGCGTCATAATTCAAGTATTCCATTGCTGTAATCGAAGGATGTTCTTCTCCTTCCTCCAATACATCGACAGCTTGTTTATAAGAACCTAGCGGCGTTCCTTGAATTGTGTCACCATTGTCAAATAAAAGTGAATTACTATTCTCTTCTCGTGCGTTTTTAATTAATGTTGCTACTTTCACTAGTCCTAAACTATTTGATTCAGTATCTTTGTAATAGTCATAATTCATAATATTTGTATGAATATCAGAAGTACCTAAAATTCGTAAAGATACCGTTGTTTTATATCTTTTCAAGAAACGTTCTAATAATAAGTCAAAGTGATTTTCAGCTAAAACATTTTTAAGCTTTAACGTTTTATCTGTATAACCAGTTAAAAAGCCGAGTGAAATGGCTTTCGCTAATTCATCAAAGTTTTCTTTATCTGCAGAATTAATATCTTTATATTGTTTTAAGATATCCTCTGAGTAAGTTTTGCTATCTTGAATTGCGTTTGTTAAACCAACAATCGCCTCTTCACGAGTGATATTTTCATTAGGTTTAAAATTTTTCCCTGTTTTTGCATCGATAAGTTTTAATTCAATCGCTTTTTCAACATAAGGTTTTAGTGAATCAGGTACATCACTAAATTTCACAGTTTTTCCTGAACCCAATTCAATTCCCATTGAATCAATAACCGCTTTTACATATTCTCCTCTTGTTACTTGGTCAACCTTTGCAGCATCTGCTACGTTAACATTTGCAAAACCTGAAACCGCAATTGACAATGCCAAAGCAGAGGCGGAAACTTTTTTCCACATTAAAACTCATCTCCCAATTAATAAAATTCTAAATCAATTGAATTTTATCAAAAAAGAAAATATAAATATAGCAACTTTTCTATTTTTTTGAAAATAGAATAAAAAATTAACAATACTAACATTAACTCCCAATATATTTAGATAAATTTAAAGGCTGACACAAAAAATGTTTTTTGTATCAGCCCTCAGTCACTTGTATTTATATTGAATTTATTGACCTGATCGTCCTTTTAATTGTGCTTCAGCCATTTGAACAAGGCGTTTTGTAATTTCACCACCAACCGAACCATTGGCACGTGATGCATCTTCTGGTCCAAGGTTTACTCCAAACTCTTGTGCAATTTCAAATTTCATTTGATCCATTGCAGCTTGAGCACCTGGAAAGAGCAATTTATTTGAACTTCTTTCAGAAGCCATTTCTCTCACCTCCTTGTGAGATTAGAATGGTCAAAGAGGTGTTTTTAATACGTTGTTAAACATTCCTTCATAGTATCAATTTCCCTTGTATTAATATTACAATTATTTTGCATCCTAAGTTCAAGTTATTGCATATGTAAATGTATAAAAACCTTTATAACAAAACTACATTAATTGTAGTATTGGCTAAAGATTCAAAAAAATCCAAAAAGGTATTGCATTTATTATTAGAAAAAGGTATAATTCACTTAATTTAATAATCACTTATTTCAAGAACTTTTGAAGTAAGGATAGAGGAGCAAAAACCATTAGTACACTGTAAGAGGATTATGAGATCCTAAGACGATTGTGGAAAGGGGAATTTGCCGAAGCTTTTGAGAAACTCATAATCTCTTGAGCTGGTTCTGTTGTTGAAAAAATGCAGAACTGTCATATAGATTTCTATATGGAGGGCTATCTTACGCAAGGAAATGAACTTTATTTCTTGGCAACAACGAACCCTCGTTGTTGCTTTTTTGCGTTTACTCATCACATCGCCCTTCTCCCTCTATTTTCTTAGAAAGCTAAAGGTGACTGCGCTTAGCAAAAACCTTAGTTGACGGCAAGGAGAAAAGAAGGTTAAACCTCTCTTTTCTGCTAAAAAAATAAAAGGATGTGGAGAAGTAATGAATTTTGGAAAAATTTTAACTGCTATGGTGACACCATTTGATGCCACTGGTGAGATTGATTGGAATGCTACTGAAAACTTAATTAATTATTTAATCGCAAACGGTTCTGACGGATTAGTTGTTTCAGGTACAACTGGAGAATCCCCTACTTTGAGTGATCAAGAAAAACTTGATTTATTTAGATTTACCGTAAGAGTAGTAGATGGCCGTGTTCCTGTAATTGCAGGCACTGGTTCTTATAACACAAGAGATTCAATTATTTTAACAAGACAAGCAGAAAATGCAGGTGTAGACGGCATCATGCTTGTAACGCCTTATTACAATAAACCTTCTCAAGAAGGAATGTATCAGCATTTTAAAGCAATTGCGGAATGTACAGCTTTACCGATCGTTCTCTATAATATTCCTGGTAGAAGTGTTGTAAATTTATCTGTTGAGACCGTGATTCGCCTCTCAGCGATACGCAATATTGTTGCCATTAAAGAAGCTAGTGGCAATCTGGATGCAATGGCTGAAATAATTGAAAAAACACCTGAAGGGTTTTCTTTGTACAGCGGAGATGACGGTTTAACTTTACCAATTTTATCGATTGGCGGAACAGGCGTTATTTCTGTTGCAGCTCACATTATCGGGAACGAAATGCAACAAATGATTCATAAATTCCAGAATGGCGACTTAGCTGGTGCTGCAAAGGATCATCGCACACTGTTACCAGTTATGAAAGCTTTATTTGCAACACCAAACCCTACATCAGTAAAGGCTGCTCTCAATGGGAACGGAATTCCTGTTGGCGGTGTCCGTCTACCAATGATTCCATTAAACAACGAAGAATTGGCTTCATTACGAGCGGTGTTAAATACGTTCGAAGAAGTAAATAGCTAATATAAAGAATTTGAACAGGATCATCCGTGGTCCTGTTTTTCTGTTTGAGGATGATTTCTTTGCATAGAAAAAAATGAGATACTATGTAAGTTTTTTGTGATGGATTTTATCATAACTTGGACTAAAGTGTAATTTTATTAAATTTGCGTCCATTCTCTATATGAAGACCATTTTTCTGACTCATTCAGCTGAAAGTGGCTTTCATTCTGCTTATGAAGACCATTTCTCTGATCCATCTAAAAAACCAGTTGGAAAAATGATACGATTTTTCCAACTGGCTATAAAATCAGGACTGCTTATCCTTTAATATAATTCATTGATTATCTTTCCTCTAAGTCTTTTTTAAATAACTCTCCCAGCTTTTTTATTCCTTCTTCAATTTTTTCAGAAGTGCTCGAAGAGAAGTTTAAACGCAGATGTTTGATCCCATCGTCCGGGTTTTTACAGAAGTGGATTCCTGGAACAAACGCTACTTTATATTCTGTCGTTGCTCTTTCAAATAGAGCAAGCATATCCGGTTCTCCTGGTAGTTCAACCCAAATGAATAGCCCTCCTTCAGGTTTTGTAAACTTCGTTCCTTCTGGGAAGTACTTTTCAATACTTGTAACCATTGTTTGTAATTTATCAGCATACATCACATTTATTTTTTCCAAATGGTTTGGCAAGAGTCCTTGTTGCAGGAATTCTGCACAAATTGCCTGTGTTAAATTGGTAGTATGGGTATCAGCACCTTGTTTTGCGACCGTTAACTTTTCAATAATTTCAGCCTCAGCTAATACTGTACCGACACGTAATCCAGGAGAAATGATTTTGGCAAAACTATTTAATAGTACAACATGGCCTGTTTTATCAAATGTCTTAATCGAAGGCAATACCTCTCCAGAATATCTTAGATCACAATATGGATCGTCTTCTAAAACTATCACATTGTACTTTGATGCCAATTCTGCAACTTTTTGACGACGATCTAATGGCAAAGTCCGTCCAGTAGGATTTTGGAAAGTCGGAATGGTGTAAATCATTTTTGGATTGTGTTCTTTTATCTTCGCTTCTAAATCTTCCATAATTAGCCCATGCTCATCCATTGCTACAGGAACTGATTTTACAAAATACTTGTTGAATGTAGAGAACACTCCTAAAAATGTTGGAGACTCTACTAATACCACGTCTCCCGGCTCAAGAAAGGCATCAGCCAATAAGTGAATTCCTTGGGATGCTCCGGTTGTCACAATTACGTTTTCAATTGAACCCTGGATCCCTTTTGGATGGGCTATGTGCTCTAAGTAAGCTTCTTTTAAAGGTTTCCATCCTTCCGTGATTCCATATTGCAGGATTTGTTGACCATTTTCTGTCAACAGCTTATCTGTAATCTCTTTTATTTCAGCAATAGGGAACGATTCATTTGCAGGACTCCCCCCGCCAAATGAAATCATTTCTGGATCTGCCATTGCTTTAAAAATTTCGCGAACAGCACTTGAGGATACTTCTCCCATTCGATTTGCGAACTTGTACATATTAGATCTCCTTCCAATCTATCTTTACTTTTTGACACAATTATACTCTTTTAAAAAACAGCCTTACCCTTCATTTAATATCAACTTAATGTTTAGGGTCTCTTTTGTGAAGAGTCCTTCCTTTTTGTTCAACTTCCTTGAATTTGCCTCTTCACTTAAACTTTTTTAACCTCTTCGAATCTTCAAGACACCATTTACCACATAATTTGGTCTCTGGTCATTCATAACTGCTTGAACATTCGACCATATATTTTCATGCGCTCTGAAAAACGTACTAGATGTAATTCCACCGATATGAGGTGAAAATAATACTTTGTCTGCTGCCTCCTCTGGAAGATTAACTAAAGGGTTGTCCTTTGTGGTAGGTTCTGGATAAACCGTATCAAAGCCAGCACCTTGAATTTCACCGTCGATTAATGCTTGTCTCATAGCTTCATTATCTACTATCTCTCCACGAGCTGTATTAACTACATAAGCTGTCTTCTTCATATTTTTTAGAAATTCTTCATTTATCATTCCTGTTGTTTCTTCGGTTACCGGCACATGGATGCTTATAATATCGCAAGTAGCCGCCAGTTGATTTAATTCCAAATATGTAACATGGTACTTGTCTTCTATTTCCTTTGCTAGACGCGTTCTACTATGGTAGTACATTTCACAATCGAATGGATAGAGTCGTTTAGCCGTTGCTTTTGCGATATCTCCAAACCCGATTAACCCAATTTTGCAATCTGCCAGTTCAGTAATCCCTTCAATCATTGCCTTTTCTTTTGTTATTAACTGATTGCCTTCACGCACACTCTGGTCACCGGTTGCGACTTTCCTTAATAGCCCAAGCATAAGTAGAATCGTTTGTTCGGCAACTGCACCAGCATTGACACCTTTATTGTTGCAAACATAAATTCCGCGCTCTTTTGCAGTATGAATATCAATCGCGTTATATCCTACCCCTTCAGAATGGATAAGCTGTAAGTTTGGTAAATTCTCAATTAAGTTTTTACTCACTGGTGCAATTGCATCAACTAACAATACTTGAGCCGGTTTTCCAAGCTCAATTAATTCTTCCTCACTTGTACCAAGTGGACAAAACGTTATATCGGCTTCCTTTATAATGTCTACGTCAGGCATATATTTTTTATATCGATCTTCATTTCCTATAACCAATACTTTCATAGTTTCCCCCATCCTAAATACGAATTCTAATTTTGAGAATTTTCTTATTGTTCATATTATAACTTTCTAATTATATTTTGTAGAGGGCTAATCAATTTTTAATGTGATTCTCAGTATTTTCTAATGTTTATGTTTTACTATAAACCAGGTAGAAATAATAATTAAACCATACACATAAGGAGATATAGATATGTTAAAAAAGTTTCTGATTACAGGAAGTACACTATTGTTATTAACAGCATGTAACAATGCAGAGGAATCAACAAACAATACTGTCTCTTCACAACAATCAAAAGAAGTCACTGAAGCTGCAGGCAATGCCGAACAGATAACTGTTGAACCATCAGCTAATATTGCAGAGGTTGCTGTTTCCCTTCAAGATGCAGTAGCTATTTTCCAAAAAAACCATCCAGAGGCAAAAATCCTTTCGGTTGATTTAGATACAAGTTTTGGGAAGTATGAATATGATGTAACAGGACAGGATGCATCTGCTGAATATGAAATGACGATTGATGCTACAACAAAAGAAGTTTTAAATGAAGAGAGCGAAAAAGAGACTGACCTTGAAATCACGCTTGACCTTTCAGTTATTATAGAACCCTCTGCTGCAATTGAATCCGCTTCATCCGTACCTGAAGCAAAGGAACTGATACCCGAAAGTTGGTCTTTAGATGCAGAAAATGGAGTTCAAATCTATACAGTAAATTTTGAAGAGGGTCGATCTGAGGTAGAAGTTGAGGTAAATGCCGAGACAGGTGAAATTCTTGACGTAGAAATTGATGAGTAGTTTCTAATTATATATGGCTCGGTTCTATCAATTGTAGAACCGGGCCATTATTCTTCTTTTATAAATCTTACTTCATCGTGCCCGCATTTTTTACAAACCATTACATGAGGACAAATTTGATCTTTGGCTGTATTTGGGTAACCATCCCCCATCTTGACTGTTTCTTCATCATTATAATGACCATATGGATCTAGATAATCTGACACCTTACCCGAATCTTCTAATCGAGTATTACATGTGGGGCAATCGATTTCTAGTACTTTAAGTGAGTTACATAAAGGACACACTGCCAACGTCATCACTCCTTCATCGTTAGTACCATTGTAAGGAAAGTTCATCGAAACTAAACGTTTCTTTATGAAAAATACATTCTAAAAGTTTATATGGGTATTCTAAATACAACTAATAGTTGGAGGGATTTAAAAATGAAAAAAGAAGAAAAATTAAATGAAGAAGCTGCATTAAATAATAATTTAGATTCTGCTACTTTAAGAATGAATAGTGAGATTGCAAAAGATCACGTAGAACCAAAAGCAGCGCAGTCATCATCCGATAAAAAACACGAACCTAAACAACTATAATAAAATCTTCCTAAGCAACATGCCACGTCGTAATGTTGCTTTTCATATGTTTACTTGGGCATTTCATTCCTATACCTACTTTTTACCATTTTATATCTATGCTATATTTTAGAGGTAAAATAAACTAAAAGGGGTGTTGTTTTTGCATACATATAACATTGCAGTTATAGCAGGCGATGGTATAGGAAAAGAAGTTGTTCCAGCAGCAATAGAAGTGTTGGATGAAGTTGCAAAGCTTGATGGGAGTTTTAAATTTAAATGGACATACTTTCCATGGGGCTGTGATTACTACCTGGAGCACGGCGAAATGATGCCTGAAGACGGGCTTGAAACGTTAAAACAATTCGACCAAATCTTTTTAGGTGCCGTTGGGATGCCAGAACTTGTTCCGGATCACATCTCACTGTGGGGATTATTAATTAAAATTCGTCGCGGCTTAAAACAATCTATCAACGTTCGACCAGCGAAGTTGTTAGCAGGACTTGAATCGCCTTTAAAAAATCCAGAAAATTTTGACATTACGGTCGTACGTGAAAATTCAGAAGGCGAGTACTCCGATAGCGGCGGCCGTATGCATAGCGGAGCAGATGAAATCGCTATTCAAAATGCAGTTTTCACACGCAAAGCAACAGAACGTGCAATGCGTTACGCATTTGAACTGGCCAAAAACTCCCGTCAGCATGTAACAAGTGCAACGAAATCAAACGGACTTACTTACTCGATGCCATTTTGGGATGAAGTGTTTAATGAAGTAAAAGAAGATTATCCTGACATTGCTACATCGATCAATCACATTGATGCCCTAGCCGCATTTTTAGTGATGAAGCCGCAAGCATTTGATGTAATTGTAGCTTCTAATTTATTTGGGGATATCCTAACAGATTTAGGGGGAGCAATTATGGGAAGTATCGGTATTGCTCCTGCTGCCAACTTAAATATCGAACGGGAATACCCTTCCATGTTCGAACCAGTACATGGCTCGGCACCGGACATTGCAGGAAAAGGAATCGCTAATCCAATTGGTCAAATCTGGACAGGTAAAATGATGCTTGATTTCTTAGGGCACACAGACACTGGTTCTCGTGTGTTAAATGCGATTGAAAAGACATTAGCTTCCGGTGTGAAAACTGGTGATTTAGGTGGTACTTCAACCCTTAATGAAGTAAAAGAATCAATTATTCACTATCTATAAAAACACCATATAAAAACCCAAAAAATATACCGATTTTTGGGTTTTTATATGCTGTAATACATACTTTATATTCTTTTAATAAATTAATTAAGCAATTGTTACATCAGCAACTAATAACAATCTCCCCTTAACACGCTCAATCACATCTTGCTCGATACCATTACTTACTAAATATTGTTCTACCGATCCATAGTTGTTTAAGATATGATCTAATGCACTTTGGATATATTCGCTTCTTGAAAACATGAACTCTTTTGGGATATCTTTATATTTAGCATCATTATTTTGAACTGCTAATTCTTGTATAGATTCCAAATTCGTATAAGTAACTTCATAATTTGAAAGAATATCCTTTTTTTCTACTCCCGCTAGACCCAATAGCAGCATAGCTAAGATACCAGTACGATCTTTACCTGCCGCGCAATGGAAAATTATGCAGCCTTCCTCAGCTTGTGCTATACAATCAAAAATTCTTTTCACAGCATCGTTTTTTTCCAATAACTGTACATAAAAATCACCCATAAAGATCTTTTCATAAGAAAAATTCATATTAGTTACCTGCCCAGCTATGAATGGAATGTTATGATACTCACAAAAATTTTCATTTGCTAGTAGGTTTTTATGTGTTTGAAGCTCATCTTCACCACGTAAGTCAATCACCGTTTTTACACCATAATCTTTTAAAAAGAGTATATCTTCCTGAGTTAACTTACTCATATCATTAGATCTTAAAAAAGCGTGCCAATTCGTTTGCTCTCCATATCGTGAATTGTATCCCCCTAATTCACGGCAATTTTCAGCACCTTTTAGAGGTAATCGCACCCAGTTTAATTTTGCATTTTTCATTTAAATTACTTCCTTTTGTGACAAATTCGATTGTTAAAAACCTAACTCTCACCGAATTTAATCTTATTTTTTAGTCTTGTCATAGAAAACTCTAAAACTAACATCATTAAACAAATCATAATGATTATTGTAGTTGCTTGTGCATAGTTATAAGCACCAATCGCTTTTGTAAGTAATAGCCCGATGCCACCAACACCAATAATCCCTAGTCCGATTGATTCGGCTACACCAGCTTCAAATTGCACTGTAATCCAAGCGAAGAAATATGTAATGCAAAGTGGCAGGAGCCCATGGAAAATAATTTTGAACCAAGAAGCTCCGGTTGACCGCATTGCTTCAATAATGTCGGTGCCTGCCTCTTCAATACTTCCTGTAAATGTTTTCGTTAGATAAGCGACTGCATGAAGTAAAATGGCAATAAATCCTGATGTATACCCAAACCCCAGACTTGCAATAACCATCAGACCCCACACAAGTGATGGTACTGAACGAATGATGGCAAAAAAACCTTTAATAAAAGCTGCTAAGTAGCGATTAGGTGTAATGTTGGATGCTGCCAAAAAACTTAGCATCAAAGATATGAATACCGCAACCACTAAAGTAAAGAAAGCCAGAGATAAGCTAGTTACCATAGCTAGAAGTCCCGCTGGAATAACAGACACATCAATGGCCATCATTCGCCCAATTACCGCTGGAGCATTATCTAACCGCTCAAAAAACTTTACAAAATCTAAGTCAATCAGTTTTACTGCACTCAAAAATACGGTTATTAAGATTAAAACAACCGAAATTGTCTTAACAACACTGCCTTTTGAAGTAACTCGAATGCTTTCCATTGATTATTCAGTCCCTTATTGTAAAATCAATATCGCCATAACTTGCTGTTAACCGGTGAAAAGTTTCGGCGCAAAACTCTTCTACCTACTGAATAAATTTATGCAATTCGTTTTCGAATTGAATTCGTTACAAATTCTGTTATTAAAATAATAGATACAACTACTGCAATAATGGTTAAAGCTTCACCATATTTAAATAGGTTAATATTTGTGTCAATAAGAACACCCACTCCACCTGCTCCTACCAACCCAAGTACAACGGATGCACGAACATTGATTTCAAAGGCAAATAATGTCCAGTTAATCCATGCAGGTACAAATTGAGGAATAATTCCATGGAATAATATTTGGAAATAAGAAGCTCCATTTGCTCTTAAAGCCTCTAGTTTGTCACCAGAAATTTCATCAATCGATTCTGCATAACTCTTACCCAGAAAACCAATTGTAACCAATATTAGTGCTAAGACTCCGACAATTCCACCGATTCCGAAAATATAAACTAACAATGCACCCCAAATAATAAACGGGATATTTCGTAATATGGAGACAAACCCTCTGACAATCCAGCGTAGAATTTTAAATTTATTTGTATGTTCAGAGATTAGTATTCCTAGGATAAAAGCCAATACTGTAGAAATATAAGTTGCAATAACAGCAAAGCCAAGCGTATCAATCACGGATGGAATATATGCTCCTAGATTCTCTGCATTAGCTGGTAAGAATTTCTGAAAAAAGAACATAATAAATTGGGGTAATCCCATAACCATATCTACAAAGGAAATTTTAAGGTGAAAAAAGGAAAATAATAGACCAGCCAAAATAGCTAACACAACTCCGATGGCACTATATGACTTTTCTTGTTTCAAAGGGATACTCACTAAAGTCTGCTTATTCATATCCTTGCCCCACTGTCACCAATTCCTTACTTCCTTCCTCGGCAAAAATGGATGAAGCTCCCTTTTCACTTTGAAGGGTCATCTGTGATTCTTTCCCTTCATAAATATCTCGTACAATTTCGTCTGTCAGTTCAGATGGCATACCATCGAAAACAACCATCCCTTTTTTAATACCAACAATTCGTGTAGCATATTTTTTAGCAAAGTCCACCTGATGTAAATTTACAATACAAGTTAAATTTCTTTCTGCTGAAATATCATGAAGTTGCTGCATAACAATATTTGCAGATAGCGGATCCAATGAGGCAATTGGTTCGTCAGCAAGTAAAAGCTTCGGTCTTTGAAGAATCGCTCTACAAATCCCCACTCGCTGCATTTGACCACCCGAAAGAGCATCTGCACGTTTATAGATTTGATCTTCAAGGCCCACCTTCTTCAGTAGCTCCACCGCTTCTCGTTTATCTTCCTCACGGTAAAGCCCTAAAATACTTTTGTATAATGGTGTATTACTTAATTGGCCATGAAGAACATTTTTAATTACATTTGTTCTACCGACTAGATTATAATGCTGGAAAATCATCCCAATTTTAGAGCGTTCTTTTCTTAACTTACGCCCATTTACTTTTTCCAGATGTTGGTTATCAAATAGAATTTCACCTTCAGTCGGATCAACCAGACGGTTTATACATCGGATAAAGGTTGATTTGCCTGCTCCAGATGGACCAATGACAACAATAAATTCACCTGAATAAAAATCTAAAGAAATTCCATTTAAAGCACGTGTCTCTTTTCCATATACTTTTACCAAGTTCTTAATAGATAATAATGGTTTCATTATTCTTGCACTTCCTCTAAAGCATTAATAGTACCTAACATTTCTATTGCTGGATCATAAAAATCTGGTTCCGTCGCAACAAAACGGGCTTTTGGGTCTTCATGAAGCGCTTCAAAGTATGATTCGTCAGCAAATGATACAAAGGCATCTCTAATAGCTTCTTTGAAATCTTCTGGTAAATCGCCGCGAACTATATAAGAAGCATCCGGAATTTTTTCTGTTTTACCGATAACTTTTACATCCTCTTTCTTGATTTGCCCTGCTTCAGCCATCATATCTATTACAGAACCAGCTACTGCTGCAGCATCATAGTCTCCCATTACTACTCCCATTAAACTGTTTGGATGAGAACCTGAGAAAGCAACGTTCTCAAAGAAATATCCTGATTGCTCAACCAATTCTGAATCTAAGTCGAATTCTTGTACTAGTGTTGCCTTAGGATATAAGAAACCTGAAGAAGAGGCTGCATCAACAAATGCAAAATTTTCTCCTTTTAAGTCTGCTAAGCTATTAATTTCATCATTATCACCTTGAGTAATGAAAGCTGTATAATATTCAGGGCCATCTGGTATAGTTGGAGTCACAAGTAATTCTGCACCAGCTAACTTGTTTGCTTGATAATAACTCATTGGACTGCCAAGCATAATATCTAAATTCCCACTTGCCATTGCTTCGATCCCCACTGCATAACTAGCACCATCATACTCAATAACTTCCACACCTAGTTCCTCAGTAAGGTGTTCTCTTAAAGCGGTATGCATAGTAGTTGCTTCTGTTGGATTATTTTCATTAGGCATTTGAACTAAAGTAAGTTGTTCTGGCCAGTTTTCTTTACCTGTTGTTTCTGCAGAAGTTGAAGATATTGAACTTTCGTCACTGCCACATGCTGCTAACGTTGTTAATAAACCTACCGTCACTAAAAGCTTTGAGAATTTTTTCATGTTCCTAATAGTCTCCTTTTATTCACAATTTTTTTCAATACCATCAAAAGCAAGTTTTTTAGTGTTTAAAAATAATTCAATAAACTCCCTAAATTACTTTGCCTCCTTAAGGGTTAGGGGTTTCTTACCTAACATTCAACTTGTATACAACTCTCTTACACAAATGAATATACAGAAAAATTGTTAAGGAACTATATTCCGAATGTAAATATTCAGATAACGGATATTTCTATGAATACCCTTACTTTTAAAATACTGTAAAAAATATTAATATTATTAAATACAGCTTATATACAACTTGCTTTATAATATACGATGAATAAATAACACCTTCTATTAATATGAAAAAACATGTACTTTAGAAAGGAGGTGTACTAGATGTCATCTCTAGCAGTAAAAGCATACGAAGAAATACGAAGGAAAATCATTTATGCAGAATTTTTACCTGGGGAAATTCTATCAGAAAATAACTTATCAAAAGAATTAGATATGAGTAGAACACCAATTAGGGATGCCCTTCTGCGTTTAGACTCGGAAGGTTTTATCAAAACTTTAAAAAATCGAGGTGTTCTCGTAAAAGAGCTCTCTTATAAAGAAATTTTGGATATATTAGCATTAAATAATTGTATGAATCTATATGCAGTCGATTTGGTATCGAAGGGTGTAACCTCTTTTGATATAGAAAAACTTCAACTTCATTTAGATTTACAACTGAAAGCTACTGAAAATGATGATTATTTAGGATATACCCTTCAATCTATTTTATTTGGACGGACACTAATTGAAAGTTCACAAAACGAGATTATGTTAAAAACTTATGATTCATTAAGGGATAAGACCCTGCAATTTGCCATGGTCGGGTGGAAACTAAAACCGAAGGCGAAGCATTATTCCGCGAATGACTTTAACACAAGAATTCTTCAAGCCATCATTTCAAAAGAATATAATAAAATCTATCAATTAACAGAAGAATATACATCCTATAACCATGGGAGATTTATTCATTATGGAGTCACATAAAATACTTTCCGCAAGTTGCATAGTAAAGGGGCGTCTTTAAATGGACACCCCTTTTGTTTACATGTATAAAATTTTTTATTTACATAATTGTAACCAAGGCACATCGCTAAAGGATTTGGCGATATAACAAGTTTTTCAATAGATCATAATCCTATTTAGCATTTTCATCTGCTTGGTGGATGCCGATGATATTTCCTTCAGTATCAATATAATATCCTTGCCACGCCATTCCAGGTAATGCGTATTTTGGTAATGCAACTGTCCCACCGTTATCAAGAATTTTCCTTTCTGCTGCATCATAATTATCGACACCCAAGGTACAAACAAAACCATTCACACTTTGGTTTGGCACTGGAGAAGCACCTTGGCGTTTTATTAAAGCCCCATTGATTCCTAGTTGACCTTCCTCTCCAGTTACTGCACCAAAGTAAGGCATTCCTGCATAGTCACTCCAATCTTCAAATGACCAGTCAAATACTTCTCCATAAAATTTCTTCGCTCGTTCCATATCTTCTACATGAATTTCAAAATGAACTACTCTACCCATTGTTACCTCCAGAGTTTATTTTTTCATTATTAATTGTTCATTTAAATATTCTTCTTTATTGCCTTTGATACCTCTCTCTTATGGACTGAATTACAATTTTTTATACTATTTTTCAAACTCAATATAAGCAAGAAAACTTCTCCTATAACACCTAATTTCCCATTATATTGAATAGATTTATCTTATTTTTCCCTTTACATGAATAAGCTGTATTAGCCGACTAAGAAGAGAAAGGTAGGAAAAATGGTAAAAGAGCATGTATCTAGTATTACCTTTCAGAATTTAAGTCATAAAAACATGTCATTTGAAAGGGTTTTTCATAATATTGAACAGTTTATGGAGAAAGATCCCACCGGTAACTTTAAGTTAATGTTCGGGACTGATTCACAAGTATTTAGTCGAGAAACAAGGTTTATTACCGGCATTGTCATCCAACAGGAAAGAAAAGGCGTTTGGGCATGCTTTAGAAAAGTGATTATTCCAAGAAAAATGACCAACCTCTATGAACGTATCTCCTATGAAACGACTTTAACTGAGGAAGTTGTCTCCTTATTCACTAACGAGAAAAAAGATTGTTTAATCGACATTGTACTTCCCAATATCTATAAAGGTGCGAGTTTAATAATTGAAGGGCATATTGATATCGGTTCAGGAAAAAGAAATAAAACAAGCATCTTTGTGAAAGAAATGATTTCTCGCATGAACACCCTTGGCTTAAAAGCAAAAATAAAACCTGAATCTTTTGTCGCCAGCAGTTATGCAAATCGCTTTACAAAATAGACAGCGATTCAATTGATTCACCTTTGTCGAAATACACGCTTCAATTTTTATAAAAATGAACCTAATAGTTACAAAGTTTTCATTCTATTGTGATAATATTGAATATGAAAGAATTATATTGGGGGAATAAAGTATGTTACCAAATTTTGAAGAAAACTTACAAAAATACGCAAAGCTTTTAGTTGCAAAAGGTATCAATGTTCAACCTGGTGATTGGGTGAAAATGACCATTACTGTCGATCAAGCCCCTCTTGCGCGCTTGGTAACCAAAGAGGCTTATGCGTTGGGTGCTGAAAATGTCATTATCAAATGGTCTGATGATGAAATTACAAAACAGCACTATCTTCACCAACCAACAAAAGTATTAACAGACATTCCTCAATATGAAATTGATGAATCAGAAGATCATGTATTAAATCATCGTGTAAGCAGACTTTCGATTGTATCAAGTGATCCAGGTTTATTAAATGAAGCAGACCCTGCAAAAGTAGCTGCTTACCAAAATATAGCCGGTAAGGCGTTCCATGCTCAACGCAAAGCAACTCAAAATGATGATTTGAAATGGACTGTAGCTGCTGCTGCTGGAGCAGGTTGGGCAGCGAAGGTATTCCCAGATCTGGGAACTGAAGAAGAACAAGTGGATGCTTTATGGAATCAAATCTTCACAACATGCCGAGTGTATGAAGAAGATCCTGTTGCCGCTTGGGATGAGCATAAGAAGACATTAAACGAAAAGGCAGCGAAGTTAAATGATATCCAGTTTGACGCACTTCACTACACTGCTCCTGGTACTGATTTAACATTGGGTCTACCTAAAAACCACATTTGGGCATGTGCAGAAAGTTATAATCCAAATGGCGATGAATTTATTGCCAACATGCCAACAGAAGAAGTATTTACCGCTCCTGATACACGTCGTATGGATGGTGTCGTTCGAAGCACAAAACCACTTAGCTATGCGGGTACGTTAATTGAAGGAATTGAGGTTCATTTCAAAGACGGGAAAATTGTTGAAATCTCTGCCGAAAAAGGCGATGAAGCAATTAAAAAATTAGTCTTTGATAATGAAGGAGGTACTGGTTTAGGTGAAATCGCACTAGTTCCAGATCCATCTCCTATCTCGCAATCTGGTATAACATTCTTTAATACTTTATATGATGAAAATGCATCCAATCACTTAGCAATCGGTTCAGCTTACCCTACGACGATTCAAGGTGGTACAACTATGAGCCCCGAGGAATTACGTGCAAACGGTATGAATACTTCTACAGTACACGTTGATTTCATGATTGGCTCAGCCAATATGAATATTGACGGGATTAAAGCAGATGGCACAATTGTTCCGATTTTCCGTAATGGGGACTGGGCATTCTAAAATACCTTTAGAAGAGTGTTTCAAAATAGCGTAGAATGATTTATTCATTTTGCGCTTTATTTTTTAAATTTGTAGAGGATTGTCGTTATATTTCCCGAGAAATGTTTTTTCTTGCGAAATAAATCGAAAATTCATGTTCATTATCGAACTATCTTTCAAAGTAAACTCTTAAACATATTGAAAGAATAATAAAAAATATCTTTACATGAGCATGCAAATTATTACATTGCCCTTCCCTGAAAATTAATTAAAACGAATGATATCGTTCAGATGTAAATAAATGTTCGTATTTAGTCACTATACATTAATGATTAAACCTAAATTCTTAATATTCATTCGGTATTTATGCGTTTTGAAATAATTTCATGTTTCCTAATTTGCATTTCTATGTTACACTTTGTTTTATCAATGTCCACACGGATAATACAGTTGTACACTCTACTAACATAATATTTATAACACTCGGAGGGACGTCATGAAAAACATCGTACATAAGTGGAGTCAAATTAGCTTAGTTAAAAGGATTCTAGTAGGAATTATCGTAGGTATTTTATTTGCTGTTGCAATACCGGAAGCTACAAGCTGGGTTTCCATTTTCGGTTCTTTATTTGTAGGGGCATTAAAAGCGGTAGCGCCAATTTTAGTTTTAGTTTTAGTTATGCATGCTATCTCAAGCCACCAGAGTGGTAAAAAAACAAATATGAAGTTCATTTTAGTTCTTTATGCAATTGGAACAGTTTTAGCTGGAGTTGTAGGGGTTGTTACGAGTTTCATATTCCCAGTAACTTTAACTTTGACAACTGGCGCTGTAGAAGTAGCTCCCCCTGAAGGAATTCTGCAAGTACTTCAAACTTTACTTACCAGCATTGTGGACAACCCTGTTAATGCTATTATAAATGCAAATTATTTAGGGATTTTAGCTTGGGCGATCTTACTAGGTTTTGCATTAAAAAAAGCAGCAGACAGCACTAAAACAATGATTGCCAATTTTTCTGATGCTGTTACAAACATCGTAAAATGGGTAATTGAATTAGCTCCATTCGGTATTATGGGTCTTGTCTTTGATGCAATTCATACAAATGGTCTAGAATCACTGGTTGAATATGGACAGCTTTTAGTTTTACTTCTCGGCTGTATGTTCTTTGTTGCTTTAGTAATAAATCCTTTGATTACATTTTTCTTTACTCGTCAAAATCCATATCCATTAGTATTGAGAACATTAAGAGAAAGTGGATTAACAGCCTTCTTCACACGAAGTTCAGCAGCCAACATTCCTGTGAACTTGACTTTATGTGAAAAATTAGGCTTAGATGAAGATACTTATTCTGTTTCCATTCCATTAGGAGCAACAATTAATATGGCGGGTGCTGCTGTGACAATCTCAGTCTTAACACTCGCTACTGCTCATACTCTTGGGATTGAAGTTGATATATGGACTGCCATTATATTAGTAGTTTTATCAGCAGTTTCAGCAGCTGGTGCTTCAGGTGTTGCAGGTGGTTCACTATTACTAATCCCATTAGCTTGCAGCTTATTCGGTATTTCAAATGATATCGCTATGCAGGTTGTAGGTGTAGGTTTCATCATCGGTGTTTTACAAGACTCATGTGAAACTGCCCTGAACTCCTCTTCAGACGTGTTATTTACAGCAACTGCCGACATAGCCAAAAAACGTTCAGAAGGTTAAAAAATTCAAAGAAAAGGAGCCGTTTCACCTACGTGAAGCAGCTCCTTTTTTACTGTTGTTCTGGTTGTCGGTATCGCATCGTTAGTCCCTTTATAAAATTGCGCGTAAAATTATCTCCACACTCTTTATAATTGCGGTGATCAGCTTTTCTTAAAATTGCCCCAATTTCTCCTTTGGAGACATTTAATCCCGCATCATAAAAAATATCGATCATGTCCTCAGTCGTTAAACTTAAAGCAATTTTCACCCTCTTAATGAATAAGTTATTTGCTGCATCTCTTTTGCCCGCTGGCTCTAGAGCTTTTGTTTGACCCGGTTTTTGCTCCTGTTTACCACGCTTAAATGTGATAAAACCGTTTAAAAATGACTCCAATGTTTCATAATCACAAAGCATAAAATTAGGATTACTTAAGTCAATTTCTCCATCTTCATCAAATTGTGGCTTTGTCAGGATTTTGAGCACTTCTTCTTTTGACAATTCCATGCCGCCCAATTTGAAGATATCGATCATATCTGTATTTTTAATATCTAGTGCATAACGTAACCGAATTAATAAATCATTATTTGTCATGTTGTTTCTCCTTTATACTCTACCTGTTAAACTCATGTATTCCTTAATTTATCACATCAGCCATTTTCCATCCATTAAATACTATTAATCAAACCGAATTTCCCTCAATCCGCAATGAAAACTTTAAATAATGTCTCTCTCATTCAACCACAAATGTTCTCGCTTTCTTTCACAATTAAAGAAAGTATTTCAAATTCAGCTTTCCCACTATACTACCGTCGGAATTTTGCTATAATATAAAATATTTAATAACATATGGAGGTCTTTTCATGAGACTTAATGAAAAAGAATTGGAAATTGTAGAAATTCTAGAAAAGGATGCTCGCACCGCAACTGGGGATATCGCCAAAATGGTTGGCCTAAGTTTGGAAGAAACCGAGCAATCCATCAAAAAGCTCGAGGAAAATAAAGTCATTGTTCGATATATTTCTATTGTCGATTGGACAAAAGTTGAAGAACACCCAGGAGTCCGTGCGATGATCGATGTTAAGGTGACACCAAAACGCGGGGTTGGCTTTGATGAGATTGCAGAGAGAATTTATCGTTTTGATGAAGTAAATTCAGTTTACTTAATGTCTGGTACGTATGACTTATCGATTATTGTGGAAGGAAAATCGATGAACGAAGTAGCAAACTTTGTCTCTCAAAAACTTTCTACTCTTGATTCTGTCATTTCTACGACTACACACTTTATATTGAAAAAATATAAGCATGATGGAATCATTTTTGAACCAGATAACAAAGATAAAAGAATTGTGGTGTCACCGTAATGGAATCAACAAAACGTACGTATGTATCGAAATTGGTACATGATTTAAAACCTTCAGGAATTCGTCGCTTTTTCGATTTAGCAGCAGGTATGGAAGGCGTAATCTCTCTAGGAGTTGGCGAACCTGATTTTGTAACACCTTGGCATATCAGGGAAGCTGCCATTTCTTCCCTTGAGCAAGGTTATACTTCTTATACTCCGAATGCAGGGTTATTGGAGTTACGCGAAGAAATCGCATATTATATGAAAACTCAATTTAATGTCTCATATTCACCAGCTGACCAAATCATTGTAACTGTTGGTGCAAGTTCAGCCATTGATATTGCCTTAAGAACAATTTTGGACCCAAGTGATGAAGTCATCGTTGTAGAACCATGCTTCGTTTCCTACGTGCCAATGGTTGAATTGGCAGGAGGAGTGGCTGTCCAAGTTCAAGCATTAAAAGAAAATGATTTCAAAATACTACCTGATCAAATTGAAGCAGCTATCACAGAAAAAACAAAAGCAATTATGATCTGTTCACCGAATAATCCTACAGGTACGATGTTAAGTAAAAGCGAATTAGAAGGTCTAGCTGACTTAGCTAATAAGTATGATTTATTAGTAATTGCCGATGAAATATATGCTGAGCTTGCTTATGATGAAGAGTATACAAGTATGGCAGCGATTGAAGGAATGTTTGACAGAACTATTTTAGTGTCCGGTTTCTCAAAAGGGTTTGCCATGACAGGCTGGCGTCTAGGGTTTGTTTGTGCACCTGTCGAGATTTCAAATGCGATGCTGAAGGTTCACCAGTACGGATTAATGTGTGCTTCCACAATGAGTCAGTACGCTGCTATTGAAGCTCTAAAAAATGGACGTTCTGATGTAGAAGAAATGGTCAAAAGCTATCGTCGACGCAGAAATTATATCGTGCACTCTTTCAACGAGATTGGATTAGAATGTCATGAGCCAGGAGGAGCATTTTATGCCTTCCCTTCTATTCAATCCACTGGGTTGTCTTCACAGGAATTTGCTGAGAAGCTATTATTGCAAGAAGGCGTAGCCGTGGTTCCTGGTGATGTGTTTGGAGAAAGCGGCGAAGGCCATATCCGTTGCTCATACGCATCCTCACTAGAGCAACTGCAAGAAGCCATTAAACGCATCAAGCGATTTATTGATTCACTTTAGACTAAAATAAAGTGTCCTTAAACAATAGATATTTCTTATAAAATTCTTATGTAGTGTTTATTAGGTGGGCGGACTAAGCACCATGCAGCTAGAGCAAACTTGTAGTTGTCTCAACGAATAGTCTTTGCGCTTTTGTGAAGTGCGCCCAAAAAGATACACTTCTGAAGGTGCTGTAAATATTACGCAGTATACATAGCAGGCAATGGCCTTATATTGGACAACTTTCTTTATTTCGAACTCGCATTCTTTTGTTCCAGATATCAACAAAGTTTAACTAAAAAAAAACGAATTCCCCATTATCAGGAATTCGTTTTTATTTATATTATCAATTTTCTTCTTCGTCATCCCAGCATTCAACATCCCCAATATTTGGAACATTTTTCTTGTAAAATACAGGATCTTTCCCCTGTCTGCGTTGAGCGATATAGTCTTGGATAACTGGTTTCGCCACTTTCCATAGCATCAGAATTGCGAGTAGGTTTATAATTGCCATAATGGCCATGAAAAAGTCTGCTAAATCCCATACAATCTGAACTTTTGCAACCGCTCCAAACATCACGAAACCTACCACTAAAATACGGAAAATTAGTAAAGCAGTTTTAGATTCTTTAATAAACCCAATATTTGTTTCGCCATAGTAATAGTTTCCGATAACAGTACTATACGCAAACAAGAATATTGCAATAGCTAAGAAAATTCCAGCCCAATCTCCTAAATTAGAAATAAGAGAAGCTTGTGTTAGATTGATTGATGCTGAATCTGATTGTAGATATGCATCACTTAGTAAAACGATAGCTGCAGTCGACGTACAAACAATTAATGTATCTATAAATACACCTAATGTTTGAATTAACCCTTGCTTTACGGGGTGAGTTACGGATGCTGTTGCTGCCGCATTCGGTGCAGAACCCATACCTGCTTCATTTGAGAATAAACCACGTTTAACCCCGTTCATAATTGCTGCCCCGATCACCCCTGCAAAGGCTTCTTCCAATCCAAACGCCGATTTAAAAATGAGAACAAACATATTAGGTATTTCGCTAATATTCATGATCACTACAAGTAAGGCAACTAAAATATATGCAATGGCCATAACCGGTACAATTACTTGCGTAACGCTCACAATACGTTTTAATCCACCAAATACAATAACAGCCGTTAGTATGGAAATGATTATTCCCACAACGACACGATTTGTACCAAAGCTTTCTTCAAATGCAATCGTAATTGTGTTTGCTTGAACCGCATTAAATACGAAACCATAAGTTAATGTAATAACAACTGCAAAAAGTACACCCATCCATCTTTTGTTTAACCCTTTTTCCATATAGTAAGCAGGACCACCACGGTACATTCCTGTGCTAGAGTCTTTTACTTTATATACTTGTGCCAGAGTACTTTCAATTAATGCTGACGCTCCACCTATTAAAGCAATCATCCACATCCAAAAAACAGCACCTGGTCCTCCTAGAGCAATGGCTGTTGCAACACCAGCAATATTCCCAGTTCCGATACGGGAGGCCGCAGAGATTGTGAATGCTTGAAAAGAAGAAACTCCCTTTTTCTTTCCTGATTTATCTGTTGGAGATTTTTCAGCAAGAAGTTTAAACATTTCAGGAATCATTCGAAATTGTATAAACTTTGTTTTATACGTAAAAAATAGCCCTACCCCTACTAACAAGATAATTAGTACATAAGAGTACAAATATGTATTTATACTTCCTAAAAGACTACCAAACCACTCCATATATACTCCTCCTTTATCATTTTTACCCATCTGAGCGCTAAACAGCCTTAGATTTATCCATTTTTTCCTTCAATGGTTATTTTTTAAAACTTATTAATTTCCCTCTTAAAAATATAATTAGTAACCACGAATAGGTTTTAACTCTTATCGCAATCATAATTCTAAAGAAATATTGCTCTTTTAATATTCCCGAGATATATAGAATAACCTTTACAATAACGAGAAAATATCAGCATCCATTTACCCTTTAAAAGTATAACAGTATAATATTCAAAGTGTAAAATGAAGGAATATTTATAATATTAATAAAATTTTGTTATCCCTTCTTCAAACAAAGAACACAAAAAACGAATTCCCCATAATCAGGAATTCGTTTTTTGTTAAGAATTAAAATCATATATTTGACCTTTAATTAGGTAGGCAGTACTTTCAGCAATATTTGTAATATGGTCTGCTGATCTTTCGAGGTGTCGATTAACGAACAATAATTGTAAAAGTTGATTCATTTCTTCAGGATGCTCACTTAAATAATTAGTAAGACTTTTATAAGTTTCTCCATTATACTCATCTACTTTATCTTCTAGTTCTCCAACTTCTTTCGCAAGAGCGATATTTTCCTCTGTAAACGATTGTATCGCTTTTTGAAGCATCTCGATCGTAATTTCTTTCATTTTCTCCAGATTAGTAATTTCAAGCAGCGACTTTGTAGTACCTATCTTAATCGTTGCTTTTGCAATATTAACTGCAAAATCAGCTACTCGTTCAATTTCCGAAGATATTTTAATTACACCGATAATTTCTCGTAAATCTCTTGAAACAGGCGCTTCTTTAGCCATTAACCATATGGCAAATTGATTAATTTCCAACTCAAGGTTATCGATTGCATTGTCTCCCTCAATTACCTTTAATGCAATTTCTATATCTTGCGTCTTTAAAGCTTTAAAAGCTTTTTCAAGTGCATTTATTGATAACTCGGACATTTCCTCAATTTTTCTTTTTAATTCCTCTAAATTTTTTTCAAAGTTTTCGCGAATGACCATGCTTATCTCCCCTTATCCGAATCGACCTGTAACATAATCTTCAGTTCTCTGATCTTGCGGTGTTGAGAATATTTCATCTGTATTGTCATATTCAACAACTTCTCCATTTAAGAAAAACGCTGTTTTGTCAGAAATCCGTGCAGCTTGTTGCATGTTATGAGTAACAATCACAATTGTATAATCCTTCTTCATGTTTGTAATTAACTCTTCAACCTTTAAAGTTGAAATCGGATCAAGAGCAGAAGTAGGTTCATCCATCAGGATTACATCTGGTTTCATTGCAATTGCTCGAGCTATACATACCCTCTGTTGTTGTCCACCTGACAAGCCAAGGGCTGAAGTTTTTAGGCGATCTTTCACTTCTTCCCAAATGGCAGCACCGCGTAAACTTTCCTCTACAATCTTATCGAGCTCTTTTTTATTTTTAATCCCTTGTCCTCTTGGACCATAGGCTACATTGTCATAAATACTCATCGGGAATAAATTTGGTTTCTGGAACACCATACCTACTTTTGTACGCAATTTAATGACATCGTTCGTGTTATAAATATTCTCCTGATCGATATTGATATCACCTGTAATTTTCACGCCATCGATTAAATCATTCATTCGATTTAAGGTACGTAGGAAAGTTGATTTCCCGCAGCCAGATGGACCGATTAACGCAGTTACTTGTTTTTCGTGAATATCAAGGGAAACGCCGTATAACGCTTGCTTATCACCATAGAATAAATTTAGGTCTTTTACATTTATTTTCGATGTTCCGTTTTTACGTTGCTCCATTTCCGATATACCCTTCCCTGTTTCATATTGTGTGGTTAATGTATCTGTACGTTCCATTACTGATGTCGTCATAACAAACTCCTCATTTGTTTGTTGTTTTATTTAGTTTCTTTGAGATAAATGTTGCCGAAAGATTAATTGCCAGTATTAAGACGATGAGCACAATCCCGATAGCTGCTGCGAGTTCAATATCTCCAGCTTCTTGTGTAACTAGATATGAATGAACGGTTAAAGTTCGGGCAGAAGAAAAAATGCTCTCCGGCATTGCCGCTACAGTACCTGCAGTTAAGAAAATCGCAGCAGATTCCCCAACAATTCGTCCAATCGAAAGAATAATACCCGATAAAATACCTGGCATCGCACTAGGCAAGATGACTTTATATAATGTTTGCAGCTTCGTATTTCCAAGTGCCAATGAACCTTCACGATAAGCCGCGGGTACCGTCTTTAAAGCTTCCTCAGTTGTACGAATAATAACCGGTAAAACAATGATCGTTAATGTAAGTGATGCCGCTATAATAGACATACCTAATTTTAATGTTGTTACAAAAAATACCGCTCCGAATAAACCATAAATAATCGAAGGAATCCCTGTCAAACTTTCTGTTGCAAAGCGAATAACTTTTACTAAACGGCCTTGTTTCGCATATTCCTGTAAATATACTGCCGCTAAAATTCCGATTGGTGTTGCAATAATGAGTGAAATAACAATTGTGTAGATTGTTGTAACAATCATCGGCAGAATTCCTCCCCCACCAGTTGGAGAATAATCACCGAAGATGAACTCAAAACTAATCAAACCGAAGCCCTTATAAAAGATAAATCCAACAATCATCACGAGAACCGCAACAGATAAGAATGCCGATAACCATAATAGACTATATAGCAAGTTATCTTTGAATTGTCTCATCTTAGTTACCACCCTTCGCGCTGATTCTAGCTAATACAAAATTCAAGATTAGGATAAATGAGAATAAAACGATACCTGTTGCAAAAAGCATTTCTTGATGAGTTCCTGCTGCATAACCCATTTCCAATGCTATGTTTGTTGTTAATGGTCTGATACTATCTGTAAGACTTGTTGGCACGATCAAACTGTTTCCCGCCACTAAAATTACAGCCATCGTTTCACCAATTGCTCTACCCAACCCTAGCACGATTGCCGTTAATATCCCTGATTTTGCAGCTGGTACAACAACCCTAAAGATTGTTCCAATTTGTGAAACACCAAGTGCCAAAGAACCTTCTCGGTATGTTTTTGGGACCGCTCGAATCGCTGTTTCGGCTACTGTCACGATTGTTGGCAACATCATGATTGCAAGTACAAGAATTACAGCAATCAAGCTTTGACCTTTCACTAACCCTAAGGTGTTTTGCAAAAATGGAACAATAATCGCTAGTCCGAATACACCGTACAATACAGACGGAATCCCTGCTAATAATTGAATCGCAGGAGAAATAATTTTTGCAGCTCTTTTAGAAGCAATCTCTGCCAAGAATATAGCAGTAAATAATCCTATAGGCACCCCTATGATTAATGCACCAATCGTGGCATATATCGATGCGATAATCATCGGGAATATACCAAATTTATCTTCACTTGGTACCCAATCGGTACCTAGGAGAAAGTCAACAAAGCTATAGCCTTGCGCAACGAATGGATAGGCTCCTTTATAAAATACAAAACCAATAATAAGTAATAATGTGAATACTGATAAAAGTGCACAAATCAAAAATACCTTTGATGACACTTTTTCGAGCAAATACTTTCTTTTATTTGCGTGATTGATTTTTACGGATTGATTGTTTGTTGGGATAGACACCTTTTCTCCTCCAAAATTACGTTCAAATGATTTGTATTGTCTTCCTTCTATGATTTAAGTTTAGTTAATTGGGATTGCCCCTGCTTCTGCAGCAATGGCTTGTCCATCCTCACTTATGATAAAATCGATAAACTTTTGTCCTGCTTCCGATAGTTTGCCATCTTTATATACAAATAAGAATGGTCTTGATAATTTATATTTTTGTTGCAATACATTGTCTGCAGTTGCTTCTACACCATTTATGTCAATTGTTGAAACGGACTCATCGATATATTCAAACGAGATAAATCCAACAGCATGCTTATTGTTTGCTACTGTTGTTTTAATATTACCGTTGCCACTTGCAATAATTGCATTTTTTATTAGTTCACCCGAACTATAGTCTACAATTTCCTGGAACGCGTCCCGTGATCCCGAACCATCTTCCCGTGAGACAACAACAATCTCCATGTCATCTCCACCGAACTCCTTCCAGTTCGTAACTTCACCGGTAAAGATTTGTTTCACTTGCTCCAACGTCAAATCTTTTACTTTATTTGTCGGATGAGTTACAACAACTATTCCATCATAAGCAATTACTACTTCATTCAGCTGTCCTTTTTCTTCTTCCTTTAAATCCCTTGAAGACATTCCGATTTCGGATACTCCATTGGTTGCGTTTGTTATACCTGCCGAAGAGCCAATTTGGTTGATTTCAATATTCGTATTATCTTGCTCTGCATACTTGTGTGCTAATTTTTCAGCAAGTGGCCCAACAGACGTCGATCCAGAAATAGCAATTGTCTCTCCATTACCATTTGATGCCTCTGTCTCATTTGTATCATCAGTCGTACATGCTGAAAGGACAGCAAGTACTGATCCGATAAGTAATCCAAATTTCACTTTTTTTATAATGCTCATTTCTTACCTCCAAGTAAGTATGTTAGGACTTTTATATGTCGCACTATGTCTAAATATAGAATAAAGGCAAAGTGTAAATTTTCATCGTTTCCTTTGTAAAGGTTTTGTAAATTTATATTAAAATCAATAGCATTGTTGTAAATTATTGTTATTTTTCACACTTTAAGTAGATATCTTAGGATGAATTAAAATTCACATTATGATACTTACTATTTATTTCAGTATTAATACATAAGTAAAAGCCCGAAAAATTAGCTTTTCGGGCTTTTACTTATGTATTATTTACTGATTCTATTGCTTAATTAGCTATCTGCTTTTGTTACGACAAGCCATTCATCTTTCTCGGCACATATATATCAGTCGATTCATCGCTGCGATTGAAACGTCCAATAATTATTTAATAGAAAGTTAACAATAGGAATAACTAGAACGGTGACCAATTCTCCAATAAAATAATGGAAATCAAAAACACGGACAGTGACAAATATCAGGATGAAATTCAGGATAAATCCTACTGCTGAAACTGTCATGAAACGTAAAGCCTTCTGCTGTGTAATGCTACTGCCGAACGTATACTTTACGTTCAGGAAAAACGATACGATGGTCATAATGATGAAAGCAGCAGCTGAACCCAACACAGGATCCACCTGCATACCTTCAATTAATATAAAAACTGAAAGAAAATAGATTAACGTACTTATACAACCTACTAAACTATATTTCATAAACTTGGCGAATTCTTTCCTTAATAGCATTGCTTGCCTTTCCGACTCTTTCTTAAAATGACAATTCTAGTAGAGAGCCTTCTCCATTATTCGAAACGTAATCCACTCTTAATTACTTTCCTAACAATATTTTTGCTTAAGAATTTTTTATGATGGTGATTCTTACGATTAATCAACAGTACTAACTGCAAGAAAATAACCGGTAATAAAGTTTTTTTATATGCAAGATACTTGGGTTCCCAACTTGTTGCAAATTTACCTTTAAACTCTTTTAAACCTTTAAAGTTGTATTTCTTATTCCCATAACGATAGACATAATGAATCAATTTTTCACTAATAAATGAATGTTTACAATTCCCTACGTTGGCTAGCGGAGCCATTCCCAAACTACATTTCAAAAAGCCTGTTTCTTTTGCCCATAGAATAATATTTGTAAATAATACATCCATTGTCCCATGTGGACTCAGTTTACAATTTCTCATAAGGTCAATGGTTATTGTTTGTCTGTAATCTGTAGCTAAAGTAGCAAAAGCAATAACTTTTCCTTCTGCATTATGTAATAGTGCAATTGGAAAGCGCGAAACATAATCTTCGCAAAAAGAAACCACCGAGAAGCCCTTTTCTGCTTCTGAACCTAGCCAACAATCCGAAACTCTTTTAATCTCAGAAATGAGTCTAGTAGAATGCGGAGGTTCTACAACATTAAATGCAAAACCGTTACGCTTAAATTTGTTTAATCTTGTACGTAGCTTTGCAGCCCTTTTCCCCTCTAAAGAAAAATGATTGAGCTCAATAAGCGCCTCTTCTCCCAACTTCATAAATCGATATCCAGCTTCGTGATAGAGTTGCATATAACGAGGGTTGACTTGGTAATAAATAGGCTTTCCTCTGTTTCCCTTACAAAATTCATTGAATTCTTTTATGGCGGAGCGGAAATTCGATTCATCGCCAATCGGATCGCCAAGCACTACGTATTTATCGAAAATCTGTTTATATACAATCAACACATTCAGATCTTTTGTCCAAAACAGTTCTTTATCTTGCAAAAAAATGAGATGGGATACATGGTTACCCCCGTTTCGTTTTAAAAAAGGGAGTAATTCATCATACTGAACGTTTACTTGATTTTCTGATAAACCTCTCTTTATATGCTTTTTTTGAGAGTTAGAAATCATTGAAACCATGGGTATTTCCTCCTGTTACATTAACACCATTATCTTTGTTGATAATACCACATAGTAAGTAATGTTCATAGATAGTAAATATTAACTGTAGTATTCTATTATTTATCCATGAGAATAGGATTAATTTTACAATAGAAATCTTGAAGTCATGTATAAACAATTACATTTATTACTCGATATAATGTGTGAAGATTTTTTTCTATTCCAAATCTACTAAACATCCATTACATCAAAGGAGAAAACAACATGAATTGGATTAAAAATTTAAAAATTACCCAGAAATTCGCCTTACTTTTGGTCGTTACCCTACTTAGCCTGTTACTGATTGGTACGATTAGCTATATGCAATTCAATAAAATGGGCAATCAATTAGAGGATATGTACGATAACAAACTGACTCCGATAGAAACAGTCAGCGAACTAAAAAACAATTCACAATATGTACGATTAGCACTTATAGAGTTATTGGTGAATACCGAAAAGAATCGCAACGAAGAACTTTTAAAAGCAATTGACGAGAGGATCAGTGCGAACCAAGAACTACGGAAAACCTATAACACCGATAATTCTAGTGAATTGTCATTATTAGATAAAATCAATGAATTGAATGCCGAATTTGAACACTACAAAGATGAGATACTGAATTTAGCCATAAAAAATCAAAATATTGAAGGATACTCACTTTATGTCGAAGAGGTCGCTCCAATATTAAATGAAATCGATGAACTATACACAGAAGTTATAGATATAAATAGTGCTGATGCCAAATCAGTGAATGAACAAAACGAAAAAGATATTCAGTCTTCAACAATCTTTTTAATCAGTATCATTGTTATTGCATTAGTGATGTATGTCGGATTAAGTTGGATCATCGCTCAACTCGTCTATAAACCTACTAAAGAAATGGTAGAGTTGATGAGTAAAGCTGAACACGGAGATCTAACTGTTCAAAGCACATACGAATCAAAAGACGAAATTGGCTCACTTGCACTTTCATTTAACAAAATGCTGAATCAATTAAAGAACCTGATTTTGAATGTTCGCGAATCATCCGATCATGTTGCAGCATCATCTGAGCAATTAATCGCCAGTGCCGAAGAAACTAGTAATGCTTCCCAACATATCGCAGAAGCAAGCACTTATCTTGCTGCTGGGGCTGAAGATTCCGTAAAGCATACAGACGAGATATCCATTTCTACACAAGAAACAGCAACGAGCATTAGCCATATTGCTAATTCCATTTCACTTGTATCCGAGCAATCCAATGCAACTACGGAAGAATCAGAACGAGGAAATGTAGCATTAAATAAAACGATAGAGCAAATGAAATCTATTAACAGTACTGTACTTGCTTCATCAAGTGTTATTAAAGATCTCGGTAGTCGCTCATCAGAGATTGAAAAAATAGTAGCTGTTATATCAGGAATTTCTGAACAAACGAATTTATTAGCATTGAATGCTGCGATTGAAGCGGCAAGAGCAGGTGAAAATGGTAAAGGATTTGCTGTTGTAGCTGAGGAAGTAAGAAAACTAGCCGAAGAATCAAAACGTTCTGCAGAGCAGATTACTCACTTAATTTTAGAAATACAAAATAGCACGATGGAAGCTGTAGGATCAATGGATAAATGTACATCAGAAGTAGAAAAAGGGCTTCACTTAATCAATGAAACGGGAGAATCCTTCGAGAAAATTCTGCATTCAGCTACTGACGTATCAAAAAAATCCGAAGAAGTATCTGTGACATCTGAGCAAATCGCCGCAGCTGTTGAAGAAATGAGCCTCAAGATACAGAATGTTTCCAAGAGTGCCGAACAGTCTTCTGCAAATTCTCAAACTGTAGCAGCAGGTGCCGAGGAACAACTTGCTTCAATGGAGGAAATAACTGCTTCAGCCCATGCACTAGCAAAAATGGCCGAAGACCTTCGAAGCGTTGTAAACACATTTAAAATATCATAATTTTATAGAACAAACTCATTAGAGTGTAGGTAAAGTCAATATGATATTTGTCTACACTCTTTTCTTTGTACTACTTGATTTCCCCTATTTTTCCCTTTAGTCCAGTGTCAATGATTTATAGGCTCCTATATTTCCCATAGACTAATAAATGATGATTCTGATAATGTAATAAAAGAATTATCAATAATTTAAAACAAGTAAAGAACGAACTTCTCACTATGAATTTCGTTCTTTTATCTTTAGATAAATTCATCTACCCCACTCCAGCAAAAATGGCGTAGATTAAAAATGTTCTTTATTTGGAAGGCGGAAGGAAGTATTATGTCTCAGGTTAGAAATGTTAAAATTTTAGGTACAGGAAAATATTTACCGAATAAAAAAGTATTCTCTCATGAACTCGATGAATTATTAGGAGTAAAACAGGGATGGGTAGAGCAAAAATCAGGTGTTGCAATGCGCTCCTTCATTGAAGATGAAACTGCCTCACAAATGGCAGCCTATGCAGCTACTGAAGCGATTAATGCCTCGGGTATACATAAAGAAGAGATCGATTGCATCGTAAGTGTCAGTGGGACAATGGAACAACCAATCCCCTGTAATGCAGCACTTGTTCAACAGCAATTGAGTTTAAGTGAATCTAAAATTCCCTGTTTCGATATTAACTCTACTTGTTTAAGTTTCGTAACAGGCTTTGATACAATCTCCTATTTAGTAAATAGCGGAAGATACAAAAACATACTGCTGGTGTCCAGTGAAATAGCATCAGTGGGGTTGAATTGGAAAACGAAAGAAAATGCGATACTATTCGGTGATGGCGCTGCTGCTGCCATTCTAACGAAAACTCCAGAAAACGAACCTTCTAAAATACTGGCCGGTCATATGGAAACCATTAGCGAGGGTGCTCATTACACTGAAATTAGAGGCGGTGGAACAAAAGTGCATCCTAATAATTCAAATGCAGATGAAACTGACTTTTTATTTGATATGCACGGAAAATCTATTTTCAAATTATCATCAAGAAACATTGGTGCTTTTATGGAAAATCTATTAGCTGCTTCTAATTGCACGATGGAAGAAATTGACTTAGTTGTCCCTCACCAGGCAAGTGGAATGGCAATGAGAATTTTAAGGAAAAAATTAGGCATTGAAGAAGCAAAGTTCATGAACATTATCCACAATCATGGAAACACAATTGCATCGAGTATCCCAATGGCCTTACATGAAGCGATTGTACAACATAAAATTCAACGAGGTAATAAAATTATGCTATTAGGCACTTCTGCTGGTCTATCTATCGGAGGGATTGTGTTTGAGTATTAATATCTTGCTTACAGGGGGACGAGCTCCTGCGACATATTATCTCGCCCGATTGTTAAGGCAACAAGGGAACACCCTATTCATGGCAGAAAGTTTACCTAAACACCTGTGTATGCGTTCTAATTTATTTCAGAAAAGTTTTCGAGTAAACTCACCTAATGACAATCGGCATGCATATATTGAGGATTTAATACAAATCATTCAAGAATGTAAAATTGATTTACTTATACCTACTTGTGAAGAAGTATTTCACATTGCTTATGCATACGATCAGCTCTCGAAATATTGTCGTGTTTTTTGTGAACCGTTAGATATAATAAAAACCTTTCACCATAAAGGATTGTTCATCAACACATTAAGGAATAAGTTTAGTGAATATATCCATGTTCCCTTTACAGTATTCATCGACACAACTAAAACTAACTCCAGAGCGGAAATCTCAAATTATTTAGAGGCCAACTCTATTAACTTCATTAAAGAATATGTCTGTAAGCCGGCATATTCCAGATTTGGTACTGAAGTTGTTTTTAAAAAAGGTTCTGAAATACTTGATTTACTCTTCTTGAAGAAAAATATCTGGGTTATCCAGGAAAAAATTAAAGGAATTCAAATTTGTACGTATGCCATAGCAGATAACGGTCATATGAGGCTTTTTAGCGCCTATCAAACAAACGATAGTGTAGGATTAAGCGCTACAATATATTTCGAACCTTACATTAATCGGAAATTAGAAGAATTCGTGAGAAGATATATTGAAGAATATAAATATACTGGCCAAATTGCTTTTGATTTGATATTGACTGACAATGACGAGTTTTATCCAATTGAATGTAATCCGCGAACAACCAGTGGAGTTTGCTTGTTCCCACTTGCGCAGCGCCAGCAGACAACCGAACCCTATATAGTAGGTACAGAAACAACGATGCTAGGTTTAGCAATGCTGCAAACATTTTTTTCCAAAAATATCATGAAACAAATTCATAAGATGACCCGGGCAAAGGATATCGTTTGGAATACAAAAGATCCAAATGCGTTTTTCGATCAAATAACCAGTTTCCTATATTTATTAAAGGAATCGAGGAAAAGAAAAATATCCAGCTATCAAATGAGTACATTAGATATTGAATGGAATGGAAAGGAGTGAGTAATAATTGAAGAGAAACATTCTAGTAACAGGTGCCACGGGTTTTCTAGGTCAACATCTTGTCAAAAGATTAGCTCACGAAGGATTTCATGTAACGGCAATAGGTCGTAACATAGCTGTCGGCAGTATTCTTCCTCACGATGTTCATTTTGTACAAGCATCTCTGGAAGATCGAGATGGGATATTTCAAGTAATGCAAAATCAAGATTTCGTCATTCATTGTGGTGCACTTTCTTCAGTTTGGGGGAAATACGAGGATTTTTATAGTGCGAATGTCATCGGCACACAAAACATGGTCGACTCCGCCCTCTTTCATAATATAAAAAGATTTGTACACGTTTCTACACCTAGTATTTATTTTAGTTTGCAGGAACGCTCAAAAATAAATGTGAAAGAAGATAGTGTCTTACCTAATCCTGCCGTTAATTTCTATGCTGAAACGAAAAGAATGGCGGAAGATGTAGTCGATGAAGCTTTTAATAAAGGCTTACCGACTATCACAATTAGGCCTCGCGCCTTATTTGGACCTGGTGATAATGCAATTATTCCGAGATTAATTAAAACGAATCAGAGATCCGGATTACCATTTATCGATGGAGCAAGAATATTAACAGATATTACATATGTCGAAAATGTTGTGGATGCTCTATGTCTTTGTCTCGTTTCGGATGAACGGACTGTTGGAAAGAAATATAATATTACAAATGGCGAGCCGATGTATTTAAACAATATTTTAGAGAGAGTTTTCACTATGCTCGGGCAGCCGATGAAAAAGAGAGAAATGAAATATGAAAAAATACTACGAGTTGCAAGCATACTAGAAAAAACCTATCGACTCTTCCATATTAAAAAAGAGCCTATTATCACGCCATATACGGTAACAGTACTAGCGCACTCTCAAACTTTAAATATCGACGCGGCTAAAACAGAGTTAGGATATAACCCGCGTATTTCAGTTGAAGAAGGAATAAACAAGTTTGCAGAATGGTGGAAAGCTCAGAATGTTAACATATAAATTATTTCAAACCGGCCATTGTACACATAATGCAAAAATAGCTTTAAAGGGTGAATCATCATACGAAATGAAGTTCCCGGCCATGGTTGCATTATTAAAGCATCCACTTAAAGGATATATATTATTCGATACAGGATATACCGAGAGGTTTTATGAAGAGACAGCTAAATTCCCCTTTTCTTTATACGCTAAAATAACACCTGTCTATGTAAAAGCTGAAGATACTATATTAGCGCAGCTTGAGAAAGAAAACATCCATGCAGCGGATATTCGCTATATATTTTTAAGCCATTTCCATGCAGATCACATGTGCGGGCTAAAAGATTTTCCTAACAGTGTATTCGTCTGTTCAAAGGAAGCATTTCAATCTATAAAAAATAAAAAAGGAATCCGTGCCGCAAAATCTGCTTATATTCCAAATTTATTGCCTAATGATTTTGAAGATAGAGTCCTCTTTATAGAAGATGCAAAAATTGCTCCAGTCGGTAATCATACACGCAACATTATAAGTGAAGTTTTCCAAAAACCACTTTATGATCTTTGGGGTGACGGAAGTTGTTTAGCAATCAATCTATCAGGTCACGCTAAAGGACAATTTGGACTGATTTTTGAAAATGACAGCAAGGAAACAGTATTTTTAGTAGCGGATTCCGTTTGGAGAAGTACTGCCTTCCGAGAGAATCGACCACCAAATAACATAGCGTATTTGATCATGGATAACGTTAAAGAATACAAAGAAAACTTTGAAAAAATTGTGCGTTTACATAAATTGCAGAAAGAAATCAAAATCATTCCTTCTCATTGCGAAGAACCGTTTCAATAAACCATGTCACCAAACAAGAGGTTTCAAATGATTAAATTAATGTACATTCTACAAAACTATCTAAAGGTCAAAAAAGTTCAAAAGTACTCGCCAGAACATTTTCGTATGTGGCAAAACAAACAATTACAAAAACATCTTAAATGGATTAACACCCATTCTCCTTATTATCAACAACTGAAGAAAAGCAGAACATATGATTTAACTGACATAAATCACTATCCTTTCATGAATAAACCGTTCATGATGGATCACTTCGATGAACAGAACACTAAAGGTGTAAAAAAAGAAGAGGCATTTCAAGTTGCTATGCATGCAGAAGAAAATCGAGACTTCTCGCCGGCAATCGGTAACATCACGGTGGGATTATCTTCCGGTACATCAGGGAATCGAGGGATTTTCTTAGTTTCTAGAGAAGAGCAATCAGCCTGGGCTGGGACAATTTTAGCCAAATTATTGCCTAATGGCTTTAAAAACAAAGAGAAAATCGCATTCTTTTTACGTGCAAACAGTAATTTGTACGAGTCTGTAAGAAGTAATAAAATCGAGTTTGCATTTTTTGATTTACTAGATCACTTTGATGAACATATTAAAAGACTACAAGACTATCAGCCTACTATTTTAGCCGCTCCCCCGTCAATGGTTCGTCGTATTGCGAGTGCTGTAAAAGAACAGAAACTGAACATTCAACCTATCAAGATTATTACAATGGCTGAAGTGTTGGACCCATTGGACGAGGCCTACATTGAAAGTATATTTAAACAAAAGATTCATCAAGTATATCAATGTACTGAAGGATTCCTAGGCTGCTCTTGTTCCCATGGGACAATTCACTTAAATGAAGATATTGTTTATATCGAGAAGGAATTCTTAAATGCTGAAAAAACGAAATTCCACCCAATCATTACTGATTATAAAAGGCGTACACAACCAATTATTCGTTATCGCTTAAACGATATTCTTACACTGAAATCCGAACCTTGTCCCTGTGGTTCTCCCATGTTGGCAATTGAACAGATAGAAGGTCGAATGGATGATGTATTTATTCTTAAAGATAAACACAAAGACTCCCTGGAGTACGTCTTTCCCGACTTTATAAGGAGAGCTTGTATTTCGGCTTCCGATAACCTGAAAGAATACAAAGTAATCCAGCATAATGTGCTAGAAATCGAGGTTCAATGCCTAGTATTTGATGAAGAAAAAAGGCAAGAAACCGAACAAAGCATAGAATCGAATTTAATGGATTTCTTTCAAGATAACTACCTAAGTCCAGAAATCACTTTTAGTGAATATGAGGAAAATGATCGCTTAACAAAACTAAAGCGTATTAAAAGCAATATACAGTTAAATGAGGGTGTCTACAATACTAAATAATTACGAAGCGATTCTTTATAATAAAAGAAATATGGACGAATTGGATTGGAGTTTCTATGAAAACGGCGCTTTCCTAAAAGAGTATTTCGCAGATTTCATCTTAGATACAACATCTTATATGAAAAACGTAGAAACAGAAGTTTTTTTTGTTGCCTTAGGACGAAAATTACTGCCTTGTACTGTCAATGACGATACCTACAATAATTCTTATGTATGCTCACCATATACACATTACATTACTTACGCGAAGGAAGAATTACGCTTTGTTTCACCAAAACCGTTGAGATTCTTATTGGAAGCGATCATTAACTCTTTCGGCTCTTTTGCAAAGTTAGTTGAAATTAATAAAATTGTTTACATTAATAATTATTGCTTGTCTACAAACTTAATATCGCCTTTATCAAATGAAGAGGTACATGCATTAAAAGAGCTGCTTATTGAACGTTTTCCTAAATACCAACTTGGGTTTCGTTCGATTAATGAGATTTGCCATAAGGATATGATGAAGTCTTTTGAGACCGAGGGATACAACTTATTGCCAAGCCGGTATATTTACATTTCAACAAACAAAAGATTAAATACCCCAACTAAAGGAGAGAGAAAAAAAAGAAGACAAGATGAGAAGTGCATCACAAAAGACATGCGTATCGTTACGAATAAAGAAATATTGCCAGAGGATATCGAACGAATTGTTGAGCTTTACAATCAACTATATATTGAAAAATATTCCGACTTGAATCCACAATTCACTTACAAATTTATTGAAAAGTTATTGGATCAAGATTTGTTCATTTTTCAAGGAGTGAAAATCAACGGGAAACTTGAAGCGATTTCTGGAACGTTTGTTGTAAACAACATGATGACGAATCCGATTTACGGATACAACCTTTCATTATTCCCACAGTTTCAACTCTATCGGATATTAAGACATCTAAACACAAAATTAGCGCTGGATAACAATTGCTTATATCATCAAAGTGCAGGAGCAGGTCATTTTAAAAAAGCTAGAAGTGGAGAAGGAACGCCTGAATATACAGCGTTGTATGTCAACCATCTCCCCTTCAGCAAAAAGTCTTTTTGGAAACTGCTTTCCTTCCTGCTTAAGAAGATAGGAATCCCTTTGGTTGAAAAGCTGGAATTATAAAATTGTGATACTTGCTTAACTTCCAAAATAAGAGCTCAACCACAAAACATGGTTGAGCTCTTACTATTTTCACTTCAATATTCCCTATTTTTACGCGCTTCCGATTCATCTTGCATTTCACTTTCCATTGCCTCAATCGATTGTTTTCGACGCGCATTTTTATTTTGTAGCTGTTGTCGTTCTTCTGGACTTGCAAACTCCATACTGATTTCCGCTTCTTGTAGTTTGCTTTTCGTATTTTCAATCATGTCATGTAACCGTTCAACATTATTGTATCGATTATCGGGATTTGGTTGCTGTTCTTTCGGCATGTTTATCCTCCAAATTACTCTTTTGAAAATAGTTTGGTTTCCTTTTATTTAGATATACCTAAACGCTTGAAGAAAAAATGACAAATTAAAAAGGAGTAAGATATCACAAAAGTAACTTGTCATATCTTACCCCTTTTATTTATTCAGTAATGTTTTGTTCAATTAAATCTAAATCTTTATTGTAATTGTATTGTGATGGATCCACTTTAGTAAAGTCAGCTGGTGTGTAAAACCTTAATAGGTCCCCGTTTACAACTCTATCTGATAATTGTAATTTATTATCCACTTCTTTTTTGTATTCATTGGCCATATCTAGTTGACTATCATCTAATTGTAAGCCCGTTGTAGCATCATAGAATTTATCATCAATTGAATAGATTGTAGGGCTGACAAAATCACCATTTCTAAACGTTACTAATTCATTATGTTCTTGTGATAATAGGTCTGTACCAAACTGAACATAATTATGTGTATCAATTCCAAGTAAGTGCAATAATGTTGGAAGAAGATCAATTTGTCCTCCGAAAGTATGATTCACTCCACCTTCCATTCCTGGAACATGAATAATTAATGGAACGCGTTGCAGATTAGTACTTTCAAAAGAATTAATCTCTTTCCCCATAAGTTTTGACATGGCATTATTATGATTTTCGGAGATACCATAATGGTCACCATATAAAACAAACACACTGTTTTCATACAATCCTGATTCTTTTAGATCCGCAAAGAACTGTTCGATGGCTTCATCAGCATAACGGGCTGTTTGGAAGTAATCATCTACACTCGCATCTCCAGTATCCGCTTTGCCAATCGTAGTTAAATCTTGATTGATCTTGTATGGATAATGGTGTCCAACCGTAATAAGTTTCGTATAGAACGGTTGCGGTAATGTCTCTAAAAGTGGTATTGATTGTTCAAAGAATGGTTTATCCAATAAACCATATTCAGCCATATCGATTTCATTGCTTGTATCATAATATTTGGCATCAAAGAAATGTTCATAACCAAATGATTTATAAATCTTATTACGGTTCCAGAAAGTTCCGCTGTTCCCATGGAATACTGCGGATGTATAGCCATTGCCACTTAATATTGCTGGAGCTGCTTGATACGTATTCTCACCTTTTGTAATAAATGCAGATCCTTGCGGTAAACCAAAGATAGAGTTTTCAAGCATAAACTCGGCATCCGATGTTTTACCTTGAGCTGTCTGGTGGAAGAAGTTATCAAAGTATAGTGAACTTGAATCTCCAGCCAACGAATTGATGAACGGAGTGACCTCTTCACCATTTAATTTATAATTGATTAAAAAGTTTTGGAAAGACTCTAAATGAATATAGATAACATTCTTCCCTTTTGCTGCACCAAAATAGTCTTGATTTGGTTCGGCATAATTCGATTTTGCATAGTTGATAACTTCAGTCATATCATCGTTATCAGCTAATACCCTTTGCGAAGACGCTTTTACCGTTTCAGTAGCATCATAAATCGTATAGTTATACATTCCTAAATACTTAACAATATAGTTTCGATCAAAACCACGCGTTAATAGTTGTGGGCGATCAGCATTAGCAAGTTCTAAATTTACAAAAGATAATCCAACGACAAAAGCGATCAAGGCAAGCCCTTTTTTATATCCCATTCTGCTGGAGTCTTTTTGGATTTTTTTAGATAGACATAAGTAAATTAAAAACAATACATCAACAAAGAATAAAATATCGTATGGTCTTAATAAAGAAACAACACTGCCACCTAAATCTCCAAAGTTTTGAGTTTGGAATATTGTTGGCAAGGTAATAAAGTCGCTAAAGAATCGATAATAAACGGCATTTGCATATAAAAGAATGGACATAAAAGTATAAACAATCACTAATATTGCATAGCGTCCTCTTCCTCTAAATAAAAATGCAAAGCCTAGAAATAGCATTGCCGAGCCTATAGGATTTATTAATAAAAGGAATTGTTGAAGCGGCCCTTCAACCCCTAATTTAAACTGCGTTACTTGCGTGATATATGTTTTAAGCCATAGCATGATGACGGCTAATGAATAAAGACCAAAAAATTTATTTAAAAAGTTAGCTTTTTTGTTATTTAAACCTTCCATTTTTCCACCTTCCTATTATTCCAATAGACTAAATGTATTTGCAACTTAATTATTGTTTAATAGAGTGATAATTAAGTTTTACATTTGAAGAAAATTTTGGTAAACTATTATACTATCGTTTTATCTAGAAGTTTTCCTAGAACTTTTATACATTACATCATAAACGAACTTCTGTCAAGTTATAATCAAGTAAAGTTTTTTAATTTTCCTTTCTGTCTAAAACTAAGTAAATCCTTCCTTTTTCGCCATATGCTCTAGCAAGTATAGACTAGATTGCGAGAGTCTATACATATTTGTTATTTCTTTGTAATGTTTTTAAAATACCCTTTACAATATTATTAGAACGTTAATAGCTTTAAAAAGTTTCAAATTTGCTAGGGGAAACCCTTTAAATGAGAAAATAAAAAGGATTGAGTCCGGTAAAATATACCGAAATCAATCCTTTCAGTTTTATGAATAGACTTTCACTTCAAAACGGGTAAACCTATATATTCCTTCATTTTTTTGTCTCTTACTTCTTATAAAGTAAATACCACACCCAAAAAGAAATTATAACGAAACCTTTAAAAATAATGATTAAGTTCCGGTATTCGATCGGGAGAATTAATAATAAAAGAATTGAAACAAGGATTATCGGAAAAACTGTATAAAACCATAATTTTACAACCAGATTGTTAAAATTCATTTCAAATCTTTCCACTTCAGTCACCCCATAACCTCTCTTTTAACAATTATCTCAAAGATTTTATAGAGTTTCCATCCGTTCAATTAGTTTCTTCTTATTAAATAAGAAATAAACTGACCTCGAAATATTATCGCAATATAAATGCCATAGACGTAAACGAATTAACACCTCCCTGTTCTTTTTTACGAAAAAATCTATGTTACGATAATCTCAAATTAGCAACTTAGAACTTGGAGGAAAATTAAATGTTTAAAAAATTAATATCAATCGTACCAGCTGCCGCACTCACGTTAACAGTTGGCGCTAATGTACAAGCTGCAACCCTTACCGTACAAAAAGGAGATACACTTTGGGATTTAGCACGTGCAAATCATACATCCGTGGAAGCTATTCAAACAGTAAATCATCTAAATACTGACCTTATTTACCCTGGGGATTTACTAACAATTGCTCAGGAAAAACGTTATACAATTAAGCCCGGAGACACATTATGGGACATAGCTATCACACATGATGTCACGATCTCGCAGATTAAAGAGTGGAACAATTTGCATTCAGATCTTATTCATCCTGAGTCAAATCTATTAATCTTTGAAGGCGCGAAAACGAGCAATACGGCTTTGAGTGAAAAAACAACAGTAGCTGCAGCTCCAGAACAAAAGGAAAATTCGGCTAAAGTGACGGTTCCATCAACAAAGAATGATGCAGTAAAAGAAAGTACACCAAAGGAAAGTGCACCATCTACAAATAATGAAGTTCCAAAGGAAAGTACACCAGCGGCAACTGCACCAATTACAAGTAATGAAGCCCCAAAGGAAAGTGCACCTGATGAAACTCCATCATCAACAAGCAATACAGAATCCAAGGAACTGATTATGGAAGCCACAGCCTATACTGCTTCATGCGAAGGATGTTCCGGTATTACTTCAACTGGCATTAATCTTACGGAAAACCCGGATGCGAAAGTCATTTCAGTGGATCCATCGGTTATTCCACTAGGCAGTAAAGTTTATGTAGAAGGCTATGGTGAGGCAATCGCTGGAGATACTGGCGGTGGCATTAAAGGAAATAAAATCGATGTCTTCATCCCTTCAAAACAGGATGCAATGAACTTTGGCCGAAAACAATTAAAGGTCACAATATTAGACTAAAATTATTTTCCGTTAACCTTTAATAAGCAAAAAGGGACCTGATTTCGGTCCCTTTTTGCTTTTCTTTCATTTAATTAATAACTGTTATTACAATTGTATACTTAGGTTAGAATGTAACCCTCACGCAAGGCATTTTCCATAAAAGGAGTCGGTTTTCCTACGCTGTATAGTTGCAAATAATGCATTGCTCTTGTGCAAGCTGTGTAAAAAACTCTACGCAAGCTTTCATCACCGTATACTCGTTCCGATGCATCATAGACTATGACTGCGTCGAATTCAATACCCTTGGACAAATAAGAAGGTATGATAACAACACCCTGTTCATACTCAAACGAGCCATTTTTCAAAAGCTTAATATTGTTGATGTTAGACAAAGCTTCGTAAGCTCGCTCACTTTCCTCAGATGATTTGCATATGATGGCAATGCTATTATATTGCAAGCTACGCAAATCAGCTATTTTGGCAGCAATACAGTTGTGCAATTCTGTGTGGTCGAACAATTGCGCCAGCTTAGGTCTCTCGCCGTCTCGTTCGAATGGGATAATCCGTTCTCCATTTGGTACGAGTCTGCGGGTAAATTCGATAATTGGTTTTGTGGATCGGTAGCTACGGGTCATGTTAATCACTTCTGTTTCATCCTGTCCGTATATGCCAATAAGTTTGTGGAAATCAATCATTTCACTTGCATGCGCGAATATGGCCTGATTAAAGTCCCCGAGCACTGTCATCCTTGCTGATGGGAACAATCGCTTCAGAAACTCGAATTGAAAAGGTGAATAATCCTGTGCCTCGTCAACAAGTATATGTTTTATCGAACGGTTCGACTGGAAGCCTTGAATCAATTCTTTCATTAGTAAATACGGGGTAGCATCTTCGTAAGATAACTTACCTTCTTCAATTTTTTCTAGCGTAAGTTGACAAATTTCCGTCCACTCCAAAGGTGTAACGTTATCCCCCACTATCCATTTTTCAATCTGTAAAGGATCGGCAAAAAGGTTCTTATAAATCTCCTTCATGTCGATAAAATGGAATGCATGGATTTTATTTCGCAAAGGCTTCAATTTCTTCCGAATAATCATTCGTGCTAATACTTCAGGCTCAATTTCATAATCGGCAATATATTCTCTTTTGAAGCCTCGCTTTTTTGCTAAGTAGGTTTGCAGCTTATGGTATTCCTCATTACTAAGCAGTTCAATGTCCTCTTGTACCCACGGCTTATTCCGTTCAAGTTTTTCAGCCTCATTTATCTTCTTTATTAGCCAGTCCTTAAGCTTTTCTAGTCTGTTATGAAAACGGAGGGAGGTTTCACTTGTATAAAATCTATGGGAAATTTGCTCGGCAGTAACGATTGGCTTCCCCCTAAAAACAATATCCTTAAATAACATGCCCTCTAACTCCAGTGATTCCCTGTATGAATTAATCGCCTCAAAAAAGTGGGTAGATGCTTTGAATTTAATACTTGCAACCCTTGACGTATACAGCTTAGTATCCTTAGCAGTCAGAACATACTCTAATTGCTCAAAGGGATTCTCAACTAGAAACTCTGTACTTAGATGATGAGTCAAATAGTCCTGAAACGTAACCTGTTTCATATTCTCTTCACCGAGCTCAGGCAGCACATTAGACACATAACTGTTAAACAACGAATTAGGCGAAAATAGAATAATTTGATCTGCTTTCAGACTGTCACGATATTTGTAAAGCAAATAAGCAATTCTTTGCATAGCAGCAGATGTCTTCCCACTTCCGGCAGCTCCGTGAACTATGAGCAGTCTCCCGCTATCATGACGAATAATCCGGTTTTGCTCTTGTTGAATGGTGGCTACGATATTGTGCATATGTTTATCTGAACCTCTGCCCAGAACCTGCTGCAAGATTTCGTCCCCAATTGTAAGACTCGTATCAAACATAGATTGGAGAATCCCACCACGGATGAGATATTGCCACTTCTTCTCCAAGGTACCATGGATTATACCTCCAGGGGTGGAATACTTGGCAGGACCCGGCTGATAGTCGTAATAAACACTCGCTATGGGCGTCCTCCAATCGTAGATAAGGAAGTCATCTCCACTTTCATCTGTAAGAGTGGATATTCCAATATAAACTTGTTCGTGATCCGAAATTCCTTCTTCCTTGAAGTCAATACGCCCGAAATAAGGAATCTCTTGCATACGGCGTAGAACCGATAATCTTTTAGAGACATGCCTATGAGTGCTTTGGCTTACAGATAGATTTTGCGCCTCTTGTCTCAATCCGATAATTGCCTCAAGATAGTCGTCGAAGCTATCAGTATTCACCTTAACTTCATCCCAAAAGTGTCTGCGGAGACTAACTACTTCATCCTTTCGACGGGAAGTTTCTTTCTCTAATCCCTGGATTCTCTCCGCAATCATTTCCATTATGCTGTCAACTCGTTGTTGCTCATTCTGAAATTCTAAATTCATAGCAAACACTCCTTTAAAAAATCAATATAAGGATTGACTAACAAAAAAATATATATTATAATTATAATAGGGATTTTTTATCCACATTATAAAAAGACGTATATCTATATAAGATTACCACGCTTTTTTTATTTTTTCAATTACTATTTCGCTTTTAAGCATATAAAAAAAGAACGAATTCCTCACATGTGAACTGAACCCCGAATAGAGGACACTTTATAAATAGTGCCCTATTCGGGGTTTTTTCTATGGAAAAAGCCCGTTATACTAAAACATAATTAATCTGAACGGGAGTTATTTTTATGAGTAAAATCTATTTTAATGAACAT
>NZ_JBHTFK010000022.1:0-61862 GCF_042666115.1 Ureibacillus sp. GCM10028918
GGAATTTAAAAAAGATGACTCCGGTAGAATACCGGAATCATCTAATCGCTGCTTAAATAGCAAGGTTGCTTTTATTAAACTGTCCAAAATTTAGGGCGCAGTTCACATGGAATTCGTTCTTTTTATTATCAACTAAATGTTTTAATGAATTTCTAGATTACTCATTTTCCATGCTTCCAAGTAGAAGTTTATACACTTTTCGCAGAAGACTTTAAGACTGTAACATTATTAGAAGTTGCTTGTTTCGCATCCGCATAGTCTGCTCGATTTTCACGGATCAGACTCATTGCAATTGCACCGAAAATTGCAGCAATACCAATGGCAAAGAAGTAAAATTGCGGTTGCAAGTTAAATGTTAACAGAATCCCCATATAAGTTGGCGCAACAATCGAACCGATGCGTCCAAAAGCCATTGTACTACCAAGTGCAGCTGCTCGAACCTCTACTGAATAATACTGAGCCACATATGCATTGGACATATTTTGTAAACCAACAGAAGCTGCTCCTATTAAAGCAATTAGCCCGTAAGCAATATATATATTTTCTGAGAAGCCAATTAGTACTAATGATGTTGCCCCTACTAAATAAAGAGGGATAAGGACACGTTTGAAACCTAGGAATTGAATTAAGTTTCCGAATATCATCGTTCCAATTATGGCACCTATTTGAAGTACTGCAACAAATAATAAGCTTGATTTTAAATCATAGCCTGCATTCATCATTAATGTTGGAAGCCATGTATTTAAAGAATACATTAGAATAAATGTACAGAAACAAGATAACCAGAACATCATTGTACTTAAACCAAGTTTGTTTTTGAAAAGATCACGAACCGACGATTTTTGTACCTGTTCCTGTTCGACATACTTAAATTGTACATCCTCCGAAAGATTTGGCTCTATTTTACGAAGGACAGCAACCAGATTTTTTGTATCTTTTTGTCTCACTAATGAACTAATAGATTCTGGGATGATGCGTACAAACAATGGTAACAGAAGGAGTGGAATCCCCCCGAGCCAGTAAACTGGCTGCCACCCAAAGTTTTCGAGTAGTATTTGGCCGCTAAATGATGCACTCATCGCACCAACGGAATAGCCGCAAAAAATTAACGAAATAATGGCAGCACGATGTTTTGCCGGTGCATATTCGGAAATTAATGCAGCGATATTGGGCATAACACCACCAAACCCCAGCCCTGCAATAACACGACAAATAATAAAGAAAATAGGTGATGGTGCAAATCCAGATAATAATGTAAAGAAACTAAATAAGAATGTTGTTAAAATAATTATACGCTTTTTTCCAAAACGATCTGCATATAGACCGAACAAGACTGCTCCGATTGCTGTACCAATCGTCGTATAACTGCTGATCCCTCCTGCTACAATATCGGAAATTCCCCAATCCTCTTTTAAAAAAGGAATTGTCGCACCATAAATAACAACATCATAGCCATCAAACATCATGATAAAGAACAAACAAATAACGAGAATGTAATGGAAACCTTTTAATTTACTCTGATTAACGATTTCAATGGGGTTCACTGTATTCATAGAAACCACTCCGATTCGAATTTTATTTAGTAGATAGAGATCATCATATACTTTTCAAAATGTATAATTTTTAAAAATATATGATGGCTTTAATCTACTATTGTTTTTCTATTTTTCTTGTACGCAGAAGATATGGTTGCGCAAAATAGCTTATTGCCAAACTTCCTCTGCAATTTCTTTCACGAATCGAAGTTTCTCCCATTGTTCTTCTTCCGTTAATATATTGCCTTCTTCTGTTGAAGAAAAGCCGCATTGTGGACTTAAGCAAAGTTGTTCAATCGGTACATAAAATGCCGCTTCTTTAATACGCGCAATAATCTTAGCCTTATCTTCTAATTCTCCTGACTTAGAAGTAATTAATCCTAGTACGATCCTTAAATCTTTACGATTAACAAATTTTAATGGTTCAAAGCTTCCTGAACGCTCGTCGTCAAATTCCAGGAATAATCCATCTACATTCAAGCCACCAAATATCACTTCCGAAGCATAGTCATAACCGCCACTTGAAAAATAATTCGACTTATAATTACCACGGCAAATATGCATTGTCACAATTAAATCTTCTGGTTTATGCGCAATGGATTCATTTATCATAGTTTGCATAACGTTCAGTTCCTCCGCAGGATCTAAACCTTTTTGCCTCAGCTTCTTGTGCCCTTCTTCAGAGAATAAATCTGCCCATGCCGTATCATCTAATTGTAAGTAACGGCAACCAGCATCATAAAATGCTTGAATTGCTTTTTGATAAGCTTTAATTGTATCTTGCAGAAATGCTGCTCTGTCCTGATAAATGTCTTCGTTTAAATCAGCACGATAGACAAGCATATTTGGACTTGGAATGGTTTGTTTAACAATCATGTCACCAGCATGCTGTTTTAAAAATTGGAAATGCTGAATGAATGGATGTTCTGAAAAATCTATTTTTCCGACTACACGAATTCCTTCCTTACGAGTCTCCATATTGTGAAAGTTCAGGCCAGTCTCTTTTTCGTAATATTCAATACCATCAAGCCCACCTAAAAAATCAAAATGCCACCAGCTTCTGCGGAATTCGCCATCTGTAATTGCAAGGACGCCATTCTCTTTTTGCTTTTCAATCAGGCGGATAATTTCACTATTTTCTATATTTGCTAGTTCGTCATTAGTAATTGACCCTGAATTATATTGTTCACGTGCCTGTATTAAATTTTCTGTACGTAATAAGCTTCCTACATGGTCATAGCGAAATGGTAAAGTTGTATTTTTTACTGTCATCGTATATAAATCTCCTCTAATTGTAATGTAAGGAAATTGTATCACGATAATTTTGGTAGCATATAACACATATAATTTATCTCTAGCTATAGTTTTAAACTATGGCTAAACTTGTTCTTCAGCAATTGTTTCTTTTAAATACTCAATATAAATATTCGCCAAAGGTGTATTTTCTATATTTTTGTGTGTGATATACCCAACCGTAATCCGTTCATCTACCCGTAAAGGCACCGAAACAATATCTTTACCATTTAATTTTTGACTAATCACACCCGTAGAAATTGTATAACCATTAAGGCCAATTAATAAATTAAAGAGTGTAGCTCGATCACTAACCCGAATATTTTTAGGTCTAGAGATAGTACTTAATATTTCCTCAGAAAAATAAAAAGAATTATAATCTCCTTGTTCAAAGGAAAGATACGGATAGGGAATTAAATCTGATAACGTCACAAACTCTTGCTTTGCGAGTGGATTTCCCGAACTAATAAATACATGCGGCTTTGCCTCAAAAAGTTCGTGAAAAACGAGATTACCTTCTCTAAGAAATTTATTGATCACGTTGCTATTGAAATCATTTACATATAAAATGCCAATTTCACTTCGCAGATTTTTCACATCCTCAATAATTTCATAGGTCCGTGTTTCTCTTAATGTAAATTCGTACTCATCTCGTTTGTAATCTTTTAGTAGGCGTACAAATGCACTTACTGCAAATGCATAGTGCTGAGCTGATACAGAGAAGTGTTGTTGTATTGATTGAGTATTCGTATATCGATTCTCAAGCAGGGCAACTTGTTCGACGACTTGCCTGGCATAACCTAAAAACTCTTCCCCTTCAGGAGTCAGTATAATGCCTTTATTTGTTCTCATAAAAATCCTGATTCCAATTTCTTTTTCCAATTCTTTTAGTGCATTTGAAAGGCTTGGTTGACTAATAAATAGATTTTGAGCAGCTTTACTGATTGAGCGACTCCTCGCCACCTCAATTACATACTTTAATTGTTGCAGTGTCATCCTTCTTTACTCCAATCTGTAATCGAATTTTACTGTTTATCCTATTATCGAGGACCTTGCAATTTTTCAAAAGGGGTTCGGAATGAATTTAATTCCGAACCCCTTTTCATAATCAAAGAGGATGTATCTTAGCCTAATCCCCTTATGGCGAATAAATTTACAATTCTATTAGAATAAAGCATTGATCATCATTGTTATATTTTTCGAATTTATTTTCTCTATTTTCCAACGCATTTTGAATAATGCCTCTTGTCTCCGCAACAGCATTAGATAACGAATCGTGTAATAGGTAGTTTAAGGTGTTTAACTCAAAAGCTTCAGAGACACCGTCCGTATATAAAAGAATTCTTGTACCACTCGTATAGTTAATCTTTTTTGATTTATAAGAAATGTTCTCAAATGTCCCTAATGGAGGATTCGTTGCAAATATTTCTTGCTGATTCCCCTTTTGATCTTGAAGAATCGCAGGAGGATGTCCAGCATTAATGTATTCTATCGTCTGTATACTTGTATCAATATTAATATAAATAGCAGTGCAATAATGCCAAGCATCTTGTTTATTTCTGAATAATTCGTGTAAGTATTGGTCTAATTCTTGCATGATATTTTCAGCAGCTACTCCTTGTGAAATTAACTTTTGAAACAGCGATTGAAGTGACATGGTAATCAAGGCAGATGAAATCCCATGTCCCATTACATCTAATAAAATAATTCCGTATTTTTCAGGGGTAATCTGATAAAACCCATAAATATCACCCGATAATGCTTTTGAAGCATGGTAATAGGATAGAATTTGTATATTTTCATTTATAATATCTTTTGTTAGAGTTGTTTCCTGAATTTTTTTGGCAAGCTGTAATTCGCGTTCTGTATCCAACTTATATTTAGCATTTTGTTTATTGGCCTCGATGAGCTCCTGTTGTTTGCCCTCTAATGACTTAAGGGCACACTCTAATTCTATAAGTGCCTTTTCTTTTTCACGATAAGCATCTTCAGCCATCTTTTTTGCATGAATAATCTCATCTTCAAATGCATTTCGATTGTGCATTGGTAAGATCACACATACAATTTCATTATTTTCCTGCAGGGATGCATTTAATAATACAGGGATTTCCTCTCCGTTTTCAGTAATTAACGAAACATACATTTCCTCAACATAGTGCTTTGCTTTAATAAGCGGGAAAAAATAAAGCTGAATAAAAATTTGAGCGGAATTAGCTAGTGTTACATTAAAATGTTTCCCTATAAGCAGCTCAGGTGATGGGCATTGTAAGATTTTCAGCAATGTCCCATTAATGGATTGAATTATACCATCCCTCGATAGTGTTAAGAATCCACATGGTGCATTTTCTATTAATTCGTCCATTTAAATTTCACCTACACCCTCCCCAACCAGTGATGTAGATTGATTAGTTAAGTATTTTTTTATAGATTGAATGGTTTCATCAGGATCACTCATATGCGGGCAGTGACCGATAGCCTCCATATATGTCAGTGTACTGTTTGGCATATTCTTATTTAAATACTCGCCAACTTCCTTAGGTGCAATAACATCTTCAGAGCATTGTAAAATAAGAGACGAAACAGGTGCTTTTGCGATATACGGCCGACTATCGGTAAAGAAACATGCCCTTGCAAAAGTATTTACAATTAAAGGATCTGTAGAGCAAAAACGATTTTCCAGGTCTTTTGCAACATCCGAACGTCTATTATTATTTAAAAGGTTCATAGAGAAAATATTAGCCCAACCTATATAGTTTTTCTCCATCATAGCTAATAAATTTTCTAAGTCTTCTTTTTCAAAACCACCATAATACTCAGGAGGATCATTCAAATAACAAGGCGATGGTGCGATCATAATAAGACTTGAAAAATATTCAGGTTTTTGAATTGATGCCAATAAACCAATCATACTACTTACGGAATGTCCGACAAATATTGCATCCTTTAAGTTTAAAGCAGCACAAACATCTAACACGTCCTGTACGTAACCGGTGAGTTCACTATATTTAGTAGGCTCAAAAGCTGAAACATCCGAATTACCTAAACCAACATAATCAAATGATATAACTTGGTATTCATCTTCAAATGCAGGTAAAACATCATTCCAAACTGTTTGGTCGCATCCAAACCCAGGCGCGAAGATAATCGATTTCTCTCCCACGCCACTAATATTTACATTATTACGTTTAATAGTATCTTGGCTCACAGTCCAACTCTCCTTTCAAATGGTACTAACTCTATCAATATCATATCACTTTTTGATTAATTAATTATATTTACACATTTTTTTATATTAATTCTATTAAAGATCAACCGTACAAAAATAAAGTATGTACTCGTGTAATTAAACTCTAACATAATATGTAACTTAATGTTGGTTTTACTTACCTTCACACTAATAAAAGAGCGATTGTTCAAATTGAACAATTGCTCTTTTTGGAATAGGAAATAATTTAAAACTAAGTGTATATAGATATAAAAACAATAGTAAAGCCCTATTTCCTTTTTTATGAATTACCTCTTCTTTTTTCCTTAGAAACATATTTTGCTAGTGCATCCGGCAGCGCCATCAATGCCGGAACAAAGAGCGGCAATAATATAAAGCATAGGACAATCAATCCTGTGATGACTGCAATTGCCAATTCCGTTAACAGTATTATTCCAGCCGGCATCAATGTGGCAAAGGTACCGCCAAGAATAATAACTGCCGAAATGATGACGCCTCCAGTATGCTTAGAAGCTAATACAATTGCTTCTTTTGGCGCTAGCTCCGGATATTCCTTAAAGCGCATCATTAAGAAGATACTATAATCTACTCCAAGGGCAACAATGATGATAAAGGAGAAGAATGGGACAAAGGAAGATATTCCATCGTAACCCAATAGATTCAGGAAAATATATATAGAGTTTGTTTTAAAGCAAAAGAAGGCAACAATCGAAACTCGATGTTACCTTCTTAATTACATTTTATCTATAGATAATCTTATTTGATAATACGTTTTGAAAATAGATAATTCTTCGACCAATAAGGATTTTTCAAGACATTGGTTGTAATCATAACACCCTTTGAAGTAGAGGCGTGAATCATATTTCCATCACCCATATAAATACCAACATGTGCTACTCTTCCATCTGTATAGGTGTCATTCATTGTGAAGAACATTAAATCTCCAGCTTGTAGATTTGAAGCGGAAACCGCCACACCTGTACTTGCTTGATCTCTGGATACTCTCGGTAGCTGAACGCCGGCTTTTCCAAAAACAAATTGCGTATAGGATGAACAGTCAAATAATTTTGGTGCTTCAGCTAATGTTGCTCCGTATTTATATTTTGCTCCAATGTAGTTTTTTGCATCATCAAGAATTTTCTTTACTTGTTGCGCTAAAGTGTCTTGGCTATTGTTCTTGACCGGTTCTTGCTCTTTTGCGGGCTCCATTTCTCCTTTTGATGCGTCTGAGTTAGGTATATTCAGGACTTGCCCATCACGAATCACGTTGGATGTAAGATTGTTTGCTCTTTTTAACTCCTCAACACTCATATGGTGAATGCGAGCAATATTATAGAGTGTATCTCCCTGATGCACTACATATTTTTTGGCAGGATTTTGTATTTGAATAGAGCCATTTTCCTTTTTGAACGTAATGTATGAGTTAAATATCGCTCCACCAGCATGAAGAGTGACATACGCCGTTTCATTAATCCATCTAGGCGGCTCGATATTTATATATTCATTACCCTTTCTAGCCCTTGTTCCACCCATTGTAATCCGTATAGTAGTCGACCCATCCGTGATCTCATAGGTCTTTGTATTTTCTTCAAATTTAATGCTATTATAATTTAAGATTTTGGCAAGTTCTATAAATGGCAAGTAGTACACGCCATTTTCTATAATCGGATTAATTCCGCTAACAACTTTTCCATTGACGAAAACACCCGCATTAGGAACAGGTTGGACTTGGGCATTGGTACTAATCGTTCCACTTATACAAATGCCAAAGACTAACATACATACAATTGCCAATCGTAATAAATTCCTCATCGCTTCCTCCTTATATACTTTTTTTATGACTCACAGGGTTATCTTGGCTTTTCATCATTTTTTTATGCTTCTCAATTTTTCAGTTTCTAATATCGGATAATTTAGCTAAAACAGAAAAACGTATTCCTGTGTGAGGAATACGTCCAGTTCGTCTTACCATTTATTCTGTTATCAAACTGTAAGCAGAGATTTTCTTAATTTTTAAAGAAACAAACATTGAGACAATATAGGCTAAAATAAGGATTCCTGCACAAAGGATTAGAATACTTGGCAAATGCATTGTAAAATCCAAACGTTTCACCCCTGCACTTGATAGCAATACGGATAGCATAGGATTAGTGAAAACTATTCCTAACAAACCACCTATTATAACACCTGAAATGATTACAGGCAGAAAACTGATTGAAATTTGATTCATCAATTGAATCGTTGAATATCCCATTGCTTTCATTACGCCAAACTCTTTCTTGCGTTTTGTGATCATCGTTTTAATGACTAGATATAGAATCATTACAACAACTAGAACATTTATCGTCAAAACCATCACCATAACCGCAAATACTGCAGCTGTATACATACTTGTTTGGCTTTCTATATTCTCATCGATATCTAAGGTTTCAACTATAGAATTCCCGTACTGTTCCTGAACATTCTGAATAAAGTCCTTGTTCGATATTCCGTCTAAATATACATAAAGTGTCGTACCTTTATAGTTTGATTGTAATTGTTGAATACCTTCCATTGTTAATGAACCAATCTGTCCGGAATTACCAATTGATTGACTAAGGCCCGTTACAAGAAAACTAGCTGTTTTATTCCCATATTCAACTTCAACCGTGTCGCCAATTCCTTTATTGATTTGATTTGATATTAACCAAGAGATGGATATTTCATTTTCGTGTTTTGGCTGGCGACCTTCATAGACGATATTATTCTCCAGCTGGTTGTAGTGATCCGTCACATTTGTGTAGACATTTTGATCATCAACCCTAGTCTCGATTGTATCGAATATATTCACTTTCCTAACATAATCCATTTGTTCAATACCGCTCATCAGCACTCTAGTGTCTGCATCCGGCTTAACCGCTATATAGACATTTGCCGGTTCAGATCCAAATAAGTCAACAAATGCGGATTTGTCTGAAGCAATGTTGTAATACAGCACAACTGAGAAAACTGTGGCAAAAGTTAATGCCATCACAATTAAACTAATCATTATATTTTGTTTCGAATTTGAAAGCATTGACTTAATAGCAAGCAGAAAATGAAGACCACCTTTCGCTCTTGCCAAAGGAATATGGTTTTTTCTAAAACTATGGGTTTGGATACCTCCACGAAGTGCGGCAACAGGCAAAATTTTTCGTACACGCAAGGCGGATACTAACGTTACGATGACAACACAAATCGTCACAATTACAATGCCTATTAAGTTAACGACCATATCAAGGTTTTGTGTCCATATTAATCCGGATATGGTTGAAATAATACTTCCAATCAATGGCATGAGCGCGTATGACAATGCTATTCCGATTACACTCGCACAAAGGGCAATAAGATTATATTGAAGAATAATCGATGAAAGAATTTGCCCACTTGTATAGCCAATCGATTTTAGTACTCCGATATTGGCCATTCCATCTTCAATATTATTGGAAACACGGAATTTAATGACAATGAGTGAAACAAGTACGATAATTGCTGCAAAAGCTACTAATATTGTCGCTATGATATTGATAGTCAATGTGTTTACACTTTCAACCATTTCAATATTTATACCAAAAATGTATGGTGTATCTTTCTCCCCTTGAGATTTCCTTACATCTTGGATGAAATCATTTTCCAATCTCGCAGAGTTTGTACTGTCTTTCATCACTGCAGAAAGACTTATCCATTTCGATTGATTTTCTAGTTCATCTACTAATGATTGATAAGAATTTTGCGGCAACATAAATTTCATAACACCAATATTATTTGTACCCATCATGGTTGTTTCGAAAAATCCAGCAACACGATATTCATAATCCTTATCTTGTAATGTGATGGTGAAGTCATCACCTAATTCGTAACCCCCAACCGTTTTAAAGCTGTAAGGAACAAATATATCATTGGCACTCGATGTATTTAATTTTTCTACTAACTTAAGCGGTCCAATATTCCGATTAGCATCTGCATTATACATAACGGCACTGTTCGTTAGCTCACCATTGCCAAATTTATAATTAGCTAGGTTCATATGGATAATCTCTTCTGTTTCCGCCTCTTTTATTCCAGGATAGTTCGCCAAAAACTCTTCATGAGTCGAATTATAATTTGCTTGATCCATCACTATTGTCACATGAGGATCATTTAATTGTTCTGCTTTCTGGTCAAAAAACATATTTAGTTGAGTAATAACCATTAGGCCGATATTAAGAAGAAGCGCCGCAACCAAAATGAAGATAAATAAAGAAACGGTAGCAGATTTACTTTTTTTTATATTCGCCATAGCAAGGTTCATAATTTTCACCCTACCACCCCATTTCTGCCAGGAAAGTCTTAAGTTCATTAAGTCGTTCTACATTCCTTTGTTCGCTGTATCCACCTAACTGTAAATCTCCACAAATGATTCCATCTCGCAAATATAAAATTCGATTTCCGCGCAAGGCGGTTTTAATATCATGCGTGACCATGACAATACTCTGACCGTTTCGATTTATATCTGTTAAAACATCTAACACGCTATCACTAGAAGCAGAGTTTAATGCTCCGGTTGGTTCATCCGCAAAAAGGATTGTTGGGTTGTTTATTAAAGCACGAACAATTCCAACCCGTTGAGCTTCACCACCAGATAGTTGGGTCGGAAATTTAGACCATGCGTTTTCATTGATTCCCACCTGTATCAATAAATCTTTCGCTTTTTGTACGATTTCACGCTTATTCTTATTTACTAAAAGTCCACTTGCCAGTACATTATCGAGTACGCTCATATTGTCTAGTAAATATATTTGTTGAAAGACAAAACCACAATTGTTTCTCCTAAAAATCGCTAGTTGATCGTTATTTAGCTTAGATAAGTTTTTACCGGCAAAATCGATTTCACCTAATGTCGGTTTATCCATCCCACTCATTGCGTAAAGCAGCGTGGATTTCCCTGATCCAGAACTGCCCATTATGATGGTAAAATCCTCTTCTATTAAACTGATATCCAGGTTTTTCAAAACATGCTGTTGAATTCCACCACTGGAAAAGGTTTTACATAGTTTTTCCGTTTTAATAATTGTCTTTGACATATTTTTAAAGCACTCTCCCTTATTTTCAACTCAAAGAAAAAAGACCGTAATGGTGATTACAGTCTTATCATACAAAACGAATTCTTATTAAATCTTTATGCAATTCTTAAATAATTCTTAAATATTGAAGCGGTGGACTTTTGATGATTGAAGTTAATATGCAAGCTTGATTTTCAAGACGACAGTAAAGCCATCCTCCCTGTTGAAACAGCTGATTTGGCCATACATATTTTCCATGAAGTACTTCGATATATAAAGACCAAGACCTGAACCATTCTTGCCTTCGACATTTTTTCCGCGATAATATTTATTGAACAGTAGAGGCATTTCTTCTTCGCTAACTCCTGCTCCGAAGTCTATAATGTGGAGTTCAAGATACCCTTGTATGATTTGAAATTTAATCGTCACATTTGTACCTGCGTATTTATAAGAATTACTGATAATATTGTCTATTACCTGCTGCATACGCACGGAATCCATTAAAATAATACATTGTGGAATTGGATTATGGACGATTTGGTTATCATAATTAACGTTCTCAATCATGTCCGCAAGCACTTCGCTCATTTCTTCAGCTACCGTTAATTTTAATTGTTGAAGTTCTTCTAGTGTGGCGTGAAACATATCCGTAACAAGCAAGTTAATTTGCTCTGCTTTGGTATAGATTGTACTCACTTGCTTAATCACCTTATCGTCTTTTGCCTGCAATAGCATTAGTTCACTAATGGCTTTAATTGAAGCGATTGGCGTCTTAATATCGTGACTTAGAGTGGCAACAAGCTCTTTCTTGCTACGATTGGACTCGTACTCTCGTTGACGAGCAGCACCAAGTTCTTCACGCAATAAATCAAAGCTTTCCGTGAATGCACCAAAGTAATTGTTTTTGTCCATATTTAATGGAATGTCTAAATTCCCTCTAGCCACATTCACTGCGAAACTTTGAAGCTGCTGAAACGGTTTCAATAACGTTCTGTCAATATAAGCAATAATCAGTATAGAAATCATCAAGAATAGTCCGAAAATCAAACTGATGGACGTAATTAGTTCACGTTTCATTTGTTGCATTATTTCTTGTTCGTTGTTACGAATAATTAACTTCCCTACAATTTCGTTATTCTGCCGAAGATCGATGAATGTATCTCTATTTTTTATCGCTTCGTTTATATTGTTAAATTGATTGCCTGGTGTATGGTAAATCACGTTTCCCGAGTGATCGATAATAGAGAATGGTTGTATTATGTCGCTGTTGTGAAAAGTTTCTTCGTTAAGTTTTCCCCAATTTTTTTCAACTGTTTTCACTACATCATTTATGGCTACAAGATCCATTTCAGGAGTATTTTTATTATTAATAATTGTAAATGACATTGTAATTCCAACAGCAAAAAACGCCACAATCATGACCACCAGCAATTTAATTCTCAATGTTCTGCATCCTCTAAAACATATCCTGTTCCCCATACAGTTTTTATAAATTTCGGCTCTTTTGGGTTACGTTCAATTTTCTCACGCAAATGCCGGATATGTACATTTAGGGTTCCATCCCCTACGAAGGAATCTTCCCATACATTTCGAAACAGCTCATCTTTTGAGATGATACGATTTTTATTTTTCGCCAAATAATATAAAAGTTTATATTCCATAGTTTTTAGTTGAATATCAATACCATTTACTCGGACACGATGAAGTTTCGGATCAATTTGAATCTGGCCAAACTCTAAAACTTCTTGCTGTTTGCTGGAACTGCTGCCATATCTTTTGAGTACTGCTTTTACTTTTGCCAATAAGATACTCAGTGTATATGGCTTTTGTATGTAATCATCGCCACCTATGTTAAGCGCGATTAAAACATCGTCATCACTGGAACGGGCACTTATAAATAGTATCGGAATCTGCGTTGTTTTACGCAATTTTTTACACAAGTCAAATCCCGATTCGTTACCCAGATTGATGTCCAGCAGAAGCAATGATGGTTCATGTTCCTCCAAAAAACGTTCGCACTCCACCGCGCTTGCCACAAATGCCGTTTTGACTTCAAACATATTAAAATATTCACAAGTTGTTTCAGCTAAAGCGATTTCGTCATCTACAATTAAACAATCTAATTTCATGGTAAATCTCCTAGAGTAAGACTTCCCTACTGGTTTAACAGGATATTAAAAGTATACAATAAATCGGATAAGTAAGTGTAAATTTATGGATATATGTAGTGATTAAAGAAGCTGAATTTGAAAAATTTCTCGCTCTCATAGCATATCTTTAACCTTCACACAGTTTCATTTCAATTCAAATCTCTTTATTTAAAGTGAAGAGGGGATGCTTTCTATGTGAAGCATCCCCTCTTGAAAATTTGCTTTTAAGCATTTTTTCGAATATCCAGATTTTCTTGCTTCGTAAATAATTGGTTCATAATTGGGTTAGATTTACGATTGATTTTCTTAACAAAAAGCGGATTTAGAATAACAAGTACCAGGACATTTGCTAATAGTCCCCAGAAACCTTCATAAATACCGAATGTCATTCCAGTTCCAGATACAGTAAACGTAACAACTAATCCAACAATTAGCCCAATTATAGTTGCTTCTTTAGTTTGGTTTCTCCAGAACAAACTAAAGACAATGGCAGGGAAGATTTGAACCATTCCAGATACCCCCAGAAGTTGAAGCGATACAAGTGCAGTTGGGAACAACATTCCGAATATCAATGCCAATCCGATAACGACAAATACCATTGAACGTGTAATGAGCGTTAATTTTGCAGGTGCTACCTTCGGATTAATGAAATCACGATAAATATTATTCGCAAACAGATTGGAAGCACCGATTGCCATGATGGAACATGGAATAAGTGACGCGAGTGCAATGGTAGCATAGGCTAGTCCTTGAATCACCCCGCCGTAAGACACTTGAATTAAATTTAATAATGCAAAACGAGGATCGCTCCCCTCTGGCAACACATGAAATGCAGCAAACCCTAGAAAAACAACAAGAATCAACACAATATTATAAAGTGGCAGATAGATGGCATTTTTTCGTAGTGTATCAGCATTTTTCGCCGTGAATACGCCAGTTGCACCATGAGCCCACATAAATAACGCTAGTCCAGAGACAAGTGAAGCAGTCAGGAACCAAGGAATTCCTTTTGGTCCAGTCGTCGGGATAGTGAGAAGTTCAGGAGATTCGACCACAATTTTATTAATCATGGATCCCCAACCGCCAAAATGGATGATTGGAATAGATACAACAAGGAACAACATAATAACCCATATTAAAATATCTTTAATAATAGCCGTATAGGTTGGTCCTTTGATTCCACTAAAGAAAGTATAAAGTGCCACTAATAGGAACGATATGATAACAACAACTTGAACATTAATAAACCCCGTACCAGCTACTCTTAATGTATCTTGTATACCAGCTAACTGTAAATCAATATATGGGATAAGCATTAATACACCTACAACCGCTATAAGAAGGGATAAAAATTTACTGTCAAATCTCCCCTTTGCATAATCGGCAAGTGTGGTAAATTTAAATTCTTTAGAAACCTTCCACAACTTTGGTAAATAGAAATAAGAAATAAAGAAAGCAATAATAGTATAAGGAATAGCAAAAAATGCAAGGCTTCCACCTGTATAGGCTGTACTCGTTAAACCCAGGAAAGTATAGGCTGTATATAAATCAGCACCTACTAAAAGCCAAACGAGCAATGGTCCAAATTTCCTTCCGCCTACTGACCACTCTTCTACAGAACTCCTGCTCGATTTATCTCTTCCAGCTATAAATCCAATTACTACAACTGTAAGTACAATAAAGCTTGTGACTAACAAAGCTGTTAAATTTCCTTGCATTATTCAATGCTCCCTTCGGATTTTTGTATTCGATAAATGAGATATGTACAGACTGGAACAATAATCATACCTAAAAATAGCCAGAAATGAAAAAATGGCAATCCTAGAATAATAGGATGAATCCGATTCACAAAAGGTATGGCCCCTAGCATAATAACAAAAGGTAAAATAATTAAAATTAGAATTATCAGTCTCTTCACTATATATTTCCTCCTTCAAAATTATCGAAATAGTATATTATATTGAAATAGTTAGAATTTAATAATAATAACATAAAGTTCACGTAAAACAAGAAGATGTTTTTTAAAAAAGAAGAATGTGGTCTAAGAAGGCTTATTATTGTTTCCACTTCTACAAAAATAAAAAAAGGCAACTTCCATTTACGGTTAGTTGCCTTCTTTTAAGCTGGTACCTTCAGCTACATATGATATTAAAATTTATGTTGAGTACATTTTATTACTAAGGTTCCGAGATGTTTTTATTCTTTCACATGCATTAAACCCAAGATAGGTTCCATATCTAACCAAACCCATAATGAAAATTAGCTGGAATGAGTCCGGTTCAATACCGAAGTCACACCAGCCAATCTACCGCATAATATAAACTGTAACTTTTTTAGGATTACATTATACAACTCTTCCAGTCCCATCAAGATTCTTTTTCAAAGTTATCAAGTAATGCACGCACTTCATCTGTTGACTTCGTGCTCATCAATTGATTTCTTAGTTCACCAGCTCCTCGGAATCCTTTGACATAAATTTTGAAAAAGCGATGAAGCCCCGTGATTGAACGTGGCAATTCTTCCGCATATTGATCTTGAAGATCAAGCTGATATCGTAGGAGGTCCAAGTACTCCTTACTACTATGCTCTTTCGGCTCTTTTTCAAAAGCAAAAGGATTTTTAAAAATTCCGCGTCCAATCATCACGCCATCTACACCATACTTTTCTACAAGCTCTAGCCCTACTTGACGGTCAGGAATATCTCCATTAATTGTTAATAGAGTGTTTGGTGCGATACGGTCACGCAATTTTTTGATTTCAGGAATCAGTTCCCAATGGGCATCTACTGCGCTCATTTCTTTTCTTGTACGTAAATGAATGGAAAGGTTCGTAATATCTTGTTGTAAAATATGCGTTAGCCACTCCTCCCACTCATTTATATCCTCAAAGCCAAGTCTTGTTTTCACACTTACAGGCAATCCGCCCGCTTTCGCTGCTTGGATAAGTTCTGCCGCTGTATCTGGACGCAGAATAAGGCCACTACCTTTCCCTCTCGATGCCACATTCGGTACAGGGCAGCCCATGTTAATATCAATGCCTTTAAACCCCAGTTCTGCCATGCCAATACTCATTTGACGGAAATAGTCGGGATTATCCCCCCAAATATGCGCCACCATTGGCTGTTCATCTTCTGTAAAATGCAAACGGCCACGAACACTCTTCATTCCCTCTGGATGACAATAGCTATCCGAGTTAGTAAACTCGGTAAAAAATACATCCGGTCGACCGGCTTTACTAACTACATGACGGAAAACAGTATCCGTCACATCTTCCATTGGCGCTAATACAAAAAATGGACGTGGTAAATCACGCCAGAAATTATCTTTCATTCAAATCAAATCCTTTCATGTGCATTTCGGGATAAACTGTCAAACTCCCATCCCAAAATTAAAAGCAATAGGTGCCACATCTATTCTGTTATTATTATTTTATAATAAATACCCAAACCAACAATCAATTTCAGAGGTCCCTGGTTTAAGTAATTCGGTCATTATTATAGTATAACCTAGCTTATTAAGTTTATCTTCACACAGTTTACTCTTCAACTAGAATTTTATTTGAGAATTAGCTATAATTGGCACTTTCGTTCTTATTCTGGAAATTTAGAAGATCAGTAGGTGATCTTGTTTGTTTAGGAACTTTATTATGCTATTATCTTCTCTTATATCTATTAAATGCAAACCAGTATCTCCTGTAGCAAAGATAGTTTTACTGTTGTTTGGCAGATTGAGAACACCCTTTAAGAAATTAGAGATAAGTCCTCCATGTGATACGATTGCTACTCTTTTATACTGTTTATAATCTACAATAATCTTATTAAATACTCTCTCAGCCCTAAAACGTAAATCTAACTCTGATTCACCATCTTTAATCGGCACATGAATTGGCCTTCCTCCATCAGGAAAAGGATATTTAATGGATGCCTCTTTCCTGGACATTCCTGCTAGTACACCATTATTAAACTCCATGAGATCATCTACTTCCACAAGCTCACAACCTATTACTTCTTGCAGGAGATCTGCAGTCTTTTTTGCTCTCTTCAGAGGACTTGTCAGAATAATTTCGGGTCTAACATTCCCTTCTACGTATTGAGCCATTAATCTAGCTTGTTCCTCCCCCAACTCCGTTAAGGGATAATCTGCTCTCCCTCGTGAACTTCTAATATATCCGCTTCAGATTGTCCATGTCTTATGATTAATAATTCCATTCCCTGGCCTCCTTAATTTAGTACTTCCTTTAACTATAAAAATAGAGAGATTTTATATCTCATAATGAAATTTTTGATGACGATTTGGGCATATTTTTCTTCAACTATCCCATATTGTACCAGCCTGCCTCGTTCATTCAATTACTTCAACAAAACTAACTTTATTTCTTTTTAATGTACAACAAGAAAAAAAGAACGAATTTTCCCAACGGGTATTCGTTCATTTCTCATTATACTATTTCTAACCGAGCGACTGCTTCACAATGTGCAGAGTGTATGTGGCAACACAGTATGAGGTACTGGTAAGATTTGAATTTAGTATTTTTAATAATGAATAGTGCAAATGCTGTAGATTGAGTCATTTGTACTTTAATTAAAATTTATTTAAATTTATCTCTATTAATTCTCACCCAAAAATATAATAGCAATTAATATTAACGGACATTACCATATAGCAACCAGTTGGATGAATTACATGAAATAACTTTGTAAACAATCTTCTGGCTAACACCTAAATACGCATCAATGTGCCATTTGGTTTTGGTAACTCTTGAGCTGTGATTTGATTCATTTTACAAAAATGTTTAAAAAATTGTTGTGCCAGCTCTCGCTCCTTCGGGTCACTTTTCAACGAAGCGATATCAAGCAAAATTTGAGCCATCCATAAATTATCAAAATAACGGTGTTTACCTGTATTCCATGTCATTTTGTCGGGGGACTTCTCATTTATATAATACTCCCAGAAAAGCAGCTGATCCGATTCCTGTTCTGTAAGTTGGAGTTTGTATTTTGAATGGGCAGGAACATATCCATCTTCACAAAGTTTTCCGATAAAATCTTCATTCACCATATAGACACCTAAAATACGTCTGTCTTTTTCCGGCATGCGAGAACCTATTGATGTTAGTAGGACAGCGCTATTTTGATGCAAGCGGATAGGTTTGTTGGGTTTCCCCTTGTTATTACCACTTTTTATTACGCCTGAAAAAATCCTCCACTCTGAAAAAACTTTATTCTGTTCTTCTGTGTCACACCAAAAGACCAATTGTGATTCCGGATGCAGTTTATGATTTTTCATTAGTTTTTCGTGTTCTAAGCGAAGTTCCTGGTTTTTTCGTTGCAGTTTTCTATCCTCTTCCTTTTTCCATTCTTCCTCCTTTCGTTCATTTTCCTTTTTTTGTATTATATTTTCGAGTGATATAGCATCACTAGTATCATGAAGTTTTAAGTGCTTTCCGAATACATCCGGAAAAACAAACATTTTGTTTTCCGATGCGAATTGTATTTCAATACTAGAATCATTATGTTTAACTATGCTACCCATGCCAAAAAGCTTGTGTGTAACTTTCTTATTGATTAAGTTCATTATTTTAGTCCTCCTTGTAGAATAAAAATAGGAAATTGATAATTTTATTCAACTAACTTCTTTTATAGCTCACACAAATGTTTGGATTTTTTCCTCGGTTTAAAAAAGGAAATAAAAAAACGCATCCTTAATTCGATCTACAAAAAACAGCGGAATTAAGAATACGATTAAAAACAATTGCAAGTCCATTGTAACACTTTTCTGAAAATAATACAAATTTATTATTGACACTACATTTTATTGTGAGGTAAAATGTAATTTTATTCTTTAGACTACCTCTAAATACTATGAAATAATGGCTTCTTTGATTTAAAATTCTGAATCCCATTACCTGTACTACTAATCATATAAATCCCCTATTTTCACTTGGATTATATTTCTAAAGTCCTGCTACTATATTGATTTTCGGAATAAAAAAACCTTGAAAATTCCGTCAGTAAACATTTTTCAAAGGTTTTGATTATTATTTTAACTCCAGAATCGCGAGTGCTTCACAGGGGGCAGAGTGTATGTGGCAACACAAGGATGTTGGTGGGTTAATTATTTTGATGTACTTTGTCCATCAAATATTCTTCTCTCCAAAGTTATCAAGCAATGAACACATTTCATCTGTTATTTCAATTTTATCCATTACCAGCCCCGCGTTGTTCCACCTCCAAGATATAAATCGTTTCAATAGCCTTATTGCTGGCAATTGGGGCAAAAGTAAGTTTTCCGTGATGAAATTTCTTTTTTTATAATGATAGTATCGCAACGAGAACATTCTTTGCCTTCTTTATCGTAAACATAAAATTGGTAGCCTCCTGTTTTTCCATCGCCCTTATATAACGGATTATCCATATAACCACCTTGTTCTATTCCTTTTTTAAGGATAAATTGAATCGAATGATAAAGCCTGGTTAATTGTTGATCGGCTAGCTCATTGATTTTTTTATCAGGGCGAATCTCTGCATGCCAAAGAATCTCATCAGAATACCCATTCCCTATTCCGGCCAGCACTTCTTGATTGATTAATGTTGTTTTTATCGTTCCTTTTCTTTTTTGCATTAGCTGTTGAAAGGCATCCAATGTAAAATCAGGATGGAGTACTTCAGGTCCCAGTTTTTCTAACTCTTCTTTAACCTCTTCAGGTGATAAAAGATGCAGGTAGCCTAATCGCAGTCCAATGAAATATAAATGCTGTTCCCCAAACGAAAGCTTTACTTGAATGGTCCTGTTTGGTTTATCCTCTTCTTTGCCAAAAAACATCCATCCACCAAGCATTAAGTGTAACAGTAAACATGAATCATCCTGTAGTTGGAAAATTAAATACTTAGCTCTTCTATTAATCGTTTTTATAGCTTGATTTGAAACTTGCGTAGTAAACCGCTCCACTGGTACATTAATAGACTTTTCCCGTCCAATCTCTACATCAGAAATTTTTTGCCCATCTATCAATGACCCCAATAATGTTTTATATGTTTCCATCTCTGGCAATTCAGGCATACTTCCGTCCTCCATTTTACAATCTGTTTTTACAGTATTACCTGCTGGAGGATTATTATGAATAGTGTGGTTAAGGAACGTTACTAAACAATTTAGCCCTGATTAGTTGAAAACACACTCTCCGTAACAAGCAAAAGAACGAATTCCTATATTAAGAATCCGTTCTTGACTAATGTTTATACGATTTCCAACCATGCAACTGCTTCACTGTGCCCAGAGTGTATTTGGCAACACAGAATTTGTTGTTGGGTTTATGTAGTTAAGCAAGATTCCTCTATAGTTTCATCTAGCTTATTCTCATTTATATTTTCTAGTTTGTATTTTCAAGCACTCTGTTTAGTATGCGCCCATAGTTTTTTTCTCCTATCGTAATTGCAATTTCAGTATTCCTATTATAATTATCGATACTTTATCTTCATAGAAAAATTTACTACTATTCTATACGCCCCATTTTAAAATGATGATAATTTATCATTTTATATAAAAAATGCGAAATTTACACTATATTCATATTCTAGTAACCTTATCTATACATTTACTTCCTATAATTCAAACAGTTGGACATCTCACCATTTTAGGAGGAACTTTCAAATGCAAAAAAGAGTAAAAAAAGTAATACCATTAATCGCAACAAGCATTCTTGCCACTGCAGCTTTTTCTACACAAGCTTTTACTACTGATGGAAATAGCCCGACAGTAGCAGCAAAACAATTAACTCAAGAAGAAGTAAAACAAAAGAATAAGACTTGGCTAGCAGGGGATCATCATGTCCATAGTGAATGGAGTGTTGGTTGGGACAACTCTACAAATCCTCCGACACCAATTCAAGGCGGAGATGCTATTTACCCAATAGTGAAAAATGCAGAAAAAGCAACAGAATACGGGCTTGACTGGGTTATGACAACGGATCATGGTGGCCCTAACCATTCAAAGGTAAATTTAGAGCAAGCTTATCCTGAACTATTAAAATCACGTGAAGCATTTCCAGAGCTAATTCAATTCTATGGAATGGAATTTGATACTCCTGCTGCAGACCATAGTACATTGATGATCCCCAAAGTGGATAACGAATCACAAATTCTTTATGATATCGAAAGTCAATTTAATAAACGCGAACCATATCCAAACGATGGTAGCAGGGATACTGAATCTACAATGATTGATGCTTTAAACTATATGTTAACTGAGTTGGATGAGGACGAACAGCCAATTCATATCGCTCACCATCCATCACGTTCAGCAACTGGTGATGGCGAGTGGGGGCAAGATACACCTGAGGAGTTCCGTAATTGGAACGATTTAGCCCCTAATATCTCAATTGGGATGGAAGGTGCTCCGGGCCATCAAGCGGCCGCATTAACTCCTGATGGCGAACTTGATAATGGTGCTCGCGGTTCATATGGCAACTACCCAACAATGGGTGGATTTGATCAAATGGCTGCTAAGGTTGGCGGTCTGTGGGATTCTATGCTTGGTGAAGGAAGACATTGGTGGATTACTGCCACATCCGACTCACATGTCAACTGGCGTGATGGCGGTAGTGACTTCTGGCCTGGCGAATTTTCCAAAACTTATGTAAAAGCTGAAAAAGACTACGATGATATTATGGAAAGTCTTCGCGGCGGAAATGTATTTGTTACTACAGGTGACCTAATTTCTGAACTGGATATGAAAGTTCAAGCAGGTGGGAAATCTCCTTTATTTGCACAATCAAATGGAAATTCAGCAACTTTGGGTGAAACACTTACTTTACCAGGAAAATCCAAGGATGTAACAGTAACGATTCGCATGAAAGATCCAAACGCTGCGAATGCCAATGGGGATAAACCAGAAGTAAAACGCGTTGACTTAATTATGGGAGAAGTTACGGGCGCAGTAGAAGATCGCTCCACTGCGACAAACCCAACTACAAAAGTTGTTGAACGTTTCACGGAAGAAGACTGGACAAAAAATGGAGAATACATTGAAATCACTTATACTTTAGAAAATGTTGAAAAGGACAGCTATATCCGTTTACGTGGTACGAACACAGATCAATTAGAACCAGCAACAGACCCTCGTGGTGAAGACCCATGGACAGATCTTTGGTTCTATTCAAATCCTGTATTTATCAAAACTGATAAGTAATCCAGAAAACAAAAAATAAGACGAGGAGTCACTTCACTCCTTGTCTTTCCATATTTTTAACGCTTGCTAATAATCAATTAAAAACGGAGTAGATTTAATGAAAAAACTATTTTTACTTATTTTGCTAGTACTTTCAATTACCGCTACCGTTCAACTCCCTTCTACATACGCTCATACTAATAATAGTGAAGGTTACTCTCTTATTGAGGTAAATGATCATAATATTAATTATGAACTGAAAGTGGATTTCGCTGAACTCGGGCATGCAATGAATCAAGAATTGGGCAATCAACAGTTATTTAATACTAAAATAGTCCAGAATTATATCAATTCTCGCATCGAACTTTATGCGGATAGCATTAAGATAGAAGGAACAATTGAAAGTTCCGAAGTTGAAACGATTAATAACAAACAGTTTGCTGTCATGAATCTAACTTACGAACTTGGTGATAAACCTCATAAACTGGTACTAAATTATAATATGTTTTTAGATGATTCAGACCCAAGTCATGCTAACTATGCAACGGTTACATTAGATGGTAAACAACAGGAAGAAGTTCTTACCTTTGAATCGAGAGAGCTGGAAATTGGTGAAGTGAATTTCGTTCAATACGTAATACAGTTTCTATTACTTGGATTAAAGCATATCTTTACAGGCTATGATCATATTCTGTTTGTTATCAGCTTATTATTTGGAATAAAGACCTTCAAAAATACTTTCACCCTGGTAACTGCGTTTACGATTGCCCATAGTATCACCTTAGCCCTTGCAACGTTAGATATTGTAGATTTACCAAGTAGATTTGTAGAAGCTGCTATTGCTTTAAGTATAATTTATGTAGCACTTATTAATATTTTTAACCCTGACTCAAAGCATCAGCCATGGCTTGCCCTTGCCTTTGGTCTCGTCCACGGATTTGGTTTTGCAGGAATACTTTCTGAAATGAGACTAGATGCAAGTAACCTAGTCACTTCTCTAATATCTTTCAATATCGGGATTGAAATAGGACAACTTGTTATTGTTGCTATCGTATTCCCTATCCTTCTCTGGCTTAAGACAGTAACTTTCAAACCAGCTAAATGGGTAATTCCGGGAGCTTCAGTAGCAATTTTAGCCTTTGGATTCGTTTGGTTTATTGAAAGAGCTTTTTAATTTCCACGACCGTTTCCTTAAAAAGCATAAAGAACGAATCCTTTCGTCGTCAGGAATTCGTTCTTTTTTGTTATTCCATGCAACTGCTTCACAGTGCAAAAGATGTTTTTTTAAAACTATTTCTAATATTCTATCCCTGCAATCCCAAAGCCTCCAGGTCCAGCATGGGTAGAAATCATTGCACCTGCTTGCATCCATGTTACATTTTGGAAACCTGTTTCTTTTGCAATTTCATCCATTCTTCTTTTAATACTTTCATCAAGTCCTATAGAGTAAATCAAATACAGCTGTTTTCTATCAATGTCGTATTGGTTTAAGTAATCTCGCATAAGTTTTTCAGCAACTGTGCTCATATTCCCACGATACTTTCTAGTTGAAACAAGCTTTCCTTCCTTTAATTCAATGCAGGGCTTTATTTTTAATAATGACCCTCCAATATAAGCAATGTTACTTACCCGTCCACCTGCTCTTAAGAAGTCTAAACTGCCAGGAATGAAAGCCAGCCTTGTTTTAGGAACCACAGATTGTATTTTTTCTATTAAGTGAACATGGCCAATGGAAGGTTCTTCCTCAAGCAGAGTGGCCGCATACATTACGCTTGCAGCTAATCCACCTGTCACGTTTAGCGTATCAATTAAGAAAATATCTTCAAAATCTTCCGCTGCAATTAACGCACTTTGAAAGGAGGCAGATGCTTTTGACGTATAACCAATATGAATAATGATGCTATCAGGATAATCTATTCGTATTTTTGCAAATAAATCATGATACTCATGTACATTCGTTGCGGTTGTAGATGGTATTTTCTTGGTGCGACTATGATATTCAAAAACTTCCTCTACAGATAGCTCACCATCTAAATAATCCTTCCCATCCATAATGACGTGCATCGGTACTACTTGGATTTGATATTTTTCAACCAGGTCTTTCGATAAATCCGCTCCACTCTCTGTCGATAAAATAATCCTTTTCATTGTACATTCCTTCCAATTAACGCAGCCATTCCTGCGTACATATTTATTATGGTTATTCTAAATATACACTAAAAGGAAAAATTATCTATTATAACATTCAGAAAATTCATCCAAGAAATGGGGAATCAAGATTAAACTGGACAAGAATTATTGGGGCTTTTTCTCGAATTCCACAGGTATAGAGGCACACTAAGTTGAATTTGAAGACGTTACTCATGCAATTGAAGATTCAAAAACAGGAATCACAAATTAAACCAATCGGATAAATTGCTAAATAGGTTGAAATATCAACAATAACCCACACAAGCTTACTAGTTTGTGTGGGTTATTATGATAGCTAAAAACCAGAACCAACGAGAATTCTGATATACATTAATTCAATTCCAACCAAGCGACAGCTTCACAATGCGTCGTTTGCGGGAACATGTCCACTGGCTGGATTTCCATTGTTTTGTAGCCGCCATCTTCTAAAATGCGCAAATCGCGAGCGAGTGTAGCAGGGTTACATGACACGTATACTACACGTTTTGGTTTTTGTTCGATGATTGTTGTTAATAATGCTTCGTCGCAGCCTTTACGTGGCGGATCGACTACTAATACGTCTGCCTCTTTGCCATCTGCATACCAGCGTGGGATGACCTCTTCGGCTGGACCAGCTTCAAAGTAGGTGTTGGTGAATCCATTTAATTCCGAATTGCGTTTCGCATCTTCTATTGCTTGCTCGACAATTTCCACACCCATTACGTATTTTGCTTTTTGGGCTAAAAACAATGAAATGGTTCCGATACCACAGTAAGCATCGATCACTCGTTCATTGCCAGTTAGCTGTGCGTAGTCTAGCGCTTGTTTGTACAAGACTTCCGTTTGAACCGGGTTTACTTGATAGAAGGACCGCGCTGAGATTTCAAAGCGTACACCACCAATTGTATCCTCGATAAAGTCTTTACCCCAAAGTGTAACAGTCTCATTTCCAAGAATCACATTAGTTTTTTCAATGTTAATGTTTTGAACTATTGACGTCACATTTGGTACAAGCTTTTGAATTAAGGCAATAGCCTGCTCTTTTTGAGGGAATTTGTGTTTATTTGTGACAAGCACAACCATGACTTCCTCTGTTGCACGACCTTTACGAACGACCACATGGCGGAGCATCCCCTGATGAGATGCTTCGTTATAAGGCTGCAATCCGATTTCCATAAGCTCTTTTTTTAGGTTGGCCATCATCACATCAGCTTCACTCACCTGAATTAAACAACGTTCCATATCCACGATTTCATGAGACTTTGATTTATAAAAACCCGCAATTGGGCCTGTTTCCGTCATTGAAAATGGAATTTGAGACTTGTTTCGGTAATTCCATGGATCCTGCATCCCTTTTACAGGCAGTACAGGCGCATCAATTTTTCCGATTCGCTTCATCACATTGCGAACCATGTTTTCTTTCCATTTTAGCTGTCCTTCATATGATAAATGCTGAACCTGGCAGCCACCACATTCCCCGAAATAAATACAAGGTGCCTTCACTCGGTCCGGCGATTCTTTTATAATGTCTACGATTTTTGCAAATCCATAATTTTTTAATGTCTTTAATACATGAACTTCCACGGTTTCTTCGGGCAATGCGCCTTGGATGAACAAAGGATATCCATCAATTTTTGCAACGCCATTGCCATCATGTGTCAAATCTTCTATATAAACTGTTTTACGATCATTTTTCTTAACTGGTGCTACCATCTTCCGTCCTCCATTTCAGTTACTCTATTGTAGCAAAAATAAAGCCAACTCAACAGTAAGTTGAGTTGGCTTTATTTTCTGCGCCGAAAGCTTGCGGCAGGCGCATAATGACTATTATATGAAACAATCGCCTTATTCAATTCAAATATATATATTCAAAAGATTTTCCACAATCTCAACAGTAAGTTGAGTTGGCTTTATTTTCTGCGCCGAAAGCTTGCGGCAGGCGCACCTTCCACATACGTTTCATCGCCCTCATGAAACGCATCTCAAACAAAATTCACCTCTCACATATGTTTCATCTCTCTTATAACACGTGTCTAGCTTAAAAACCATCATCCAATTGCGTTTTATTTCGCTTATGAAATCCATCTCAAAAAAAATTTGCACTGACTGCACTTTATTCTCTTTTTATGACTACATAAAAAACCCACACAACAGTTAGTCTAGTGCTCTAACTGCCATATGGGTTACAAATCATTTCATTATTCCACTCGGTCCAAATCACGGATATCGTCGATCGGGACGAATACTTCAATATGTCGTTTTAAGTTCGTAAAGGTGACAGGTGCGTCTCCACCGTATTCTCCATCTAGGTTGATGTGGATGTTTTCTTCATCAACTGTTGATGTTACTTTGACCACACTGGCTTTTTGGTAAATCACGTTTGGGTCATTTAGATGTTCTCCGCGTAAAGCCAATGATGCAATTCGAACAAAATCTGCGATATTACATTTTTTTAGAATCATCATGGTGAAGAGACCATCGTTGATGCTTGCGTCAGGAGCAATCTTTTCAAATCCCCCAACCGAATTGGTTAAGCCACATAAGAACATCATCGCTTCTCCTTCGAATACCTCATCATCATATTCGATTCGCATCGTAGTTGCTTTAATCGATGGAATCATCTCAATACCCTTTAAGTAATAAGCAAGTTGTCCTAAAAGGGGTTTCATTTTACTTGGTACTTCGTATGTTAACTCGGTGATTCGANTGTATCGCCTTTTACAATAATATCGATTGCTTCGTCGATTTTTCTAGGAACTCGAATTGCTCGGGCAAAATCGTTTGTTGTTCCCATTGGCACGACACCTAACTTCGGCCTTTTTTCGTAGGGGCTCATCCCAGCTACAACTTCATTTAAAGTACCGTCACCACCAGCTGCAATAATAATATCGAAATCACGTTCAACTGCATGGGCAGCCGCGACTTTAGCATCTCCTTCACAGGTAGTTGCATGACATGATGTTTCATAGCCTGCCGTTTCTAGTTTTTCCAGCACTTCAGGCAGATGCTTCCGGAATAGTTCTCTACCCGACGTTGGATTATAAATGATTCTCGCTCTTTTCATGTCTTTTCCATCCTATACCTTTTATTATGTAAAAACACACTTAGGCGTAAAAAGGTTCCCTTCAATGACAGAAAAACCTATTGAAATTGAAGAGAACTTCACCTAAATCTATATTATGATAACGCTTTTGCAATGACCGTCTTCATATCTTCGTAAACCCATTTAGCACATTGTGGGTCTTTTACATATTTCTCCTGCAAGTTAGTATACATCTCTTTTTGCTTTTCTTCAAATGAAGGATTGTCTTTTTCAGGAAGTTCTGCACGCATATCCATTACTAGTTGTTGTAATTGTTGTGCACGAGGTCCCCATTTCCCAATTACTTCTCCTTGTTCGCTTAAGAAAAGATAAATCGGGATCCCTCGTCCTCCATTTGTTAAATAACGATCGATTAAGTCAGTATCCTCATCACGGAATGCACAACGAATTTCTAAATCCGCTTCTTCGGCAATTTTACGGATGACCGGGTTATTTAACATAGCATCCCCACACCAGTCTTCTGTTATTGCTAAAATGTGAGGTTTATTCGCTTTTAATAATTGAAACACCTCATCTTCTGGATTCACGTTGAAGCTTTCGTAAACCTTAAAGCTTGGCTCTTTTAAGTTTGTAGACATTTGGTCCATATATTCTTCCATTGTCATGGATTCTTCAAAATATTGTTGTTCAGTTTTCATTATGATCCTCCCTTTTCCTTAATAATTCCATTTTGCATCGGATTTAAAAGAATTACAATTTTTCTGTTCGCACTAGAAAAGCCCCTATGAACTAAATTAAATATTTAGCTCACAGAGGCATTTTAAGAACCGTTATGAGTTCTATCTTTTATTAATTTCTTCAAGCAAGATTTTGTTAACCATTGGTGGGTTTGCTTGTCCTTTTGAAGCCTTCATTATTTGGCCTACTAAGAAGCCGATTGCACGGTCTTTCCCGTTTTTAAAGTCTTCAATCGATTGTGGGTTCGCATCTAATACTTCTGTTACTAAGCCAAGTAGAAGAGATGGATCTGAGATTTGAACTAATCCTTTTGCTTTGACGATTTCGTTTGCATCTCCACCATTTTTCACAAGCTCAGTGAATACTTTTTTCGCAATTTTAGATGAAATTGTGCCATCCGCAATAATTTTAACCATACCAGCTAAATTTGCAGGTGTTAATGGTGTATCAGCAAGCTCTTTTTGTTCAGCGTTTAGGTAAGCTGACACATCACCCATTAACCAGTTTGCAGAAAGTTTTGCGTCTGCTCCTTGTGCTACCATTTCATCAAAGAAATCAGAAATTACTTTATTAACAACAAGCACACTTGCATCGTAATTATTTAAGCCAAGTTCTTCAACGTAGCGTTTTTTGCGAGCATCTGGAAGTTCAGGAATTGAAGCTTTTACGCGTTCTAACCATTCATCATCAATATGAAGGTCCACTAAGTCTGGCTCTGGGAAGTAACGGTAATCGTCTGTTCCTTCTTTTACACGCATTAAGATTGTTTTGCCAGTTTTCTCATCAAAACGACGAGTTTCTTGTTTAATTTCTCCGCCGGACATTAAAACTTCTGCTTGGCGTACTTCTTCATACTCAAGACCTTTACGTACAAAGTTGAATGAGTTTAAGTTTTTAAGCTCCGCTTTTGTACCGAATTCTTCTTGACCATAAGGACGGATAGAGATGTTAGCGTCACAACGAAGTGATCCTTCTTCCATACGAACGTCAGAAACACCAGTATATTGAATAATCGCTTTTAACTTTTCAAGATACGCATAAGCTTCTGCCGGTGTGCGGATATCTGGCTCAGAAACGATTTCCACAAGTGGTGTCCCTTGACGGTTAAAGTCAACTAATGAATAGCCATCACCATGTGTTAATTTACCAGCATCTTCTTCCATATGAAGGCGAGTAATGCCGATTTTTTTCGTATAGCCTGGTTGACCCTCTGTAGCTTCGATTTCGATTTCAATCCAACCATTTTCGCCGATTGGTTTATCAAATTGAGAAATTTGATAAGCTTTTGGATTGTCTGGATAGAAATAGTTTTTACGGTCAAATTTTGTTTGTTGGTTGATATCCATGTTAAGTGCAAGTGAAGCTTTCATAGCAAAATCAACAACATTTTTATTTAACACAGGTAATACACCTGGGTAACCAAGGTCAATTACTGTTGTATTTGTATTTGGCTCCGCACCGAAATGATTTGGTGCTGGAGAGAAAATTTTCGAATTTGTTTTTAACTCAACGTGTACTTCTAAACCAATAACTGTTTCAAAGTTCATAATTATTTACCCTCCCAAATTTGAGGAGTTTTTGTATTGAAATCAGTAGCTTGCTCGTAAGCGAAAGCTGTGCGATAAATTGTTTCCTCATCAAAATGTTTTCCGATAATTTGTAAGCCTAATGGCAGTCCGTTATCAAAACCGCAAGGAATTGAAATAGCAGGAACACCCGCAAGGTTAATCGGAATCGTTAAGATGTCGTTCGCGTACATCGTCATTGGATCATCGATATTAGCACCAATTTCGAATGCTGCTGTTGGTGCGGTTGGTCCAATAATAACATCATAGTCTTCGAATACTTTATCGTAATCTTGTTTGATTAACGTACGAGTTTGTTGTGCTTTTTTGTAATAAGCATCGTAAGAACCAGCACTTAGCGAATAAGTACCTAACATGATACGGCGTTTTACTTCATCACCAAAACCTTGTGCACGTGTTTCTTTGTAAAGCTCCATTAAGTTTTTGACACCTTCTGCACGGAAACCGTAACGAATTCCATCAAAACGCGAAAGGTTAGATGAAGCCTCTGAAGATGAAAGAATATAGTAAGCCGCTAAAGCGTATTTCGAGTGAGGAAGTGACACTTCATCAACAGTAGCGCCTAAGCCTTTTAATACTTCAAGTGCTTGCAATACTGAATTTTTCACTTCTTCGTTAACACCTTCACCAAGGTATTCTTTTGGTACCGCAATACGTAAACCTTTAATGTCGCCATTTAACTTAGCCGCATAGTTTGGTACCGGCACGTCTGCCGAAGTAGAGTCGTTAGGGTCTACTCCTGCAATTGCTTCTAAAAGAAGTGCATTATCATAGACGTTTCGTGTGAGTGGCCCAATTTGATCTAGTGAAGAAGCGAATGCTACTAAACCAAAACGAGATACACGACCATATGTTGGTTTCATTCCTACAACACCACAATAAGCTGCTGGTTGACGGATTGAACCACCCGTATCAGACCCTAAAGAGAAAGGTACTTCACCTGCTGCAACTGATGCTGCAGACGCACCTGAAGATCCCCCTGGTACATGATTTAGATTCCATGGATTTTTTGTTGTTTTATATGCAGAGTTTTCATTAGATGAACCCATTGCGAATTCATCCATGTTAAGTTTTCCAACCGTTATCATGCCTGCTTCACGGAGTTTTTTTACTACAGTTGCGTCATAGATTGGCATGAAGCCTTCTAATATTTTAGAAGCACAAGTTGTTTCTAGCCCCTCAGTTACGATGTTGTCTTTCACACCGATAGGTAAACCGAATAGCGGGCCACGTTCTTCAAATGGTACTTGATCCATTTGTGCAGCTTGTTCAGTAGCTTTTTCTTTATTTAAAGCTAAGAAAGCTTGTACATCGTTATCTAGGTTTTCGATACGAGCAAATGCTTCGTTCGTTAAATCAGCGATCTTGAATTCGCCGTTATGTAAGCCTTCTTGTAATTCTTTTGATGATAGTTTGAATAACGTCATAAGGCTACCTCCCTTTGCTCTTGTTTTTAGTCTTCTAAAATTGGTGGTACTTTTACTTGACCGTCCACTTGTTCTTTTACGTTTAGCATCATTGCATTACGATCCAAACCTTTTTGTGCAACGTCTTCACGCATCACATTTACAATTGGTAATACGTGTGATGTTGGTTCCACATTTGTAGTATCCAGTTCATTTAATGTTTGTGCGAAGTCAGTAATTTTCCCTAACTGATCTGCAAATTTTTCTGCCTCTTCATCAGTAATAGCAAGACGAGCTAAATGTGCAACGTGTTTTACTTCTTCTTTTGATAATTTCGCCATGAATTTACACCTCCGATATTCTAAAGCGTGGCAATAATCATTAATTGTACCATCTTTAGTGAAATAAATCATAAATTTGGATAAAAACGCGAACTTTCTTGTCAATATTCGTCACATTAGGTAATGCTTAAATCCCTCTGCCATTTTAATACATTGAATCAAACTCTATTATCGCCTTATGTACTATAAATTCAAACATACGATTGCTAAATTTAGTTAAGATAAATATTTAATAGCAGGCATTTAAGAGAGTTTTATACTAATTAGAACTCTCTTATGCTATACGGTTAACTCCACGAAAAAAAGCGCAGCCGCATGGGCTGCACATTTTTTAGTAGTCGTAGATATGAACAAATGGTTCTTCTTCATTACCTTCTTTAATAATCAGAGCTTCGGCACCATTAATAGATGTAATGCTTACCTCAATATCCACATCAACAGGTAGCTGCTGCATGATAACTCCCGATAAATACTGTGTAAATCCAATAATTTCGGTTGTGCCATAGAATTGAATTGGAACCTCAATCGATAATTTACGAAGTGTATTATTTTGATAGAATCCTCTTCCGATGACACTCGTATAATTTGAGAAGTACTTATCGATATCCTGTTTAAAGTTTTGGAAGCTCGTATTCACCGTTCGATAAAGTTCATCAGGTGAAGACATTGGGAACGTAACATACTTCTCGTCGATGCCTTGCCAATCTCCTAGAGCGTTTTGACCTTTTTCTGAAACGCTATATGAAAAATACGTTCCAGGGACAATGGAGTTATTGGCTGCCTGCTTAAATAGTCCAATGACGATTGGTACATCTTGAAGCTCAGCTCGTTGACGCAGACGGGAAATCACTACTTCGGCAATCTCTTTTCCCTTTTTTTCAAGCTCCGCATCAGGAATAGGTTCTTCAAAGGTATCGCCATATTGTTCTTTTTGGTAGTAGTAGATGGAGTTTAAAGCAAGTCCAATGGATATGCCACCAAGCTTTACTTTGTTATCCTCTGTTTTAACAAGGTAATTTTGTTCAATTACATGAGCTAAATAAATTGGCGCTTCTTTCGCTCTTGTTACGGGATCCAAAGTTGCACCATTCGCATCAACGTCAGCTGGATTTAACCCGCGCAGTTCCTCTGGTTGATCCTTATTCTGATTACTTCTTGCTAGCCAGTTACTAATTGTATCAGTATCTAAATACTGACCTTCCTGAAAGTAATAATTTTCTGTATCATAAACATTTTGTGAGAGCCGCATTAAACCTTCTTCTACTTCTTTTATGTCGTATTTTGTATATAAATTTGACACGACTAATCCACGGCTAGCACTTTCCTTGTATGGCACTAGCGTTCTATAATAACTATCATTCAATTGCATACTTGGGATGATTGTCGTTTCAACTACGCTTTCAGTTTCATCTGTATCTTTTAACACTTCTGTATCTTCTTTAAATGAAGGCACACAACCTGCTAGCATTGCAACAACGACCACCGCCGGAATCCAGCGAAATCGGTTCATCGTTTGTAGCTCCTTTACTGTTGTAATTGTTCTACTAGGCGGTCTTCGTCCCAAACTTCGATACCTAGTTCTGTTGCTTTTGCTAGCTTAGAACCAGCATCTTCACCTGCAATTAACAGGTCTGTTTTTTTACTAACACTACCTGTTACGGTTCCGCCCAACTCTTCTATTTTCGCTTTTGCTTCATTGCGTGTCAATTGAGATAATTTACCTGTTAATACAATTGTCTTCCCTGCAAATGGATTTTCCCCAGCTTCGACCTGTACTTTTTTCCCTTTATACATCATATTAACGCCAGCTGCTTTCAGTCGATCAATCAGATTTTTAACTTCATCTTTATCAAAGTAAGTTACGATTGAATCGGCCATTTTATCTCCAATTTCATGAACCGCTGTAATGTCTTCCTCTTTTGCAAGCATAAGAGCATCCATTGATTCAAACTGTTCTGCTAAAAGTTTGGCAGCCTTTTCACCAACATGGCGAATTCCTAAGCCAAATAGCAGCCGTTCCACTGAGTTATCTTTTGAACGTCCAATTGCTTCAACTAATTTTGTCGCGGATTTTTCGCCCATACGTTCCAGCTTAATCAGTTGGTCTTTTTCTAAATGATAAAGGTCGGCAACATCACGAATATATTCTGCACGAAGTAGTTGCTGTACTACTTTTTCGCCAAGGCTATCAATATTCATCGCATTTCGAGAGACAAAGTGTTTAATTCCTTCTGCTATTTGTGCAGGGCATGTCGGATTTACACAGCGTAAAGCTACTTCCCCTTCAATACGGACTAACTCGCTCTCACACGCGATACAATTTGTCGGCATTTCAAAGGGAACAGAATTCTCAGGTCGCTGTTCGAGAATAACGCCGATCACTTCCGGTATAATATCGCCGGCCTTATGAATAATGACTGAATCGCCGATTCTGATATCTTTTTCCCGAATTAAGTCTTCGTTGTGTAGAGAGGCTCTTCCCACTGTAGTCCCAGCTACTTGCACCGGGTTTAAAATCGCTGTTGGCGTAATGACACCTGTACGCCCTACTGTAAGTTCGATAGCTGTGATGGTTGTTACAACCTCTTCTGCCGGGAACTTATAAGCAATAGCCCAGCGTGGACTTTTTGCAGTAAACCCAAGTTCATCTTGATGGGCATAGCGATTTACTTTTACGACAATACCATCAATTTCATACTGTAGATTTGGGCGATTTTCAATCCACTTATTTATAAACGCTAGAACGTCTTCAATTGTTTCGCAAAACTCACGCTCTTTATTCGATGGGAAACCCAACGTCTCCAAATAATCAAGCATTTCTGCATGAGAATCGATTCCGTATGCTTCACCATCTCCACCGACTGAATAAATAAAAGTAGAAAGATTACGGCTTGCAGCGATTTTTGGATCTAGTTGACGGAGTGAGCCAGCCGCTGCGTTACGCGGGTTGGCAAAAAGATCCTCTCCTTTTTCGGCGCGAGCAAGATTCAATGCTTCAAAGGATTTTTTCGGCATATACGCCTCACCACGAACTTCAATTGTTACAGGTTCCTTTAGCCGAAGAGGGATGGCACGGATTGTTCTTAAGTTTGCTGTTATGTCCTCTCCTACCGTTCCATCACCGCGTGTAGCACCTTGTACAAACACACCGTTTTCATAGCGTAACGAAATGGCAAGCCCATCAATTTTCAATTCACACACATAAGAAAAGTTATCGCCTATTGCTTGGCGAATTTTCCGGTCGAAATCTCTTAGGTCCTCTTCACCAAAAGCATTCGATAAACTTAGCATCGGATAGGTATGCGTCACCTTTTTAAATCCTTGAAGCGGTGAGCCCCCGACACGGTTTGTCGGAGAATCAGGATAAATCAAGGATGGATTTGCTTTTTCTAGAGCAATCAATTCATGTAAAAGCTGGTCATAGACAGCGTCTGGAACAAGTGGATTATCTAACACATAATAGGCATGCCCATACTCATGAAGCAGTTTATTCAGCTCGGCAATTCGTTTTTCGATTTCGTTCATGTTATTCCTCCGTCATTAAATCTATAACTTTAACGTTTATCATCTGTGCTCTGATAGAGCTTAAATTAACCTTTTGTAATAGGGGCAAATTTTGCCAACAAACGCTTAATCCCAACATTCGGGAATGCAATATCCAGTTCAAGGCCATCACCTTCACCCTTGACACTTACTACCGTTCCAGTGCCCCACTTGCCGTGAACTGCTTTATCTCCAGCTTTCCATTCCATCTGGTTGCCACCAGTTGATTGCAGGTTTGCGATCTGAGGCTTGGTTTGGACATTGCCAATAGTTCGACGTCTTTGACTTTGAATTCTATTTCTACCTGCACCAAAAGGTAATTCTTCTTCGTCAAATCGATTTCCCGATTTAGAAATTTGCTCAATCACATCATCCGAGATTTCTTGCAGGAAACGAGATGGCATATTGTAACTCGAACGCCCATAGAGTGTTCGGGAACCGGCACAAGTTAAATACAGTTTTTGCTCTGCACGGGTAATTCCAACATAGGCTAATCGTCGCTCTTCCTCCATTTCAGCAGCATCATCCAATGAACGTGAATGAGGGAAGATATTCTCCTCCATCCCAATAATGAATACTACCGGGAATTCCAATCCTTTTGCAGAGTGCATTGTCATTAGAATAATGCTTCCTTTTGAAGTATCTTCTTTATCTAAAGAATCAATGTCCGCTACTAAGCTTAGGTCTGTTAAAAAGGCAATAAGCGTTTTGTCTTCACTGCGCTCTTCGAAGGCTTTCGTAACAGATAAAAACTCTTCAATATTTTCTAACCGACTTTCTGCTTCTATCGTCTTTTCATTTTCAAGCATTGCACGATAGCCAGACTTCTCAATCACTTGCTCAACAAGCTCCGTTACGGACAGATAGTCTTGCATCTTAGTGAAGTCTTCAATTAACTGATGAAACTTCTCGACGCTGCTTGCAGCTCTTCCTGTAATACCCATGAATAAAACTTCCTTCATGGCATCAAAGATGGAACGATCTTGTCCAATCGCATAAGATGCAATCTTTTCAAAAGAAGTTGCGCCAATACTTCGTTTTGGTTCATTAATAATCCTTGCTAAAGATAAGTCATCATCATTATTTGCTATCAGACGTAAGTAAGCTAATAAATCTTTAATTTCTTTACGATCATAGAACTTTGTACCACCCACAATTTGGTAGGTCATATTCGATTTTACGAGTACTTCCTCCATTACACGTGACTGGGCGTTTGTACGATATAGGATAGCAAAATCATCTAATGTACGATTTTCCTTCTCCATTAGTTTTTGAATCGTTTGGACTACAAATTGCGCCTCATCTTGTTCATGTGAAGCTTTATAAAGAACCAGCTTTTCACCATCTAGATTTTCTGTCCTTAATTTTTTGGGATAGCGGCTTTCGTTATGTTCAATTACATCATTGGCAGCTTGGAGGATCCGTTTTGTAGAACGGTAATTTTGCTCAAGCAGGATAACTTTTGCGTTAGGATAATCTTTTTCAAATGATAAGATATTGCCTATATCTGCACCACGCCAACGATAAATTGATTGGTCCGAATCCCCTACTACACATATATTTTTAAATTTTTGTGCAAGCATTTGAACAAGCTTATATTGAGAATGATTGGTATCTTGATACTCATCTACATGTATGTATTGGAATTTATTTTGATAGAAATCCAATACCTCTGGTACACGCTCAAAAAGTGTAATGGTTGTCATAATCAAATCATCAAAGTCTAATGATTGATTTCGACGAAGTCTTTTTTCGTATCCTTCATATACTTGTGAAATTACTTTTTCATATGGATTGTTCGGATTACTGTTTGCTTTGAACATATCTGCTGTAATACATTCATTTTTTGCAGAGCTGATGGCATTTAAAATTGCTCTTGGCTCAAAACGTTTTGAATCTATGTTTAACTCTTTTAATACATTTTTAACGACGGATAATTGGTCACTTGAATCTAAAATGGAAAAGTTTTTTGAAATGCCGATTCGATCGATATTACGTCTTAAAATACGGACACACATTGAGTGGAATGTAGATACCCACATACTTTCTGTTGTACCGTTTCCTAGTAGGTTATCGATTCTTTCACGCATTTCCCGTGCCGCTTTATTTGTAAATGTAATGGCTAAAATCTTGGAAGGGTAGACTTCCTTTTCGACAACTAAATACGCAATTCGGTGAGTTAAAACACGCGTTTTCCCTGATCCGGCTCCCGCCATGATCAGCAGTGGTCCATCTGTTGTTTTAACCGCTTCGGATTGTTGCGGATTCATGCCATTAAGTAAATTTTTTGTTATTTGTTCCATGATGCACCGCCTTCTATACAAACATTTGTTCCATTTTTATTATAACGAACTTTTCTGAACTTGTGAAATCAATATTCATCAAGCGTTTTTTACAGCCTCGACTGTTTTTAATGCTTGCTTCAAATCATCATAAATAATGTTTCCTACGACAACTGTATCGGCCAATCGAGCCATTTCAGCGGCCTGATCAGGACCAGTAATTCCCCCACCATAGAAAAGACGAGTCTCACTTAAAACGTCTTTGACAGAAGCGACAATCTCTTTGTCGCCATAAGCACCACTATATTCAAGATAGAAAATCGGCAATTTAAAATAGTTTTCAGCTAAGCGTGCATAAGCGATTACATCTTCTTTTGTTAAGTCTGTTTTCGCATCAGTTACCTCTGCCACCTTACAATCCGGATTTAATACGCAGTATCCTTCTGCCACTAGCTCGTCCCATACTAAAATATCACCATATTCTTTTATTGCTTCGTGGTGGAGATCCTTTACCCATTTTGTATCCTGGCTGTTTAATACACTTGGAATAAAGTAGTAATCAAAGCCTGCTAATATTGACTCTACATTGGAGATTTCTAATGCTACCGGCACTGAAAAGCGTCTTACTCGCAGTAAAATATCTATTACATTATCTATGGTTACATCATCTGTTCCGCCAACTAAAATAACATCTGTTCCAGATTCACATACCTTTTCCAATGCTTCCTCTGAAATTTCTTTTGCTGGGTCAATTTTGAACACATGTCGCCAATTTCTATAATCCATTCGTTGCTTCCCACCTATCAGTGCTAATTTTTCTATTTTTAAGTATCTATATTCGTTTACAAGTATAACGTAAACTAAACTAAAGCGAAAAAGTTTTCATTCTTCTAAATCTATTTTATAGAGATGGTGGAACAAAACAAAAAACTCAATTTTCTCTATGGAAATTTGATATTTTTTTGCTTGAAGGAAAAATAAAAAGGCGTTTAGCAAGTCTTGTTCGTTCGACTAACTAAACAGCCTATTTTGTTCTAGATTGCTTTTTATTATTTTGATGCTTGGAACGGTTTTTCGTCTGGATAAAGGCGACCCAACATTTCATCATAAGTATCATTTCCATAATCAAAACAGCGTCGTACACGTGAAATGGTTGCAGTTGATGCTCCCGTTTCCTTTTTGATAGATTCATACGTTTTCTTTAGGCGTAATAAATGGGCTACTTCAAAACGTTGGGCTAACGATTGAATTTCGCTGATTGTACATAAGTCATCAAAAAACTTGTAACATTCTTCTATATCTTTTAATTCTAATACTGCTTTAAATAATTGTTCGGTTTGGTGCCCACGAATTTTTTCGATCTGCATATAGTATTCATCCTTTCACATTTGCTAAGTATATTTTACCGATGTCATCATTCCTGGATTTGCAGGGACAAAGTGAATCCACGTTTTCCCTGGAACTAATTTCACTTCACTACCATCCATTTCTACTGCTTTTAATACGCCATCAATATTTTCCCAACGAACCTCTCGCATAAACCCTTGTTGGAACACATAAGCTGTGCCTCCAGAAGTTAAATCAATTTCTCTGCGACCTTCACTATCGATAACAGAATGATGCATTTCAAAAAATAAGACATTTGAAAGTGCAAGCGGTTCATTTGTCAATTCATCTATTGTTAATACATTACCTGATTGCCTTGTATAAGTGTTATGCTCTCTTCCATAGGTATATAAGCTATTAAATGAATCATTATGGCTATATTTAATAGCTACTGATTCAGCCTCAGTCCCTATATTAACACTTTCATCTTCTTTATAAAAAGTATACGACACTTTTTTCTGATAAAGAAGTGAAGTGCTCATTTTCTCTGCTGCCATTTCGATATTCTTACCTGGAAAATAGGAATTATGTGGTGCGACTCGATTAGAAGAACGTTGAAATAGGATTCCGTCGTATTGCATACCGTTCACATGATCAACTATATTATTTGCTAAGAGTTGCTGTGCCTCGGGACTGTAGCCATGAGCAATGTAAAAAGCATCTAGCCCTGCAGCCAGCTCAATGAAGTAATCCCTCGCACTGCGAATTGGTCCAATATCCTCAGGAATCTCTGATTGAAATAATGCTAGAAATCGTGTGACATCCCCCTCTGCCAACATCTCGTAAATTACATCGGCTGCTGCAATTCCAGATTGTGGACGGGCATCTGGATAATTATTAATTGTTGCTAGAATCGGGCGCCGTGTTACCTCGCTTGCAATTACCTCACCTGTAAATGGTGTAACGTATGGTAAATCAATATCTCCTGTTACTGGCATTACTTCTTCTGTTGTAGATTTGTTTTCTTCAGTGACTTCCTCTTTGTTCCCACATCCACCCAGTAAACAAATACAGGCTAACGCTGTTAGAAATCCATTAATACGCATAGAATTCGCTCCTTTAGCGCATCACAGCAGGCAACATCACTTTCTTTTTCATGACATCATATATCCCTTGTGGTGTGATACGAATATAAGGTAAATGTGTGGATTGCAAGAAGAATAGGGTATAAATTGCATCTGAGTGACTATATCCTCTTTCCTTTAAAGCCTTCGTAAGCAGCTTTTCATGCTCGATTAACTGTTCAACATCGCCATCAAAAAGCTTGCCATTAATTTTGAGAGGGATAGACGCAACTACTTCTTTATTTTCTGCTAGAACAATTCCACCATTTAATCTCTTTAACTCATTAAATGCAAACTTCATATCTTCTATGCTTTTTCCTATTAAAATTATTTCTCCAGTATTTGAGTAAGAGGAAGCAAATCCTTTTATATGCGTATCAAATCCTTTAAGCATTGTGTTAACTCGCCATTTCCCTTTTCGATCGATTAGCATAAGATAGCTTTCATCATTTCCAAGGGGAAGTTCTTTTTTACTAAATTGAAGATTAATAGAGAAAGGTTTGGTAATGACCTCGTTTGTTAGATGGATTCCAATCGGCATAGAAAATTGAAAATCATCATCAGTAATATCGAAAGGTATCGTAAAGTGGTTGAACTGATTCCAACTAATTTTAGGCAGACCTTTCACTTTCTTCATATCACGCTTTAACCAAATTCCTTTAGATAAAACAGATTCGGGATCAGGGGTCGATTCATTTTTCAGAATATTCAAGGTAGCAAAACGCCCAGTAGCAATAAGCCCATGCAAGTGTGATTTATTATAATAGCGAGCAATATTGTATGAGGCCATATTATAGGCATCAATCGGAGAAACACCCTCCTCTAGCGCGACGCGAATACATTTATCCATCACACCATCCTCATGGAATGCTGGAGTAGACCCGTCTGTTGTCATCATTAAATGATCAAAAATATCTAGCTCTTTCTCTAAGATGCCTTTTAATAATTGCGGTAAGTCCGGACGAATGGAAGAATGCCGTAGCGTTACATCAAAACCATGCAAAATTCTTCTTTCTACTTCTTCTGCCGTCATGGCTTCATGATCACTATCTGCTCCAAAAATCTTCATGCGTGCAAGTGTTTTTTCAGATGCTCCCGGGAAGTGTCCTTCCACCTTTTTTCCTTTAAGTTTCGCTGCCTGCATCCAATGCAGCATTAGATCATCTCCATGAATCAAGCGTGGCCATCCCGTTAATTCCCCGCCAAGAAGTACATCATCCCTTCCCAGCCATTCCAAAACAGATTTATTATTAAAGATTTCATCCTCATTTTGAAGCTCAGATTGGGAATCAAACCGAGCCCACCAATAAAATGAAAACGGCAACTTTTTCAATTGGTCCAAAAATGTAAACGCTTTCTGATTTGGCAATGAAAGGGCAAATGTCATGTTATCCGCAATGAAAGTTGTTGTTCCTCTTTGTGCAGCAAAGTCTGCAAATGAATGCGGGTTATATAGCTGAGTCGGATGAACATGCGGCTCGATGTATCCGGGTACCACTACTTTATCTTCCAAATCAATGACTTCCGTTCCAGAAAGGTCTGTCGGCATTTCATTTCCAACATAAACGATACGGTCCCCTAGTATCCAAATGTTTCCTACCAGCCATTTTTTTAGCACACTATGTAGAAAGCGAGCATTTTTTAAAACCATTGATGGTGCTAATTGCCCGTCGATTACAGCAACTTGTTTTCGGATTTCGTGAATTTTCCAGGTAGACTCTGGCATTATTAACACTCCTTTCTATTACTTATAATATTTATTTTGGTTAATTGATTTTTATACGCACATACTAACTTTGCTCAAAAATTGTTCAATTATTTATTGAGTATTTAGAAAAAAATAGTTGACTTTATCGTATCACAGCATTTTTTTAAAGAAAAGACATTTATTTGGTATTAATTTCACTTTGACAAAGGAGGACTTTACATGCAAGAGAATATTTCAGAAAAAAGTGGTTTTGTTCGATTGGCTCTGGGAACTGGGTTGACAGCATGTGGAATTGCTCATCTTGCAAAGGAGTCGGGCAACCGTGGTTTAGGTACTCTATTCATAGCAGCAGGTGCCATGAAAGTGGCAGAAGGAATTTTTCTTTATTGTCCAATGAAAGCTTTAATCAATTCCAATGTAAAACAAGCTGTTGCTACGACATTTGAAGAGTATTTGGATGGGGATAGCATTATGAACGCTTATAATGAGTTCTATACAGAAAAATGGGGCTCTGGAACTTCCCCAAATAGTTCTGGTTCTAACTATTCTCAGAACAGTTCTTCTCAGGCAACTGGCAGTTCTGGTGGTAGTGTTGAAAAAGCTGCCTCTGAAGTTGGGCAAATTGTCTCGAATGCGACACAAAGTGATTCATTGAAAAATGCGGCAACTCAAGCTGTGAAAACTGCTGCTGGTACGAATTCAGGCAAACAAAACAAGTAAAAAACATTCCTTAAAATAACGGATGCTTTAAGTCCGATTAAATAAATTAGGCAAGAGGGGGAATCCCTCTTGCCATTTTATTATTGGAAAGTTCTCCACCCAATATCTTTACGATAGAAAAATTTATCCCATTGCTGTTGTTCAATACCATTGTATACTTTTTCTTGTGCTTCTTTTAATGTGTTGGCTTTAGCAGCAACTAAAAGAACACGGCCACCATTCCCTACAAACTGTTCATCGACAAGCTTTGTACCGGCATGGTATACATCATAATTTTCAGTTAGGATATTTAGGTCTGGAAGTGGGTTTCCTTTTTCTACATCTCCTGGATAACCCTCTGCTGCAATAACAACACCTAACACGGCTTCGTCAGTCCACTGGAGATCAAAATAGTTCTCTTCCATTAATGCCTTCATAAATAAACCAAAATCAGACGCCATACGCGGGAGAACCACTTGTGTTTCAGGATCACCGAAACGTGCATTAAATTCAATTACTTTTGGCCCTTGCTTCGTTAAAATTAAGCCCGCATAAAGGATTCCCGTAAAGGAAACACCCTCTTCTTCCATCGCTTTAACTGTTGGTTCAACGATTTCGATATACGCTCTTGAAATATATTCTTGCGGAATTTGAGGTACAGGTGAATAGGCACCCATGCCACCAGTATTCGGTCCATTATCTCCATCATATGCACGCTTATGATCTTGTGCAATGACCATCGGATAAATTTGACCCTTATGAACGAATGACATAAAGGAGAATTCTTCCCCGTCTAAAAACTCCTCGATTACCACACGAGAAGAAGATTCCCCGAAGCGTTGATTACCGATCATATCATTAATCGCATCGATTGCTTCTTGTTCCGTCATAGCAACAATTACTCCCTTACCCGCTGCCAATCCGTCAGCTTTTACTACGATTGGTGCACCCTGTTGTTCAATATATGCGATGGCTTTCGAAGCATCCGTGAACGTTTCATAAGCAGCTGTTGGGATATTATACTTTTTCATAATCTCTTTTGCATACGATTTACTACCTTCGATTTGAGCAGCTGCTTTCATCGGCCCAAAAACTTGCAGTCCTCTTGCTTGGAAAAAGTCAACGATTCCACCAGCCAGAGGTTGTTCAGGTCCCACAAAAGTTAGATCCACTTCATTTTCCTTAGCAAATTGGGCAAGTCCCGCAAAATCCATTGCATCCAAAGCAACGATTTCCGCATCTTGCCTCATCCCATCATTACCAGGGGCAACAAATACCTTGCTTACAGAAGGAGAATCATTAAATTTCTTTGCAATAGCATGTTCACGTCCACCACTACCAATAACTAGAATGTTCATGTGAAATGCCTCCTATATTTTTATTGTTGAGATTTTGATACTGTTTGGTTACGAGCGGGTTGCACTTGTTTACGAGCGCTTTTCTCCCTATTACGAGCGACTCGACAACTTACTCGCAAGTTCAACCCGTTTACTTGCGAGTTTCACTAGTTTATTTGCCATTTGCGCATGTTCCCAAACCACAAATCCTAAAAAACGCCCGGCTCATCGCCGAGCGTCTTAAACCACTTCATACTGTATTCAAAATTAGTGTTTAAAATGACGTACGCCTGTAAATACCATAGCAATTCCGTATTCATTGGCCTTGTCGATGGAATCTTGATCTTTTATAGAACCACCTGGTTGAATGATTGCTGTAATACCGGCTGCTGCTGCTGTTTCCACAGTGTCGTTCATTGGGAAGAATGCGTCCGATGCTAAAGCTGCACCTTTCGCTTTCGTACCAGCTTGTTCTAGGGCGATTTTTGCAGAGCCGACACGGTTCATTTGACCTGCCCCAACGCCTAATGTCATCTGTGCATCCGTTACAACGATTGCGTTTGATTTCACATGTTTTACTACTGCCCAGCCTAATTTTAAGGCTTCCCATTCTTCGTTAGTAGGCTCGCGATCCGTTACCACTTTTACATCTGCTTCGGCAAATCCAAAAGTATCATCTTCCTGTACTAACAAACCACCTTCAACAGATACGACTTTCAGTTTATCTTGGTTCTCTTGTGCGAAGCTGATTGTCATTAAACGGATATTTTTCTTTTGTGTTAAGATTGCTAGGGCTTCTTTTGTAAATGATGGAGCAATAATAATTTCTAAGAAAATACCGCTTAATTTTTCAGCAGTAGCGATATCTACTTCACGGTTTAATGCAATAATTCCACCGAAAATAGAAGTTGGATCCGCTTCGTATGCTTTATCGAATGCTTCTTCGATACTAGCACCAGTACCTACTCCACATGGATTCATATGTTTTACTGCAACAGCAGCTGGAATTTCAAATTCCTTTACAATTTGAAGGGCAGCATTTCCATCTTGAATGTTATTGTAAGATAATTCTTTCCCATGCAATTGAGTCGCATAAGCTAATGAAAAATCCGAACCTAAACGCTTTTGATAGAAAGCGGCTTTTTGATGAGGATTTTCACCGTAACGTAACGTTTGTTTTAATTCATATGTCATTGTTAAATTTTCCGGGAACTCTTCTTCTGTCAAATAATTCGAGATGTATGAATCGTAAGCCGCTGTGTGACGGAATACTTTTGCCGCTAGGCGCTTACGTGTTTCAAGAGTTGTTGTCCCTTGAGCCTGTAGCTCTTCAAGAACATTTACGTAGTCATTAGAGTCTACAATTACTGTTACATACTGATGGTTCTTCGCTGCAGAACGCAACATTGTTGGACCGCCGATATCAATATTTTCAATTGCATCGTCCCATGTTACATTCGGTTTTGAAATTGTTTCTACAAACGGATACAGATTTACACAAACAATTTCAATCGGTTCGATTCCATGTTCATTCATTTGTGCTTGGTGAGAAGGATCGTCAAATTTGCCTAAAAGACCCCCATGAATGAATGGATTTAATGTTTTCACACGGCCATCTAGAATTTCAGGGAATTTAGTTACTTCATCAACAGCAGTTACCGGAACATTGTTATCTTGCAACATTTTTTTCGTCCCGCCAGTTGATAAAATCTCGTAATCTAATGCTACTAATTCTTTTGCAAATTCTAAAATTCCATCTTTGTTAGAAACACTAATAAGTGCACGTTTCGTCACGAAAAGACCTCCAATTATGTAAATAAATTTATGTATTAAATTTCGAGAGCATCACAAATCTATATGATGCTCGACTCGAAACTAACAAACTACCCAAAGAGCCCATTTTCAATGAACTAATTTAATTTCATTTTTAAATAGCTTTTGCAATGTATTTGTATAAAGCTCATGTTCAACCGCATGAATACGCGCTTCCGTTGCCGCACGATCCCCTTCGACTACTTCCACTGCCGCCTGGCTTAGAATCGGACCTGTATCCATTCCTTCATCCACAAAATGAACCGTTACTCCCGTAACCTTTACACCATGCTCCATTGCTTGTCCAATCGCATCCTTACCTGGAAAGGAAGGCAGTAAGGACGGATGAATATTGACGATTCGATTCGAATATATCGACAACAAGGTGCTGCCAATCAAACGCATGTATCCAGCAAGAATTATCCACTCTACTTCAAGCTCTTTCAAAGTATTAATGATTTCCTGCTCATAAGCTGCTTTTGTTTCATATTGTTTGGCAGTGAATGAAAATACAGGGATATTAAAGTTTTCTGCTCGTCTCACAACGAAAGCATCTGGCTTATCTGTTACAACAATTTGAATTTGAGCATCCAGATCTCCATTTTCAATTGCTTGTTGGATTGCTTGAAAATTACTTCCGCTACCAGAAGCAAAGATGGCAATTTTCGCTGTCATTATTTCAAGCTCCCATCATGTTGTCCGTTAAATACGACACCTTCCCCTTTAACGACACGACCAATCTTGTATGCTTTTTCCCCATTTTCTAAAGCAACATCTATAACTTTATCTGCCTCAGAAGCCGGTACAGAAAGAACAAATCCAATCCCCATATTAAAAACGTTATATAAATCTTTATCAGCTAACGCACCTTTGTCTTTTAAAAATTCAAAGACAGGTAGTACCGGCCACGATTCCAGGTCGATTTCAGTTGCTAATCCTTCTGGCATCATACGAGGAAGGTTTTCGTAGAAACCGCCGCCCGTTACATGAGCCATACCATGGATATCTGCTTGTTTCAAGATTTCCAGAACAGGTTTTGCATAGATTTTAGTTGGTACAAGTAGTGCTTCTCCGATCGGGCCAAGATCTTCGTAACCTTCCACCACATCATCAACTGCAAAGCCATTATCAGCAAAGACAATTTTACGAACTAGTGAATAACCGTTGGAATGAACACCGCTTGAAGCAAGACCAATAAGCACGTCGCCTTCTGCAATTTTTTCACCTGTGACCACATTCGCTTTTTCACAAGCACCCACTGCAAAACCAGCTAAATCGTATTCATCTTCATCATAAAGACCAGGCATTTCAGCAGTTTCCCCGCCAATTAATGCACTACCTGCTTGTACGCATCCATCTGCCACACCTTTTACAATCTGTTCAATTTTTGCAGGTTCAGCTTTCCCAACTGCAACATAATCTAAGAAATACAGGGGCTCTGCACCTTGAGCTACGATATCATTGACACACATTGCAACACAATCCACGCCAATTGTATCGTGTTTGTCGACCATAAAAGCGAGTTTTAATTTTGTCCCAACACCATCAGTACCTGAAATAAGGACCGGTTCTTTTAAGTTTAGAGAGGACAAGTCAAACATGCCTCCGAAGCCGCCAAACGTTCCCATGACACCTAAACGATTTGTACGTTCAACATGGGATTTCATTCGGTTCACTGCTTCGTAACCAGCTTCTATATTAACGCCCGCTTGTTCATATGCTTTTGACATGACTTTTGAATCCTCCTCTTATCGATTCGCCTTGGCGTAATTGCGTTTACGCCCAAAGCTTTAATGCTGCAATTCCTTCACATGTGGTAAAACTGTATCCGGGAAAATTTCTGTTGGATATTCGCCTGTAAAGCAAGCCATGCAAAGTCCACGAGTTTCATCGTTAAATGCACGAGCAGTAGCTTCTATAAGTCCGTCAGCAGAAAGGAATGTTAACGTATCCGCTCCGATAGCTTCACGAATATCTTCTACACTCATACTAGATGCAATCAGTTCCTCACTTGTTGATGTATCAATCCCATAGAAACAAGGATTTTTCATTGGCGGTGACGAAATGACAACATGTACTTCTGTGGCACCAGCTTCTTTTAACATATTAACAATTCTACGTGAAGTCGTACCGCGGACAATGGAATCATCCACCATCACGACACGTTTACCTTTCACCACTTGGACAACTGGTGAAAGCTTCATTTTCACTCCACGTTCACGCAGTTCTTGTGTTGGTTGAATGAAAGTACGACCAGTATAGCGATTTTTAATTAAACCAAGCTCATAAGGGATGCCACTTTCTTCAGCAAAACCAATTGCCGCGGAGATTGAAGAGTCCGGAACACCTGTGACAACGTCCGCCTCAATTCCAAAACACTCTTTTGCCAACTGTTTACCCATACGTTTACGTGCTGCATGAATGTTAATTTCGTCGATGTTGGAATCAGGACGGGCAAAGTAAACATATTCCATAGCACACATTGCACGTTTTTCCATTTCAACAAAACGATCCTCTTCAATGCCCTGGTCAGTAATAACTAATAACTCACCTGGTTCTACTTCACGAACAAACTCTGCACCGATTAAATCAAATGCACAGGTTTCCGAAGCAACAACATATGCATCTCCTAATCTACCAAGAGATAGTGGGCGTAATCCGTTACGATCACGAGCCACCATCATCCCTTCTTTCGTAATGATCAAGAAAGAAAAGGCACCTTTTAATAAAGAAAGAGATTCTTTCACTTGTGCACGGAAGCCTGGCTTTTTACTTTTTTTAATCAAGTGAACCACAACTTCTGTATCCGATGTGGATTGGAAAATGCTGCCTGAACGTTCTAAATGTTGTTTTAGATGATTTGCATTTACTAAGTTCCCATTATGGGCAATAGCTAATGTACCTGTAGAGGATCGGAATAATAAAGGCTGTACATTTTCAATACCGCCGCCGCCAGCAGTCGTATACCTGGCATGTGCAATTGCTCCGAAACCTTTGGCATTGCTTAAGTTTTCTTCATTAAAAACGTCATTTACGAGTCCTTCACCCTTTACCGCACGAAGAACATGGCCGTCTGTTACGACGATCCCAGCTCCTTCTTGACCACGGTGTTGAAGTGCATGTAGACCATAATAGCTTAATTGTGCAGCATCAGAATGTCCCCAAATGCCGAATACGCCACATTCTTCGTTTAAGCCTCTGATTTCACCAAGCATGGGATAGCTCCTTTCCAAGCAGAACGGAATTCCTCCACTGTACCTTCTAAAAGAATGCCAGTATCACCGTTAATTGAAATTAGTGCATCATCTGTTACGATACCGATTTTCTTCGCTTCTGGAAGTACTTTTTCGAATGCAGCTGCATTCTCCTCTTTCACGGTTACAATGAAACGTGATTGAGATTCACTGAATAAAGCTGTTACAGCAGAGCCTTCTAATGTTACGTGAACACCTAGGTCCTGCGCTCCGAAAGTTTTTTCAGCTAAAGCTACTGCTGCACCGCCTTCTGAAATGTCATGTGCAGATTGTAATAAGCCTTCACGGATTGCAATTGAAATTGCTTTTTGACGGCTTGCTTCTATCTCTAAATCGATGTGAGGTGCTTTACCGAAAATTTTACCGAAAACAAGCTTTTGAAGCTCAGAACCACCGAATTCAGTAGCTGTTTCACCTACTAGGTAAACTACATCTCCAGCAGCTTTAACTTGCTGAGTTGTAACATGGGCTAAATCTTCTACTAAGCCAACCATACCGATTGTTGGCGTTGGATACACTGCTTCACCAGAACGTTCGTTATAAAGGGAAACGTTCCCGCCGATTACTGGTGCATTAAGTGCCGTACATGCTGCTGAAATGCCGTCAGCTGATTTTTCAATTTGCCAGAAGATTTCTGGTTTCTCTGGGTTTCCAAAGTTTAAGCAATCTGTAATCGCTAGTGGTCTACCACCAGAAGCGACAATGTTACGTGCAGCTTCAGCTACTGCAATTTTCCCACCCATTTCAGGATCTAGGAAAATATAACGAGAATTACAGTCAGTTGTCATGGCAAGACCTTTATTAGTACCGCGTACACGTAATACAGCTGCATCAGAACCAGGTGCAACAATCGTATTCGTACGTACTTGATAGTCATATTGATCATAAACCCACTCTTTCGAAGCAACGGTTGGTGCCTGAAGTAATCCTAGTAAAGTTTCTTTATAGTTATCAACTTCCGGTTCACTGTTTTCGATTGCTTGGAACTCTGCAAAGTATGCAGGTTCTTTCGAAGGCTTATTGTAAACAGGTGCATCTTCTGCAAGTGCATCTGCTGGAACTTCTGCAACAACTTCCCCTTTATGTACTAGGCGAAGCATCTTGTCATCTGTAACGCGGCCAATCGCCACAGCATCTAAACCGTATTTATCAAAGATGGCTTTAATTTCATCTTCGCGTCCCTTTTTCACAACAAGCAGCATACGTTCTTGTGATTCGGATAACATCATTTCATAAGCTGTCATTCCTGTTTCACGTTGAGGTACTAAGTCTAAATTCATTTCTACACCAGAACCAGCTTTCGAAGCCATTTCTGCTGATGATGAAGTAAGACCTGCTGCACCCATATCCTGAATTCCTACAAGGGCATCTGATTTTACAACCTCTAGACATGCTTCAAGTAAAAGTTTTTCCATGAATGGATCCCCTACTTGAACTGCAGGGCGCTTTTCTTCAGAAGCTTCTGAAAGTTCTTCCGATGCGAATGTCGCACCATGAATACCATCACGGCCGGTTTTGGCACCAACGTACATCACTGTATTGCCTACACCGGCTGCAATCCCGCGCTGAATATCTTTATGGTCAATTAATCCTACACACATAGCGTTAACAAGGGGATTTCCTTCATAGCAAGGATCAAATTGAATTTCTCCACCTACTGTTGGAATACCGATACAGTTTCCGTAACCAGCAATCCCTGCAACCACTTCTTCAAATAAATATTTGCCGCGCTTAGATTGTAATTCGCCAAAGCGTAGGGAGTTTAACATGGCAATCGGACGGGCACCCATCGAGAAAACGTCACGGATAATCCCACCGACACCAGTTGCTGCCCCTTGATAAGGCTCAATTGCCGAAGGGTGATTATGAGATTCCATTTTGAAAACAACCGCTTGTTCATCACCGATGTCAACAATCCCTGCTCCTTCTCCAGGACCTTGCAGCACTTGCGGACCTTTTGTCGGGAACTTGCGTAATACTGGTTTTGAATTTTTATAAGAACAGTGTTCAGACCACATAACAGAAAATAGACCCGTTTCAGTCCAGTTTGGAAGACGACCTATGATGTTCTCCACCATGGCAAATTCTTCATCTGACATCCCCATAGAAGCATATAGCTTTTGTTCTTTGATTTGCTCTTGTGTTGGTTCTAAACTAGCTGACATGTGATTCCCTCCACATTTTTACAATAGATTTGAATACTTTCAGACCGTCGTCACTGCCTAGTAATGCATCCACCGCACGCTCCGGGTGAGGCATCATTCCAAGTACATTACCGCGTTCATTTATGATACCAGCGATATCTTCAAGACTGCCGTTTGGATTTTCACCTGAATATGTAAAGACAATTTGATTGTTTGCTTTTAATTCTGCAAGCGTTTTGTCATCACAGAAGTAGTTTCCTTCTCCATGTGCAATTGGGATGTTGATGATTTGGCCAGCTTCATATTGATTTGTAAATAAAGTATCGTTGTTTTCTACTTTCAACCCAACTGTACGACACATGAATTTCAAGTTTTTGTTTCGAAGTAATGCTCCTGGAAGTAATCCTGCTTCAGTTAAAATTTGGAATCCGTTACATACACCAAGCACTGGTTTGCCTTCTTGGGCGAACTTTTTCACTTCGGCCATTACGTTTGATTGGTTTGCCATTGCACCACAACGTAAATAGTCACCGTAAGAGAACCCACCCGGTACTAAAACGCCATCAAATTCGCTTAAATCTGTTGTGTCATGCCATACGTATTCTACTTCTTCACCCAGCTCGTCTTTAATCGCATGATACATATCGATGTCACAGTTTGACCCAGGGAAAACGAGTACTGCGAATTTCATGATTAGTTAGCCTCCTCGACTTCGTAGCGGTAATCTTCAATAACTGTATTTGCAAGAAGCTTTTCACACATTTCTTTTACTAGGGAATCAAGATCACGCTCTGTATCACCAATGACAACTTCCAAATATTTTCCGATACGGATGTCTTGTACTTCGTTATAACCCATTTTCACTAATGAGCCTTGCACAGCTGAACCTTGTGGATCAAGCACACTTTCGCGTAATGTAACGTAAATTTTAACTTTAGTCATTTCTATTTTCCTCCAAGTCTAGCAAGAATAATTTCATATACATCTGTTAAATTACCTAAATCGCGTCGGAACACGTCTTTATCAAGCTTTTGTTTTGTTTCTGCATCCCATAGACGGCAAGTATCCGGTGAGATTTCATCCGCCAGCAATACATTTCCATCCTTATCACGGCCGAATTCAAGCTTAAAGTCTACTAAAATAACGCCGACTTCTTCAAAAATTGGTTGAAGAACACTATTAACCTTTAAACCTTGTTCATATAAAGTTTCGACTTCTTCCTTCGTAGCAATCCCCATAATATCGATATGATCGTTATTAATGATTGGATCCCCTAAAGCATCATCTTTATAATAAAACTCTACAATTGTACGATTTAGCGGTGTTCCTTCTTCAAGCCCAAGTCGTTTCGCAAGACTGCCCGCAGCGATATTACGAACCACTACCTCGATCGGAATAATCTCTACTTTACGAACAAGCTGTTGATTTTCAGAGATTCGCTCCACAAAGTGTGAATCAATACCTAGCGTTTTTAATTTTTCGAAAATTACTGTTGTAATGCGGTTGTTTAGTATACCTTTTCCATCAATTTCTGCTTTCTTTTCACCATTAAATGCAGTAGCACTGTTTTTATACTCTACGAACAAAATATCCTCTTGTTCTGTTTGGTATAAACGTTTTGCTTTTCCTTCATACAAAAGCTGCCCTTTATTCATGACGTGTGCCTCCAATTATTTTACATTCATCTCCCACAGCTGTGAGAGATGAATGATATTTATCAAATTGTTACTAGCGAGAATGGATTAATTGTTTAAACCAAGACGTTCGAAAATCATATCTACATTTTTAATGTGGTAGTTATAATCGAAGCAATCTTCAATTTCTTCTTTTGATAAAAGAGATGTAATTTTTTCATTTCCTTCTACTAATGGTCGGAATTGTTTTTGTTCATCCCATGCAATTGCCGTAAGCGGCTGAACTGTATCATAGGCTTCCTCACGCACTAAACCTTTTTCGATTAGGGCAAGTAAAATTCGTTGCGAGTAAATCAAGCCAAATGTACGATCCATGTTCCGTTTCATGTTCTCTGGGAATACCGTCAAGTTTTTCACGATGTTGCCGAAACGATTTAACATGTAGTTTAATCCGATTGTTGCATCAGGGATAATGACACGTTCTGCAGATGAATGTGAAATATCACGCTCATGCCATAACGATACATTTTCATAAGCTGTTACCATATATCCGCGTAATAAACGTGCAATACCTGTCATGTTTTCAGAGCCGATTGGGTTACGCTTATGCGGCATTGCAGATGACCCTTTTTGTCCTTTTGCAAATGCTTCTTCTACTTCGCGAGTTTCTGATTTTTGCAGACCACGTACTTCAGTCGCAAATTTTTCGATAGATGTTGCGATTAACGCTAGTGTTGAGAAGTATTGTGCATGACGATCACGTTGTAATGTTTGTGTTGAAATTGGTGCCGCTTGTAAGCCTAATTTCTCGCAAACATATTGTTCAACGAATGGATCTATGTTGGCATAAGTTCCAACTGCTCCTGACATTTTACCAGTCTCAATCACATTTGCAGCCGTATCAAAACGCTCAAGGTTACGTTTCATTTCTTCGCGCCATAATGCAAGCTTTAGACCAAATGTTGTCGGCTCAGCATGTACACCATGAGTACGCCCCATCATAACAGTGTATTTATATTCTTTTGCTTTTTCAGTTAAGATGTCGATAAAGTTCACGATATCTTTACGTAAAATCACGTTCGCTTGTTTGATTAAATAAGATAGTGCTGTATCAACTACGTCTGTTGAAGTTAAACCGTAGTGAACCCATTTGCGTTCTTCTCCACAAGTTTCAGAAACTGCACGAGTGAATGCTACTACATCATGACGAGTTTCTTGCTCGATTTCATAGATGCGATTAATATCGAATGAAGCGTTTTGACGAAGTAATGCTACGTCTTCTTTTGGAATCTCGCCAAGTTCAGCCCATGCCTCACAAGCTAAAATTTCAACCTCTAACCAAGCTTTAAATTTGTTTTCTTCTGTCCAAATTGCGCCCATCTCCGGACGTGTATAACGTTCGATCATGTTTTCTTCTCCTTTTATTCTGACCAGATGCCAGAATGTTCGATTTCATAAAGAGTGTCATCAATATTATCTGTCAAAATTGTTACATGACCCATTTTACGATTCACTTTTGCCTCAGTTTTCCCATAAAGATGGATTGACCAATCAGCATGCTTAGAAATTGAATTGCTTAACGGCACTACATGTTGACCTAATACATTCACCATAATAGAAGGTTGCATGAGCTTCGGTACACGAAGCGGCCATCCACAAACAGCCCGAATATGTTGACCAAATTGAGAAACATTACAAGCTTCCATTGAATAATGTCCAGAATTATGTGGTCTAGGTGCAAGCTCATTAATGATAATTTCACCATTCTCTAACACGAACATTTCTACTGCCAGGGTTCCGACAAGCTTTAGGTGATCTGCTATTTTCTTGGCAGCCTCAACAGCCTTGCTATAAGTTTCATCAGCAATACGTGCAGGAACAATTGTTTCATGTAAAATGTGATGGACATGGATATTCTCACCAACCGGTAGACAATATGTTTCCCCTTGTCCATTTCGTTGAACAATGACAGATATCTCTTTTTCAAAAGGAACGAACCCCTCAACAACACATTGAGAATGCTCAATTAGTTTTTTTGCTAAAGGTAAGTCTTCTTTTGAATTTAATTGTTGTTGACCCTTACCATCATAGCCACCACGTGCGGTTTTCACAATACTTGGATAGCCAATTTTGTCGATTTGCTCTACTAATTCATCATAATTATCTGCTACTATGTACGGTGCAACAGGACAACCTGCTTCAACAATCGCTGCCTTTTCTGTTACACGATTTTGAGTGATGCGGACTAATTCAGCCCCCTGCGGAACGTATGCAATTTCTGCTAATCTCTTTAAACCTTCATAATCTATGTTTTCAAATTCAAAAGTGATTACGTCACTAACATCCGCTAATTCCTCTAATGCCGCCTCATCATCATATGGGGCTACAATTCGGATATCTGCCACTTGCCCACAGGGAGAATCCATGGATGGCTCAAGAACAGCGATTTTATAACCCGCTTCTTTTGCTGAAAGGGCCATCATGCGACCTAATTGGCCGCCACCGATGATTCCAATCGTCTGTCCAGGGAAAATCATCTTTGTCATGACAGATCACCTGAGCTTTCCAACACTTGCTCCTTTATGCTCTCGCGTCGTGCTTCAAGTTTGTTAGCTAATTCATTATCTGTAATCGATAGTATTTGAGCAGCTAGCAACCCTGCATTCGTTGACCCTGCTTTCCCAATGGCAACAGTTGCAACTGGTACTCCACCGGGCATTTGTACGATTGACAACAATGAATCCAATCCATTTAACGCTTTTGATTGAACTGGTACACCAATAACTGGAAGAGTTGTTTTAGCAGCTACCATTCCAGGTAAATGAGCTGCTCCCCCAGCACCTGCAATAATCACTTGGATTCCTCTTGAACGAGCATTTTCCGCATATTCAAACATAAGATCTGGTGTACGATGTGCAGAAACAACTTGTTTTTCATAAGGAACCTGTAATTCATCAAGAATATCGCATGCATGTTTCATCGTTTCCCAGTCACTAGAACTTCCCATAATGACACCGATTTTTGGATTCATACCAATCTCTCCTTCAATCTTCGTCCCGTTATTAACGACACGCTTTACTGTCTTAAAAAATCAATCTATACCAATCTTTTTTTCCATGGAACTAAGAACTCATTATCCTAGGATAGGACTCGTCTTCAGCTAGCAGGATGCCTTACATCAATTTGTCAGGATCACAGCAACCACGGAAACCTATTTTCAATTAAACACTATTTTAAACAATAAAATAGTCCTCAAATACTCCACTCTCTCTTATGCAAAGAAAGCAGAATACTTGAGGACATAAGATTGAAAGAGAATGAAGTGAACATAATACACGCCACACCTTTCTTTATACACCAAAAGTTTGCTTTCCCGCATAGTCCAACATTTTCGGTGTCGGGTAGAGACACTAGAGCCATATTCTCTAGCATATATGTGGGATATCGTATTTACTGATACAGTACCTTCTTAGTCCGGCAACCAGGTTACTTCATAAGCTGCCAAACAAGAGGTAAAAGTTTATTATTTATTTCCTAATCATATTTTAACAATCCCTCAGTAGAAAATCAATGATAAAATGCGAACGATAAATTTTCAGAAAACGGGAATGTTCGGTTTTTGGTTAGAACCATTTCATTCTTCCAATAAAATTCCTTTGAATTTTACTTTTTGACGCAAATACGTTGGCTCGCCATTTACCACATGGAAAACGGGCTCTTCTTTTCGTCCCATAGCCATGTAACCCTCTTTTTTCATCCGTTCTAGACATTGTTCAATTGTTTCATTTTCTTCTACTTCAAACCAAATTTGTTTTTTTCCCATATAAAATTCCTTTCGACTATTGTGCTACTTATCATATCAAATATTAAAACATTAAAATAACATTCTTATAAAGTATTTATTACCTTCTGCCAATTCCTGTGGCTACCAAAATAATTACCTGATATTAAATTCCTGATCTTAGTATTGCAAAAAATAGTTGGTCCAAATATTATGTCGAATTATTTTTTTTGAAGAGAAGGGTTTTCTCATTAATTTCTAATAAAGATTTTGTATCATTCTATATAAGAAGAAAAAAAAGTGAGTTGATTAAATGACCTATAAAATTTTAATTGTTGAAGATGAAGAGAATATTGCCCGTGTCCTGCAGCTGGAGTTAGAGTTCGAGGGTTATGAAACAGAAGTTGCTTATACAGGAACGAGTGGCCTAATCAAATACAGGGAAGGAAGCTTTGATTTAATTCTCCTTGATTTAATGTTACCTGAGATGCATGGCTTAGATGTATTAAAGCGAATACGTGCTACAGAACAAAACACACCTGTCATTTTGCTAACTGCCAAAAGTGAAGTTGAAGATAAGGTAAAGGGTTTAGACCTTGGTGCAAACGATTATGTAACAAAGCCATTTGAAATCGACGAATTATTGGCACGTATTCGTAATTCTATTCGCTTTGCTAAACCGAATGCAGAAGCAAAAATCGAAGAAATAGACAATCATCTATTAAGCTATGGACAGCTTTCTATTCATGAACAAACCCGTGAGGTGCTTTACTTTGAAAAGTCAGTGGATTTAACACCCCGAGAATATGATTTACTTCTGTATTTACTCAAACACCCAAAACAAGTACTCGCTCGGGAACAGATTTTAGAAGCTGTGTGGGGCTTTGATTACTTTGGCGACACCAATGTAGTGGATGTTTATATTCGTTATATTCGCCAAAAGCTTGAAACGGCGAATTCTGCATCTATTATTAAAACTGTAAGAGGTGTTGGTTATGTACTAAAGGAGTCCACTCATGAAACTTAGGACGAAAATCCACCTTTTTACAACCTTGCTTATGCTCATCTTATTAGCATTAATGAACACAGGTGTTTACGTGCTTTATGAGCAACTTGCTATCAACACAGAATATAAGCAGCTAAAAACGCGTAGTGAGGAACTTTTAACTTCTTTAAACCAAATAACAGATGCAACAGCAACAGACCCAAATTTTATCTTGCGAGCTTATATGCCCTCCGATGGTGCAGTTCGGGTATTAAATGGGTCAGGAAAACAAATTAGTTCAGTGTATGCATCTCTAGAAATAGAGAATATCAAATTACAATTAGGTAAAGATGAAAAATATGCCAAAAGTGAAATAGACGGAATACCAGTCATAATGACTGAAACTCCTGCCATTTGGATTGATGGCAGTGTTGTCAAATTGCAGCTATTACAGCGTTTAAATGAAGTTGCAAACAATGCTGCCTTATTGAAACTAATTCTAGTGGCAGTAACTGTTCTTATAGCTATTCCCCTTCTATTATCAAATATGGCCCTTAGCCGAATTATTTTAAAACCATTAGAACGTTTAAATCTAGCCATGAAGAAAAGCGGAACAACTGGAAACTATGAAAAAATTGAAAGAGCTGAAGTAGGAAAAGATGAGCTTGCAGAAATTGGGCGTACCTTTAACGGTATGATGGAAGCGCTTGAAACAAACTACCGAAAGCAGGAACAATTTGTATCGAATGCTTCCCACGAACTTAGAACCCCTCTTACGGTCATTGAAAGCTATGCGAAGCTTTTACTACGAAGAGGCTTTACCAATGAAAAGGTAGCTCAAGAAGCCTTAGAAGCAATTGTAAATGAATCAGGCCGTATGACTGATTTAATCATTCAAATGCTGGAGTTAGCCAAGAATAAAGAGCATGCTTCACTTTCGGTTAACGAGATTGACCTCTCCCTCCTACTGGAAAGTACAGCAGCTCAAATGCGCCAGGCTTATAACAGAACCGTGGAACTACAAGGAGAACCCTTGCTTTTTGTTTACTCGGACGAACAAAAGCTAAAGCAGCTTTTATTTATTTTATTAGATAACGCACGTAAATATAGTGAAGATAAAATCGTTATCACAACAAAAAAGCAGGACAAATCAATTTGCGTCGCTATTCAAGATTTTGGCGAAGGTATTGCAGAAGATCAGATTCCTCATCTATTTGACCGTTTTTATCGCGTCAATAAAGATCGCAATAGAAAAACTGGAGGTACAGGATTGGGTCTTGCCATTGCAAGAGAGCTATCTGAAAAACTTCAAATTCATATTCACGTTCAAAGTGAATTAGGTGCAGGAACTTGTTTTACATTGTTGATTCCTTTCAATATAGACGTTAACAAGGAGAAGGACAAATGACAAACTACACGAAATGGATGATTTCTTTAGTCTTACTGATGATAACCGTTACTGTGTTTGTCATTTGGCTAATTCAAGATCGCTTTTTTGCAACTACGGAAGAATTAACAGTAAATGAAGCTTCCCAATTAATTACGGACCTCTACGGGGGCTCTGTCGAATCTTTTGAAGAAAAGAACGATCTCTTCTATATGACAGTACTAAGAAATAATCTCACTTATAATTTTCAAATTGAGCCGGAAAGTGGCAATATTCTTCAAATACGTAAGATTGAAGTTCAAAACTTACCTGATGCGAATGTGAAAACAACAGATGAAATTCGCACGCTATTAAGTGCTCAGCAAAAAGGCACCATTCAATCCATTAACTATCAGGATGCAAGTGAGCAACCCCAATATATAGTCGAAATTACAGAACAAGAGACTTTAAAAACCCTTATAGTTAATGCGATTACAGGTGAGGTACTTTCCGAAGATGTAAAACAACAAAGCGCACCTGATCATCAGGCAGCAACTATTATTTCTAGTGAGAAAGCAAAACAAATTGCCCAATCGCAACTTAATGGTACGGTTGAATATGTAGTATATGAGGAAGCAAATGATGGGGGCTATTATCTCGTTGAAATAGATGGAGAAAACGATGAAGCCACGTTTCAAATCCACGCCGTTTCTGGAAAGGTGATGTCTGTGTCCCAACAGGATGATGTAGATGATGACGATGACGAGAATGACTCTGAAGAAGAGAACAGTGACGAAAATGAGGATGATTAGAAACCATTAATGGATTTCTAATGAAATTCTAATCTTTCTCTCCCTTTCTTATAATTTATCGGCAGTATTATAAAGGTATCAAATAAGTTAAAGGAGAGAAGAACATGAAAAAGATTGTTTTGGTACCTGCTTTATTAGGAGTCATGGGAATTGGTGGAATTATCGCTGTTACAGGAGGAAATATAGTTGGTTCTGCTGATACACCTAAAGTTTTAACAAAAAGTGCAATCGAGAAAAAAGCATTAGCAGAAGTTAAAGGTAAAATTACTGAAATTGATTTCGATACAGAAGGATCAAGAAAGGTTTATGAAGTTGAAGTAGTTACTGCTGAAGCAGAGTATGATTTAAAATTCGACGCCCTGACAGGTGAATTATTAAAGAAAACCAAAGATGACCATAATGATGATGACGACAGAAATTCTAATACAAATCCTTCTACAACTACAACCATAAATACAAAGGGAACAACTCAAGCAAACTCAGCAACTAATCAACCGACTCAAGATGATAACTATGATGACCGTTATGATGACGATCGATATGATGATGATTTTGATGACCGTTACGACGATGACCTAGATGATAGATTTGATGATGATGAAAATGATGACGATGATGATGATCGTGACGATGACTAATAAATAATGAAAGGGGAGTAAAAACAAAATTGTTTTTACTCCCCTTTTTTAACTTGTAGGATTATCCATTTGATTTGTCTTAAAAGAATCAGGGTCTACTAAAGTAAGCGAGGCTTCGTTCATTTCTTGTTTAATAACAAATAATATATCTTGTTGTACATCATATTTTATTTGAATATCATTTGTTGGGATGAAGTAGCTTACAAGCATTCGATAATAGTCTGCGTGAAATTCATCAATATAAACAAGGATTAATTCATTTTTGGCAACACTTGAATGCAAGATAATCTGTTTTTTGACTTCATTGCATAGATTTCTCATTTCCTCTTCTGTATGAGTTGATGATAAATAATAATATGTTTGGATTTTGCGCTTTTCTCTAGTTGTAATATTATAGATTGGTCTGTTCATTAAATACGCATTTGGGACATATACCGTCCCTTTATCAGCAGTAGCGATTAAAGTAGAACGGAGGTTAATATCCAGAATTACTCCTTCAATTTTATTATCCTCTGTAGCGATCATATCCCCTACTTTAAATGGCTTATCAAATGCCATCGATAATCCGCCAAAGATGTGAGATGAAGTATCCCGGATCCCAAATGCGAGAGCCACACTGGTAAGACCAATCCCCGTTAAAAATCCATTCAAATTAAACTGCCATAATGAGGCAATTAATACAATTCCTAAAATAGCTAGAAGTGCATTAATGACTCGCAATGTAAAAGGTGTTAATCGAGTTGATTTACTTATGTCTAAATGAAACGCTTCAGGGTGATTTGCATAATAATTTAAAACATCGATAACCCCTTTAATAAAATAAAACACCATCAATGAATAAAAGAAGTTCCGCATAGACTGATTTGAAAATAAAGAAACCTCGATAAGGTATGATAGTGCAAAGAAGATAATCCATGTAAAAATTGCATGACGAATCTCTCTACTGAAATGTTCAATAATTTTTGCAGTCATTAATTTTGACTTTTTTTCAAAAAAACCGGCTACTTTTTTTATTATGAACTTTAATAAATAATGTTGAAATAACCATCCTATAACAATAATGGTTACGGCAACAAGAATGTCAGACCAGGTTGGCTCAACTAAATTGGGATATAGCCACCGAATAGAATTATTCATTTTTTATAGCTCCTAACTATCGGTTAACAAACTAAAACTTTATATTTCTTTTTTTATAAAACTTTAATTATGATACCATCAAATTTCTTTTATATACAATTTACGCTCTTTTTATTTATGCTTCAGACCAACTTAAATTCCCCTATATGATAGTTAACTGTCTTTAAACATTTTATGCTTATGTAAGCTTGAGGGTTTGTTATCGCCAAGTAAATACCTCAGTGGGCTCAAAATGTAGACAAAGCCACCATCAACCATTGTGACCCTTTGATTATAGACAGGTTAGTGAAACACTTCACTTACTCGTTGAAAAGGTAATGGGAAAATGAAAGGGCACTTGCTACGGGACCTTCTTGTTATCATTAGTCTTCTCATTTTCGGTTTGTTTTACCACTTCTTTTCCGACCGATTAATCTTCAATTCTTATTAGTTGGCGGCTTTTTAACAATAAAAAAACCACTGAGTACTCAGTGGTTTACTTTTGCCTAGCGACGTCCTACTCTCACAGGGGGAAGCCCCCAACTACCATCGGCGCTAAAGAGCTTAACTTCCGTGTTCGGTATGGGAAC
>NZ_JBHTFK010000023.1:0-513 GCF_042666115.1 Ureibacillus sp. GCM10028918
ATCCTTAGAAAGGAGGTGATCCAGCCGCACCTTCCGATACGGCTACCTTGTTACGACTTCACCCCAATCATCTGTCCCACCTTCGACGGCTGGCTCCCAAAAGGGTTACCCCACCGGCTTCGGGTGTTACAAACTCTCGTGGTGTGACGGGCGGTGTGTACAAGGCCCGGGAACGTATTCACCGCGGCATGCTGATCCGCGATTACTAGCGATTCCGGCTTCATGTAGGCGAGTTGCAGCCTACAATCCGAACTGAGAACGGTTTTATCGGATTAGCTCCCCCTCGCGGGTTGGCAACCGTTTGTACCGTCCATTGTAGCACGTGTGTAGCCCAGGTCATAAGGGGCATGATGATTTGACGTCATCCCCACCTTCCTCCGGTTTGTCACCGGCAGTCTCCTTAGAGTGCCCAACTAAATGATGGCAACTAAGAACAAGGGTTGCGCTCGTTGCGGGACTTAACCCAACATCTCACGACACGAGCTGACGACAACCATGCACCACCTGTCACCA
>NZ_JBHTFK010000024.1:0-649 GCF_042666115.1 Ureibacillus sp. GCM10028918
TTCATTAATATAAACTTCAAAGAGGGCCTATAGCTCAGCTGGTTAGAGCGCACGCCTGATAAGCGTGAGGTCGATGGTTCGAGTCCATTTAGGCCCACCATATATCCTTTTTGGGGCCTTAGCTCAGCTGGGAGAGCGCCTGCCTTGCACGCAGGAGGTCAGCGGTTCGATCCCGCTAGGCTCCACCATAAATATAAATATATGTGCTCCTGCCGCGAGGAATTAGCGAAGAGGTAACTCAGAGCTTTCGTCGCAAATTTGCACGGAGTTTATTCACTGATGTTTAATCGCGATGTGATTGAAGTCAGTTGATTTGTTCTTTGAAAACTGGATAAAACGACATTGAAAGCAACAAAATTCAAGTAATTTATCGTAAAGTTCTTAAGTCTTTTCTTTATAGAAAAGCAGTAGCTTTTAACTGAGGGTTTCAAGACACGAGTTAGACAAGGAAACAAACGATTGAACACCGCAGTGTACTTCGGTACATGAGGATGTGAATGAGTGTAGTTGACGCAGTATAACGATGTGGATTGGAAGCCGTAAAAGGTTAAGTTATTAAGGGCGCACGGTGGATGCCTTGGCACTAGGAGCCGAAGAAGGACGGCACTAACACCGATATGCTTCGGGGAGCTGTAAGTAAGCTTTGATC
>NZ_JBHTFK010000025.1:0-655 GCF_042666115.1 Ureibacillus sp. GCM10028918
AGTGCCCTATTCGGGGTTTTTTCTATGGAAAAAGCCCGTTATACTAAAACATAATTAATCTGAACGGGAGTTATTTTTATGAGTAAAATCTATTTTAATGAACATCAACGTCAATTGTTAGAAGCCAATCCTAATGTTGCTTCAGTATCTGATCGAGCGATTCAATATACACCTGAATTTAAAATTAAAGCAGTGGAAGAGAATTTAGCAGGTAAAGGACCTACTCAAATCTTTATTGAGAATGGATTTGATCTTGAAATGATTGGCCCGAAAAAAGCTAAATCATCTTTAAACCGTTGGCGAAACACTTTTAATCAATATGGAGAAAATGGGTTTTTAGAAGAACGTAGAGGAAAAGCAAGCACAGGAAGACCTTCAACTAATGATTTAACCGCTGATAAGAAGCTAGAAAAAGCAGAGGCTCGTATTCGTTATCTAGAAGCTGAAATTGAATTACTAAAAAAGCTGGAGGAACTCGAAAGGAAGGCGAAGAAACGCAAGTAGCTCCACACGAAAAATACGAAGTCATAAATCAAGTTATTCGCAAATATCAACTAACTAATAGTGTGTCTGAATTATGTGCTGTTGCACGTGTTAGTCGCAGTGGTTATTATGCATGGCTACAGAATACTGAAAATCATGCAATTCGTGAGAA
>NZ_JBHTFK010000027.1:0-814 GCF_042666115.1 Ureibacillus sp. GCM10028918
CGAAGACAGAAGTAGAGGTTAGCCAAGAGCAAGGGTGTCCGTGGTGACGCGGAATCTGAAGGAAGCTGGAGGCAAAACACCGGTCCGAGGAACACGAATCTCATACAAGGCTAGGTATGACTGGATGAGTTTGCCTGACAAAACAAAGTCCTTTCTGTCGAAGGTCATACCTAGTAAATGAGACGGATAGATGGTGTGAAAGTGCATGTGCTTACCCGGGGAGGTCTGATGAAAACGTGAAGTACTCTTCATAACCTACTTGGGGACAAGTAGCTGAATCATCAGAAGTCAGCAGAGGTCATAGTACGAGTAGGTCTAGAATTACTCGGAAGGACTAAACAATTAAGAGAGATTAGCCCTTGGCTTTCCATCTAGAATGAAATAAGCACAGAAAACAGAGAAACCTCACGCTTAGAAAGTAGTGGTGAATCCCACGAGGGTATTTGCGGAGGGTGGAGTTCAGATGGGCATAAGAAGATAAGCTAATCACGGAAAGGAACGAAATGGTGATGTTGGATCAAATTCTCGAACGGCAAAACATGATACAAGCGCTAAAGCGAGTTGAAGCGAATAAAGGAAGCCATGGAGTAGACATGATGCCCGTTCAAACCTTACGACAGCACATCCTCGAAAATTGGGGAACTATTAAATCGCAGATTTTGAATGGAACCTATGAACCGCAACCAGTACGTCGAGTCGAAATCCCGAAACCAGATGGTGGTGTGCGTTTACTAGGTATCCCAACCGTGACAGACCGTTTGATTCAACAAGCTATCTCGCAGATTTTATCGAAGGAATATGACAAAACATTTTC
>NZ_JBHTFK010000028.1:0-1134 GCF_042666115.1 Ureibacillus sp. GCM10028918
ACCAGATGGTGGTGTGCGTTTACTAGGTATCCCAACCGTGACAGACCGTTTGATTCAACAAGCTATCTCGCAGATTTTATCGAAGGAATATGACAAAACATTTTCGGACCACAGTTATGGATTCCGTCCAAATCGGAGCGCCCATGATGCAGTCCGTAAGGCAAAGGGTTATATAAAAGAGGGATGTCGTTGGGTTGTGGATATGGATTTAGAGAAATTCTTTGACAAGGTCAATCATGACCGGCTAATGGCAACATTAGCAAAACGAATTGAAGATAAGCCATTATTAAAACTCATCCGCAAATATCTCCAAGCAGGTGTCATGATGAACGGAGTTGTTTCACGTACGGAAGAAGGTACGCCACAAGGTGGTCCTTTAAGCCCACTCCTTTCTAATATCGTATTAGATGAGCTCGATAAAGAACTGGAGAAACGTGGACATAAATTTGTTCGGTACGCAGATGATTGTAACATTTACGTGAAAAGTAAACGTGCAGGAGAACGTACAATGGCGAGTGTACAGCGATTTATAGAAGGAAAACTTCGATTAAAAGTAAATGAAAACAAATCGGCAGTTGACCGCCCATGGAATCGAAAGTTCTTAGGATTTAGCTTTACTCATCATAAAGAACCAAAGGTTCGTATCGCAAAAACAAGCCTACAACGAATGAAGAAGAAAATACGAGAAATTACCTCCAGAAAGATGCCATTTCCAATGGAATATCGTATCCAGAAACTAAACCAATATTTAATAGGATGGTGTGGTTATTTTGCGCTTGCAGATACACCTACAGTCTTTAAACTGCTAGATAGTTGGATTAGGAGAAGGCTACGTATGTGTATTTGGAAGAATTGGAAGAATCCCCGAACAAGAGTCAGAAACCTCATTCGACTAAAGGTTCCATATGGTAAAGCCTACGAATGGGGAAATACCCGAAAAGGGTATTGGCGCATTTCAAATAGCCCCATATTACACAAAACCCTTGGCAATTCCTACTGGGAAAGCCAAGGGCTGAAAAGTCTGCAAGTTCGTTATGAAACTTTGCGTTATTCATCTTAATTGAACCGCCGTATACGGAACCGTACGTACGGTGGTGTGAGAGGTCGGGAGTTAATCACTCCCTCCTACTCGAT
>NZ_JBHTFK010000029.1:0-1842 GCF_042666115.1 Ureibacillus sp. GCM10028918
AATCGAGTAGGAGGGAGTGATGAACTCCCGACCTCTCACACCACCGTACGTACGGTTCCGTATACGGCGGTTCAATTAAGATGGACAACGCAAAGTTTCGTAACGAACTTGCAGACTTTTCAGCCCTTGGCTTTCCCAGTAGGAATTGCCAAGAGTTTTGTGTAATATGGGGCTATTTGAAATGCGCCAATACCCTTTTCGGGCATTTCCCCATTCATAGGCTTTTCCGTATGGAACCTTTAGTCGAATGAGGTTTCTGACTCTTGTTCGGGGATTCTTCCAATTCTTCCAAAGACACATGCGAAGCCTTCTTCTTATCCAACTATCTAGCAGTTTGAAAACTGTAGGTGTATCTGCGAGCGCAAAGTAACCACACCATCCTATTAAATATTGGTTTAGTTTCTGGATACGATATTCCATTGGAAATGGCGTCTTTCTGGAGGTAATTTCTCGTATTTTCTTCTTCATTCGTTGTAGGCTTGTTTTTGCGATACGAACCTTTGGTTCTTTATGATATGTAAAACTAAATCCTAAGAACTTTCGATTCCATGGGCGGTCGACTGCCGACTTCTTTTCATTTACTTTTAATCGGAGTTTGCCTTCTATAAATCGCTGTACACTCGCCATTGTACGTTCTCCTGCACGTTTACTCTTCACGTAAATGTTACAGTCATCTGCGTACCGAACGAATTTATGTCCACGTTTCTCTAGTTCTTTATCGAGCTCGTCTAGCACAATATTAGAAAGGAGTGGACTTAAAGGTCCACCTTGTGGCGTACCTTCATCTGTACGTGAAACAACTCCGTTTATCATGACACCTGCTTGGAGATATTTGCGGATGAGTTTTAATAACGGTTTATCTTGAATTCGTTTTGCTAATGTTGCCATTAGCCGGTCATGATTGACCTTATCAAAGAATTTCTCTAAATCCATATCTACAACCCAACGACACCCCTCTTTTATATAACCCTTTGCCTTACGGATAGCGTCATGGGCACTCCGATTTGGTCGGAACCCAAAACTATTGTCCGAGAAGGTTCTGTCATATTCTTTCGATAATATCTGCGAGATGGCTTGTTGAATCAGGCGATCTGTCACGGTTGGAATACCCAGCAGACGCATACCGCCGTCTGGTTTCGGGATTTCGACACGACGTACCGGGTGCGGTTCATAGGTTCCCGCTAGAATCTGCGATTTAATGGTTTCCCAATTTTCGAGTATGTGCTGTCGTAAGGTTTGTACGGGCATCATGTCTACTCCATGGCTTCCTTTATTCGCCTCAACTCGTTTTAATGCTTGTATCATATTCGTTCGTGATAGAATTTGATTCAACATTGCCATTTCGTTCCTTTCCGTGAATAGCTAGTCTTCTTATGCCCATCTGAACTACACCCTCTGCTAAGACCCTCATGGGATTCACCACTACTTTCTAAGCGTGAGGTTTCTCTGTTTTCCGTGTTTCATCATCCAAGATGGAATGCCAAGGGCTATTCTCTCCTAATTGTTCGGTCCTTCCAATGGTTCTAGACCGAATCGTACTATGACCTCTGCTGACTTCTGATGATTCAGCTACTTGTCACCAAGTAGGTTATGAAGGGTACCTCACGTTTTCATCAGACCTCCCCGGGTAAGCACATGCACTTTCACACCATCTATCCGCCTCATTTACTAGATAGGACCTTCGACAGAAAGGACTTTGTTTTGTTTCGCAAACTCATCCAGTCATACCTAGCCTTATATGAGATTCGTGTTCCTCGGACCGGTGTTTTGCCTCCAGCTTCCTTCAGATTCCGCGTCACCACGGACACCCTTGCTCTTGGCTAACCTCTACTTCTGTCTTCG
>NZ_JBHTFK010000030.1:0-1891 GCF_042666115.1 Ureibacillus sp. GCM10028918
GCACGCCGCCAGCGTTCGTCCTGAGCCAGGATCAAACTCTCCATAAAAGAGAAAATTTGATAAAGCTCAAATTTCTGTCGGACATTAATACTAATGTCCGAAAAATACATCTGCTGGCATCAATTTTGATGTCCAAAATTTTGTCTCTCTAAATTAATAGAAGAAACTATGTTTCATTAACGTTTTGTTGTTCAGTTTTCAAAGTTCATTTACATCACTTAAATTGCGACTTGATTATTGTAACATCTTTAAATTATTATGTCAATAATAATTTTTCCCATCGATTCTAAAAGTAACTTTTATAACATAACATTTATTCCGATTGATGTCAAACATTTTTCTTCATGTTTCACAAGTAATCGACAACATTAACAACTATATCATTAAATCATACTAATAACAACATTTTTTTATCAGTCGTATTATTTAGTTGATATCGTCTCAACGACAGAAATTAATATATCAATTTCAGCTCCTACTAGTCCGTAAGAATCTCTTTATGCTCTTTTGCAAGATGTATCAACTGGAACTTATCTTGTTGGATTAATCCCATTACCTTCCTCGCCTCTTTATATGCTAAATCATACATAGACTTATGAATTACACCATTAGCTAAGGCTTCATCAAGTTCGTCTTCATCCAAGATTATTATTTCACCTGTTGGAAATACAACAATATCTAAATATAAATCATCCATCCAAGGGATGTTATTCTCAATACCAATTTCATGGCAAATGTCTATATACCATTGGACTACTTCACCTTCGGCATCAAACATCGTAGTAACGGAATGATTCTTTCCAATTGGAAAATGTTGAAGCCATGAATAACCTTTATTAACTATACATACTTCCTTTCCAGCATTCTTTACAACTAATGGTTCCAATACTTCTTCTATATTCAATAAGGTAATATATCCCCTAAAGTCTTTATCTTGATGAAAAGTCTGTTGATATTCACTTTTTAAAACACGTTTCCAATTTGAACGATTACCATATTTTCTTTTAAACATCTTCTCCTCCTATTAAAACAGATTGCACCTTTACATTTTACGATTACTTATTTGAATAATCAAAATTTTAATTACATAATAAAATTATATACTTTCATGGGGGTGTTTTAATTGCGCGATAGAGGTTCTTGTATTCTTGTGAAGGATAATAAAATTGCTCTTGTTAAAAGAATAAGAGATGGAATGGTTTATTACGTTTTTCCGGGTGGAGGAATCGAAAAGGGAGAAACTCCTGAAGAAGCAGCTAAAAGAGAAGCATTTGAAGAATTGGGCGTCACGATTAATGTAAAGGAATGTTTTGAAAAAGTTCAATATAACGGCATACAATATTATTTCATCGCCGAACTTATAGAAGGGAACATCGGAACAGGACAAGGAGAAGAGTTTACCGATACTAAGAGAAATCGAGGTATTTATCAGCCTTTATGGATAGAGATAAATGAACTTCTCTCTATTGATGTAAGACCTAATGAAGTAGCTGCAAAAATACATGCACTATTTACATAATAACGAACTTGGAATAACAGTTAATTTATTGCTTACTTTTCCAAAAAAACTGCTGAATCACGGTTTTTTCCTAGTGACGTCCTACTCTCACAAGGGATACTCCATCTACCATTGGCGCTGGCCTCCGAAGTTCGATGACAGGTCGATTAACCACGTCACCAACGTCGAGCCGATGCTAGTGTATAAAATACACGCTGCTCCTTATCCGCGCCAATCAACCTCCGGTTCAATTAGTTGCGGCTATTTAACAATAAAAAAACCACTGAATACTCAGTGGTTTACTTTTGCCTAGCGACGTCCTACTCTCACAGGGGGAAGCCCCCAACTACCATCGGCGCTAAAGAGCTTAACTTCCGTGTTCGGTATGGGAAC
>NZ_JBHTFK010000031.1:0-29008 GCF_042666115.1 Ureibacillus sp. GCM10028918
AGTCCGCTCGACTTGCATGTATTAGGCACGCCGCCAGCGTTCGTCCTGAGCCAGGATCAAACTCTCCATAAAAGAGAAAATTTGATAAAGCTCAAATTTCTGTTGGACATTAATACTAATGTCCAAAAAAAACATCTGCTGGCATCAATTTTGATGTCCAAAATTTTGTTTCTCTAAATTAATAGAAGAAACTATATTCATTAACGTTTTGTTGTTCAGTTTTCAAGGTTCATATCGCGTCACCTCTTGGCGACTTACTTATAATAACAAGTATTCAAGCATACGTCAACACTTTAATTAAAAAAAATTACTTTTCTACAAAAACATCTCTTTTCCTTATGTTTTATAGGTATAGATACTTATCATAATCAGCAAAAATCTAAAAAACTATAATATAAAAGCACAAGAAAAATAGTAATCTCTCTTGTGCTCCTATATATCAATTATTTATTCATGTTAATCTGTTAAAACCTGTGAAATGTATAAGTTTCTTTGTTTTGAAAGATCGATAATTTCACCTGTAGTAACTAATTTCACTAATGGTCTTGTAGGTGCAAAGCTGTTAATAAACATAATTTCACCAGTTTCTAAGTTTGAAAGCTCAACATTCGTTCCGATTGGAAGACCAGCAACCAAATCTACGAGTGCTTGAACAATCTTTATATCAAACTTGCCAAACTCGGATTCCTTAATCATTTCTATTACTTTAAATGGCGATTCCTTTGAACGAAAAACACGTTCACTTGTCATTGCATGGAAAGTATCTGCAACCGCAATTATTTGGGAGAAGTTTGAAATTTTCCCCAACTTCACCCCTTCAATATAGCCGCTTCCATCTAAACGTTCGTGATGCTGATAAATTGCAAGCTTCATTTCTTCTTTCATAGCTGGTAAGCTTTCAATCATTTTATAACTAAATAATGGGTGCTGACGAATTAAAAGAAATTCTTGTTCCGTCAAAGTTCCCTTCTTTTCTCGAATCTGATTAGGCACTTTTGCCATACCACAATCAGCTAATGTACCGGCCACCGCCATTTGAAGGACAAAGCCTCGGGCATATCCCAGTTTTTGTGTGATAATGGCACTGATTAAACCAGTCGCAATACAATGATGGAATAAATAGTCTTTAGCATTTGATAGACCGTTAAGCTTGAAGAGGATTGATCGTTCTTCTTGAACTTTATCTACTAGAGGTAAAATAATGCCTCTTACTTTCGTAATATCAATTTTAGTGCCTGCTTCCCAAGCAAAAAATACTTTCTTGAATTCAGCGACAGCATCAAGGTATATTTTCTCGAATGTCATAAAAGGCTTTGGCACTTCTGTTCCAATTACAATATCTGTTGATTCATCTTTTCGAACTTTTTGCTTCTCATCTTCCTCCACTAATACAGGAACTTTTAATATATTAAACGCCTTTAAAACGTGCAACACTTCATTGGTGATTTTTGTATTTTTGAAAACAATAGGATATTTGGTATTAGCGAAAATATCCTCCGCTACAACTTTTCCAACTCTTAAGGCATTGCTATTTACGTATGTAGTTTCCAAACTAAAACCTCTTCTCTGTTTAAGTTTTTAAGAAGCTAATAGAGGTATGAAATTCTTTCCTTTTCAGCATGTCCTTTCAGACTTATTCAAATTATACTACACTTACTATCTTTTCAAATCATTTATCTAAATAATAAGTTCATCTATACTCTCGGATTAGTACATAATAAAAACCAGAAACCTAAGAGAAAATAGGTTTCTGGTTAAATTAAATTAATTTTCTTCTTCTTCTGAATCGGTCTCAGAAGTTTCTATATCTACTTCTTCAGTCGGCATTGGATCAGTAGTATTTTCTGATTCTTCATCTTCAATTTCGTCTTCCTCATCTTTTTTCACGCGAGCAACTGTTGCAACTAGTTCCTCACTACCTAGACGAATTAATCGAACACCTTGTGTGCTTCGGCCAATAACTGAAATATCATTCACATCCATACGAATCAAAATTCCATTAATCGTAATAAGCATAATGTCTTCAGTACCATCTACCGTTTTAACTGCACACATTGATCCATTCTTATCTGTAATTTGGATCGTTTTTAAACCAACGCCACCACGGCTTTGTAAACGATATTCAGATTCTGGCGTTCGTTTACCATAACCTTTTTCAGTGACCACCAGAATTTCGTGTCCTGGTTCAACTATTTCCATACCAACGACATAATCACCTTCACGCAGCTTGATACCGCGTACACCGGAAGCCGTTCGTCCCATCGATCGAATCTCTTCTTCTTTGAAACGGATTAACATCCCATCATGTGTTCCAATAATGACATCCTTTGTTCCATCCGTTAAACGAACGGAAATTAAATCATCATCGTCGTGAAGATTGATGGCAATTAAACCACTTGTACGTATATGTGCAAACTGCGAAAGTTGAGTACGTTTTGTAATACCTGTTTTCGTAGTAAAGATTAAATAAGCATCTTCTTTGAATTCATCTACACGAATCATTGCAGTTACTTTTTCTTCTTTTTCTAAATTTAACAGATTGACTATTGGTAAGCCTTTCGCAGTACGGCCAAACTCAGGAATTTCATATCCTTTTGCACGGTATACTTTCCCTTTAGTTGTAAAGAATAAAATAGTATCGTGAGTCGAAGTAAATAGTAGATGCTCTACAAAATCATCATCATGTGTTCCCATTCCTTGAACGCCTCGACCACCACGTTTTTGGCTACGATACGTATTGGAAGCAAGTCTTTTTATGTAGCCATTATGCGTCAGCGTAAGTACAGAGTCTTCTCGTGTAATTAAATCTTCGTCTTCGATCATCTCTAAACCGCCAGCCGTAATTTCTGTACGGCGCTTATCATTAAAACGTTCTTTAATTTCAGTCATTTCTGTTCGAATAATGTCAATGATTTTACTTTCATCAGCTAAAATAGCTTTTAATTTTGTAATTAAAGCCTGAAGTTCCTGATATTCATTTTCTATCTTTTCGCGTTCTAATCCACTTAGACGAACAAGACGCATATCTAAGATTGCTTGTGCTTGACGGTCAGTTAAATTAAATCGCTCCATTAAAACTGGTTTTGCTTCATCACCGGAACGAGATGAACGGATAATTGAAATGATTTCATCAATATGATCAAGAGCAATTCTTAATCCCTCTAAAATATGCGCTCGGTCTTCTGCTTTTCTTAACTCGAATTTCGTACGACGAGTGATAACCACTTTTTGATGTTCTAAATAATGATGCAGTACTTCTTTTAAACTTAATACTTTTGGCTGCCCATCTACTAAAGCTAGCATATTCACACCAAAGTTTGATTGCATAGCAGTTTGTTTATACAAATTATTTAAAATGACATTGGCATTTGCATCTCTGCGGATTTCCATTACGATTCGCATACCACGGCGGTCAGATTCATCACGTAGATTTGTAATGCCGTCAATTTTTTTATCCCTTACTAATTCGGCGATTTTTTCAATTAGTCTTGCTTTATTCACTTGATATGGAATTTCGTTAACAATTATTGTTTCTTTCCCATTCGCTTTTGTTTCAATCTCAGCTTTTGCACGAACAGTAATAGAGCCACGACCAGTTTCATAAGCACGACGAATACCACTGCGTCCTAATATTACCCCTCCTGTTGGGAAGTCGGGACCAGGAATAATCTCCATCAATTCTTCTGTTGTGATGGCTGGATTTTCAGATAATGCTATTACAGCATCGATTGTTTCGCCTAATTGATGTGGTGGAATATTTGTTGCCATCCCTACCGCAATACCTGATGCACCGTTTAATAATAGATTTGGGATACGTGCCGGTAATACAATTGGCTCTCTTTCATTGCCATCATAGTTATCTTGATAGTCGATGGTATCTTTATTGATATCACGTAACATTTCCATCGTGATCTTCGACATCCGTGACTCGGTATAACGCATTGCGGCTGCACCATCACCATCGACAGAACCGAAGTTCCCATGTCCATCAACTAGCATGTAACGATAACTAAAAGGCTGTGCCATACGTACCATCGCGTCATAAATAGATGAGTCACCATGTGGATGGTATTTACCCATTACGTCGCCGACAATACGAGCACTCTTTTTATAGGGCTTATCTGAAGTATTCCCCAGCTCTTGCATTCCATATAAAATACGGCGGTGTACAGGTTTTAAGCCATCACGTACATCCGGTAAAGCACGTGAAACAATAACACTCATAGCATAGTTTAAAAACGATGTTTGTACTTCTTCACTTATTTTTATTCCTTTTACACCTTCGTGTTGACTTTCAGACACAAGGAAGACCTCCCTTCACTACGACCAGTTAAATATCTAAGTTTTGTACATAAACTGCATTTTCTTCAATGAATCGTCTACGAGGCTCGACCTCATCACCCATTAGCTCTTGGAAGATTTCATCTGCTCTCATTGCATCATCCAATTCCACTTGTAAAAGTGTACGATGCTCAGGGTCCATTGTTGTATCCCATAATTGTTCAGCGTTCATCTCACCTAAACCTTTATAGCGTTGAACGACTGGCTTTGGTGTATTTCCTAAACGATTTAATATTTCTTGAAGCTCTTCATCAGAATAACAATACTCCACATGCTTACCTTGTTTAATTTGATATAAAGGTGGTTGAGCAGCATAAATATAGCCTGCTTCGATTAATGGACGCATGAATCTAAAGAAGAAAGTAAGTAATAAAATACGAATATGTGCGCCGTCAACATCGGCATCTGTCATAATGACAATTTTATGATAACGCGCTTTTTGTAAATCGAACTCTTCACCAATTCCAGTACCAAAGGCAGTAATCATGGCACGAATTTCGGCGTTCGATAGAATACGGTTTAAGTTTGCTTTTTCAACGTTTAAAATTTTCCCGCGCAACGGTAAAATTGCTTGGAAGTAACGGTCACGACCTGATTTTGCTGAACCACCCGCAGAGTCACCCTCAACGATATAGATTTCAGATTCTGAGGGAGTTGTTGACGTACAGTCTGCTAGTTTACCTGGTAAACTTGAAATTTCCAATGCTGATTTACGACGTGTAAATTCACGAGCTTTTTTCGCTGCAACTCTAGCACGAGCAGCCATTAGACCTTTTTCAATAATTTTACGTGCAACAGAAGGGTTTTCTAGCATAAAACGTTCGAATCCATCAGAGAATAATGAGTTCGTAATTGAGCTTACCTCTGAGTTTCCTAGCTTCGTTTTTGTTTGCCCCTCAAATTGAGGCTCCGGATGTTTAACCGATACAATAGCCGTTAACCCCTCACGTACGTCCTCACCTGAAAGATTAGTATCTGAATCTTTTAACAAGCCGTTTTTACGTGCATAGTCATTAATTACACGTGTAAGTGCAGTTTTGAACCCAGATTCGTGGGTACCACCTTCATAGGTATTAATATTATTGGCAAAAGAATATATGTTTGAAGAGAATCCTTCGTTATATTGCATAGCAATTTCAATTGAGATTCCATCCTTTTCGCCTGTTACATCAATTGGTTCATGAATCGCTTCTTTTGATTTATTTAAATGCTCGACATATTCACGAATCCCACCCTCGAAGTGGAAGCTATCTGAACGTAATTCTTCTTCACGTTCATCTTGTATCGTAATGCGAATACCACGATTCAAGTAAGCTAATTCTCGAATACGCGTTGCTAATATGTCATATTCATAAACAGTTGTTTCTTTAAAAATTTCCGGGTCAGCTTTGAAACGTGTAGTAGTACCAGTTTCATCTGAATCGCCAATAACTTGTAATTGCTGCATTGTTTGACCACGTTCAAATTTAATACTATGAACATGACCATCTCGTTTAACATAAACTTCAGTTTCTACTGATAATGCGTTTACAACAGATGCCCCTACACCATGTAAGCCTCCAGATACTTTATAACCGCCACCGCCGAATTTACCTCCTGCGTGCAATACAGTCATGATTACTTCAACTGCTGGCATACCCATTTTTTCTTGATTACTAACTGGAATCCCACGCCCATTATCTTCTACGCGAATCCAATTATCCTTTTCGATTGCAACAGTAATATGATCACAGAAACCTGCTAATGCCTCATCAATACTATTATCCACGATTTCCCATACTAAATGGTGAAGTCCTTTAGAGCTTGTGGAGCCGATATACATCCCTGGACGTTTACGAACAGCCTCTAAACCTTCTAAAACCTGAATCTGATCGGCATCATATGCTTGTTGTACTTGTTTCTCTTCTAAAGCCACCATATTCACCTACTCTTTCATTACCTCAGTATGTGTCAAAAATAAAAAGCTTTAACAAAATTCCTAAAACTTTCTAAACAAATTTTTTCAACTTTGACGAAAAGCATACGTCTATTCTCATCTTTTCACTGCTGTTAATTTTCAATTGCACCCTGTTTCACGTGAAACATCTTAGCATGCTGTATTGTTTCATGATTAATCCCATCAACACTTGTTGTTGTGACAAACGTTTGCACTTCACCTTGAATGGTATTTAATAAATGTGATTGGCGATAATCATCTAACTCAGACAATACATCATCTAAAAGTAGAATAGGTGCCTCTTTTGTTTCTTGCTTTATTAACTCGATTTCAGCAAGTTTCAAAGATAAAGCTGTTGTACGTTGCTGCCCTTGAGAGCCATAAGTTTGGACATCATAGTTGTTTACAAAAAATTGTAAATCGTCTCGATGTGGTCCAACTAATGTAACGCCCCTTTCAAGTTCTCTCTTTTTCACTTCTGCAAGTTTTTTTTCAAGGTATGTAGCCATTTCTTCAGAAGACCATTCTGGATTTAACCCTGTAGTTGCACGATATTTAATCGTTAACTTTTCAAGGCCGCGTGAAATGCCAAAATGGATTTTTTCTGCCCATACTTGTAAAAGTTCAATAAACTGAAGCCTTTTACGAATAATTTGGACAGCTGAATGAATATATTGCTCAGTATATATAGAAAATAGAACTTCATCGATTTGCTGTTTTCCTTGATTAAGCTTAAGCAAATGATTACGTTGTTTTAATAGTTTTTGAAATGTAAGTAAATCATGTAGATAGACGGGCGATATTTGACCTATCTCCATATCAATAAAACGACGTCTTATTTGCGGATTCCCTTTTACAACATTAAGATCTTCCGGTGCAAACATGACCACGTTCATTTGTCCGATATAGTTACTTAATTTCGTTTGTTCTAAATGGTTCACTTTCCCTTTTTTACCTTTTTTGGTAATGGATAGTTCCATAGGGATGTTGCCATATCGATTTTTTACAACACCCTCTATTTTACCATAATCTGCGTCCCAACGGATTAATTCTTTATCGTTACTTGTTCGATGTGATTTTGCCATAGCTAAAACATAAATTGATTCCATTACGTTTGTCTTACCTTGCGCATTTTCTCCAATAAACACATTAATTTTAGGTGAAAAATCTAATTTCAATGTTTCGTAGTTACGATAATTTGTAAGCTCTAAATGCTCGATGAACATTTAATTTTCTCCGTTCTTATTAACAATGACAAATCTTCCACAACCCGGAATATTAACGACATCACCATGGCGTAATTTGCGTCCGCGGCGTTGATCAACTTCACCGTTTACATAGACATCATTTTCTTGAAGAAACCATTTAGACATCCCACCTGAACTAATGGCATCTGTCATTTTTAAAGCTTGACCAAGTGTAATAAACTCCGTATCAATAATAATTTCATCCAAAGTATTTCATCCTCCGTTACACGTACATCTATCCTTCTATCATACCTAAAATTCATCAAAAAATCCAAAGAAAGCAGAATAAGCATCCTACCTATATTGAAAATAAAGCCCAAATATAAAAAAAACACTCCATTTACGTCCACATTTACTTAAACGTAGGCTTCTTTTTTAGTGTTAGGTTTCTAAATTTAAAACAAAATTAAAAATAGAGCGCCTCTGGAAAATTGAGACGCTCTACTCGCAGTAACTTTTTATATAAATCTGTGGATATCTTTAGACAGATTATAATTAATACGTTCTTACTGGTAGGATCAATTGTAAAATTGCATCATCATGAACAGAACGTAAGATGAATGGACGCATCGCACCTGTGAATTGAATTACGACATCTTGTCCATCAATTGCTTTTAAAGCTTCCATCATGTATTTTGCACTGAATGAGATTTTTAAATTTTCACCTTCAAGTGTTTCAACTTGAATTTGTTCTTCTACTTTTCCGATTTCTGGAGAGTTTGATGAAATTTCAACAATATTATCGTCAAACGTTTCAAATCGAACAACATTATTGCGATCTTCACGTGCCAATAAAGAAGCACGGTCAATTGCTTGTAATAATGATTTTCCATTAATCGTAATATTAGTTTTGTATTCTTCTGGAATTAAACGAGATGTTTCAGGGTAATTACCCTCTAACAGACGTGAGAAGAACAAGACATTATCTGCTTTAAATAAAACCTGTTGGCTAGTAATAACAATTTGAACAGGATTAGTTGACTCACCAAGAATTTTATTTAATTCGTTTAAGCTCTTACCAGGAATGACAACTGAATTTACATCTGTTGGCAATTGTTCAAGAGTTACCTTTCTTCTTGCCAAACGGTGGCTATCTGTTGCGATACAATTTAATTCATTATCACTAATTTGCCAATTAACACCTGTTAAAACAGGACGGCTTTCGGAAGTTGCTACTGCAAATACTGTTTCACGGATAACCGATTTTAAAAGATCTGCAGGCATAGTAAATTGTTGATCTGTCGATACTTCCGGTAATAACGGATATTCTGAGGCATCTGAGCCAATAAGGTGGAATCCCGATTTCCCTGAACGAATATGTGTTTGTAATCCATTAGCTACTTCAATTTCAACATCATTTGTTGGCAATTTACGTACAATTTCATTGAACATACGTGCTTGCAGCACAATTGAACCTGTTTCAGAGATATTAATTAACTGATCTCCGTTTTCTTCAACTGGAATAAATGTTTGAATTGTAATATCTGCATCACTACCTGTTAAGGTCATTCCCTCATTCGTTACATCGATTTTTATCCCCGTTAAAATTGGAATCGTTGTTTTTGAACTTACAGCTTTCATTACATTGTTTAATCCGTCTAGTAAACGATCTCTCATAATATCAAATTTCATCGTTATACCTCACTTATTAATAATATTATTTTTAAAAGATATTAATAGATATAGTAATAGGGCCTGTGGATTTGTGTATAACTAATTAGGATGCTTACAAAACCGGGCTATCCACATGTTGATAAGTTGTGGATAAGAATGTGTGGAATTCTACTATTTATCCACAGAATTATTTACCTAAAACACTACGAATTTGTTTAATATCTTGTTGAAGTAATTGATCTTCTTTTAATAGTTTTACAATTTTTTCATGAGCATGAATGACTGTAGTATGATCACGCCCTCCAAATTCCTCTCCGATTTTAGGTAAAGAGAAGTCGGTTAATTCTCTTGATAAATACATAGCCACTTGTCTTGGAAAAGCAATGGATTTTGTACGTCTCTTCGCTGTAAAGTCTTCTAATCTAATATTAAAATGTTCTCCCACTGCTGTTTGAATATCCAAAATCGTAATCATACGTGGCTTTGAATTTGGAATAATATCCTTTAATGCAGCTGCTGCAAGATCTGAGGAGATATCTTGATTTACTAATGACGAGTATGCAACAACGCGAATTAAAGCCCCTTCCAACTCTCGAATATTCGTATCTATTTGATTTGCAATATAATGCATTACTTCATTCGGTATATTCAGTCCATCTGCTTTTGCCTTTTTACGAAGAATGGCAATCCGTGTTTCTAAATCTGGTGGAGTAATATCTGTTATAAGTCCCCATTCAAAGCGGGAGCGAAGTCGATCTTCTAAAGTTGGAATCTCTTTTGGTGGCCGATCACTAGATATAACAATTTGTTTAGATTCTGTATGCAACGTATTAAATGTATGGAAAAACTCTTCTTGAGTTGATTCTTTTCCGGCTAAAAATTGAATGTCATCGATCAATAAAACATCTACATTACGATATTTATTTCGAAAATCTACCGCTTTGTTGTCACGAATGGAATTAATAAATTCATTTGTAAACTTTTCTGATGATAGATATACGACTTTCGCATTGGGATTGTGTTCAAGCACATAATGACCAATGGCATGCATTAAGTGGGTTTTTCCTAACCCTACTCCCCCATAGATAAAGAACGGGTTATATGCTTTTGCAGGAGCTTCTGCTACAGCAAGGGATGCAGCGTGCGCAAAACGATTCCCCGATCCGATTACAAATGTATCAAAAGTATACTTTGGATTTAACATACCGGGTGAAATTTCTGCATGTTCATCGTCATTTTTGGCCTGAATTACCGGAGCGGGTAAATCAAGGCTGTCATCATCCTGATCCTTTTGAACAACAAATTTAATTAGCAAGTCCTCACCTGTTAATTCAGATAAAATGCCCGCGATTAGATGAACATAATGATTTTCAAGCCAATCACGAGCAAATGAGTTAGGCGCGGCTATCGTAACATTACTCCCTTTATAAGAAAGCAGTTTTGTTGATTTTAGCCACGTCTCAAAGCTTGGTTTTGAAATTTTTTGTTCTACTTGTGCCAGGACATTTTTCCATAATTCTTCTAAATGTTCCAAGCTTTTAACTCCTTTTCATGTATATTTTCCATTATGAAAAAATAAACTACATCTATATAAGATAGAAATCACGGATTGAGATTGTGTTGGAATTGGCCATTTCTATGATTTTCGTACATTACGGAATGTACTTTTGACTTTAGTTAGATACAGAAAAGATTTTCTTAATGAAGTTAAATCACATAATCACAGCGTGTGGATAACTATTATCCCAAAGCTGTGTTAAAGTTTGTCCACAAGTTACTAACATTCTGTGGATAAAATATTTCCCACGCAACATTTCCACAAAGGAAAACACATTTATCGTAACAAAAAAAGATTGGTATTTCAATAGTTTACATAACTTATCCACATAACTATTTTTTATTCACTTAAAAGTTGTCCACAGGGTTGGGATTTGTGTAAAAGTTGTAAATAACTCCTGTGGGTAAAAAAATTCACAAAAATATTATCCACAATGACTGTTTATAATAAACATGGTGCATTGTGGATAATTTTTTTATGTGAAAATGAGCAAGCATATTAGTAATTAAATATTTAATTGACAATGTAATTCTTTTTTTTATATAATGTTATGGTCTGAATGTAGGATAGAAATTAACTTTCATAAATGGAGGTGTCATATATAATGAAACGCACATACCAACCTAAAAAACGTAAACATAGTAAAGTACATGGATTCCGTGCACGAATGAGCTCAAAAAACGGCCGTAGAGTATTAGCAGCTCGTCGTCGCAAAGGAAGAAAAGTATTATCAGCATAAGTCCACTGAATTTCTTCAGTGGCTTTTTTTTTACTGATAAATAGGAAAAGTTAAAGTTAATAGGCAATTAGTATAAGAAAAGCATCGATTTCGTTGTCAGTCAGGGATCGTGTTTTTCTAATCTTCATTTTTAAGGATTAGAAATGCATTAAGAATAGCAGGTGAAGGAATGAAGAAACGCCAAAGAGTTAAGAAAAATGATGATTTTCAGAAGGTGTTCAAAAAAGGGAAATCCTTCGCGAATCGTCAATTTGTCGTGTATTGCTTACCAAAAGAAAATCAAGAAGAATTTCGAATTGGTTTATCTGTTGGCAAAAAGATCGGTAAAGCGGTAACAAGAGTTCAAATTAAACGATATATAAGACAAGTGTTTTTAGAATTAAAAGATGAAGTAAGACCAGATATGGACTATGTTATTATCGCCCGAAACCAGGCGGCCACGTTAGATTTTCACGAAACCAAGAAAAGTATTGAACATGTGCTGAAAATTGCAAAAGTAATTAGAAGGAAGTAGCAGCTCTAAATACTTTAATAAAAGATCAATGAATCGATCCTATATAGTTAAGGATCGAATATAAGCAATTTTAAGTAGAGAGTAAGTGACTATACATGGTAAAATAGCAAAAAAAGTGAATAGTTACTCTAGGAGGATGAAGGTTGAAGAGAAGACATTGGATGATTCTGTCTCTGGTTTCAGTAGTATTACTACTTTCTGGATGTACAGAATTCGATCAGCCAATCTCATCTGAAAGCGAAGGTTTTTGGAATGAGTATATTGTTTGGCCATTAGTATCAGTTATTAAGTATTTTGCTGAATTACTAGGAACGTATGCATTAGGGATTATCGTAGTAACAATTATAATCCGTTTAGTAATACTTCCATTAACAATTAAACAAGTTAAAAGTTCAAAAAAAATGCAAGAGATTCAGCCTAAAATGAAAGAGCTGCAACAAAAATATGCATCAAAAGATGCCGTAACTCAACAAAAGTACCAACAAGAGATGATGGCATTAATGCAAAATTCAGGTGTTAATCCAGCTGCGGGATGTTTCCCGGTATTGATTCAAATGCCAATTCTAATCGGATTTTACCACGCGATTAGTCGTATGAATGCAACACCCGAAATTGACCTAGGTACATTTCTTGGTCTCCCGCTTGCAGAAACAAGTATTATTCTAGCTGTTTTAGCCGGTTTAATTCAATTTGTTGTGTTAATGACAGGACCTGCAATGGACAACCCTCAAATGAAAATAATGATGTATATTATGCCATTTATGATTATTGGTTTCGGTATTGTGTTACCAGCTGCATTATCATTATATTGGGTTGTTGGGAATATTGTTTCCGTTATTCAAAACCTTGTTATTTATAAACCTTGGAACAGAAAAAAATCAGAACCTGCTACAACAGGAGGAGCGAAAAAGTGAAACAAATTACGCAATTAGGCGCAACAGTAGAAGAAGCGATCTCAATAGCGTTACAACAGCTAAATACTACTCGTAATCAAGTAGAAGTTGAAGTTTTACAAGAAGCGAAAAAAGGATTTTTAGGTTTTGGGGCACGTCAAGCACAAGTACGTGTCACAGTAAAAGAGGTAAAAATTGAAAATACAGTTTTACTAGATGAAGCAGAAAAACAAAATGATGACCTACATTACCCAGTTTCTGAAAAAATGGATGTCGTAGAAGAAGAAATATTGGAACAATCATCAATAGAAACAATAGTAGAGCGTTCTGCTTCAGTTGAAGAACAAGAAGACCCGATTGAATCTGCAAAAAACTATATAGTTAATATTGCGAAAGATATGGGGATTAATGATTTAACAATTGGAACTCAAAAACAAGGCAAAAACATTTTGTTTAAATTAGAAAGCGAAAAAGCAGCTCTTTTAATTGGAAAACGTGGTGCTACTTTAAACGCATTACAACAATTAGCTCAATTAGTAGTGAATAAAAGTGCAAAATCCTTTTTAATGGTTAAGCTAGATGTGGAAGATTACCGAGAACGTCGTCAAAAAGCATTAGAAATATTGGCGGAGCGAATGGCAGATAAAGCGCTTCATACTGGCAAAAAAGTATCGTTTGAGCCAATGCCATCCTACGAACGAAAAGTGATTCATAATGCATTAGCAAATCGAGTCGATATTGAGACATACTCAGAAGGTAACGAACCAAATCGATATCTAGTAATTGAACCAGTAAGATAACAGCAACTATATACAGACGATAGAAGGCGGCCCTTTTTTAGGGTCGTTTTTTTGTTGGAGAAGTTAATGAATGTGAGGGAATAAAACGCATCTCTAGCTTGATTTCCATTCAAAACGCGTATCACTTGGGGATTGCACTTGTGAAAGATACTAATATTTGTTTATACAGAAAGTTGTCCAGTTAAGAAAGCCGCAGCCTACCAAGTAAGCTTCGTAATCAATTCGTAATCTTTAGAAGCAGTAACTTTTGTGGTCGCACCTTTACATAAGCACACCAAAATAATTCTAAATAAGTATTTTTATAAGTAATTGCGTACTAGCTCTAGTTTAATGAATCTATTTATCCACATGTGGAAAATTTGCTTTATTTCCGTTTTTCATTAAAATATGTTACCCTAAATTGTTAGTAAAAAAGTTTGCAATAGTTATTCACATGTGGATAACTTTATTTAGTTTTCACAAGATAAATGTAATTCATATCAAGTTGTCAAGTTAATGAAATTACGGTAAATTCGTAATGGATTTAGTAGGAGGATTAAACAAGATGGATTTTGATACAATTGCTGCGATTTCCACGCCAATGGGTGAAGGTGCCATTGCCATCGTTCGTTTAAGTGGAGATGACGCAGTTAACATAGCAAATAAAATATTCAAATCGCCAGGCGGCAAACAGCTTAAAGATGAAAAGACACATACAATCCATTATGGTCATTTAATCGAACCGAGGACTGAGGAAGTTGTAGAAGAGGTCATGTTATCGTTGATGCGTGCCCCAAAGACTTTCACACGTGAGGATGTAGTTGAAATCAACTGTCACGGTGGTATTGTTTCGGTTAATCGTGTATTGCAGCTTGTTCTGCAGAACGGAGCAAGATTAGCAGAACCTGGTGAATTTACAAAACGCGCCTTCTTAAATGGCCGAATCGATTTATCTCAAGCTGAAGCCGTTATGGATTTAATTCGTGCAAAAACTGATCGTGCGATGAATGTAGCACTTGGTCAAATGGAAGGCAAGCTTTCAAGATTAATTGGCCAATTGCGTAATGCTTTAATAGAGACATTAGCTCATGTAGAGGTTAATATAGACTATCCTGAGTATGATGATGTAGAAGAAATGACAATACCCGTGTTATTAGAAAAATGCACTTGGGTACGTGATGAAGTCGCTAAGCTTTTACAGACATCGTCTCAAGGGAAAATATTGCGTGAAGGTTTATCGACAGTTATTTTAGGAAGACCGAATGTTGGAAAATCTTCACTATTAAATAGTTTAGTTCATGAGAATAAAGCAATTGTTACTGATGTTGCCGGTACAACTCGTGATATTATAGAAGAGTATGTCAATGTGCGCGGAGTACCTTTACGTTTAGTCGATACAGCAGGAATTCGTGAAACGGAAGATATCGTGGAGCGTATAGGGGTTGAAAGATCTCGCCAAGTATTAAAAGAAGCAGATTTAATTTTGCTTGTCTTAAATTCTGCAGAAGCTCTATCTGAGGAAGATGAACGTCTATTTGAAACGATTCAAAATATGGACTTCATCGTAGTAGTAAATAAAACAGATTTACAACAACAAATTGATTTGGATAAAGTAAAACAAATATCAAATGGTCGTCCGATTGTGACAACATCCATTTTACAAGAACAGGGCATCATTGAACTGGAAGAAGCGATTGCTAAGACGTTCTTTGAAGGGCAAATTGAAGCAAATGATTTAACCTATGTTTCAAATGCACGTCATATTGCACTTCTGCATCAGGCAAAGGCGACAATTGAAGATGCAATCGATGCAGCACAAGCAGGAGTTCCAGTAGATATGATTCAAATTGATGTGACGAAAACGTGGGAACTGTTAGGCGAAATTGTTGGTGATTCAGTTCAGGAAAGCTTAATTAACCAGCTATTCTCACAATTCTGTTTAGGTAAGTAAATGAACGCTTTATTCGGTTAAAGAAAAAAACAATACGCTTAAGTCGTATTGATAAAATAAGGATAAATGAAAGGAAGAGACGGCATGACAACAACATATGATGCTGGCCAATATGATGTAATTGTCATCGGTGCAGGACATGCGGGTGTAGAATCAGCATATGCCTCAGCCAAAATGGGTGCAAAAACACTCATGGTGACAATTAACTTAGACATGATTGCCTTTATGCCATGTAATCCATCAGTAGGTGGACCAGCAAAAGGAATCGTTGTTCGTGAAATTGACGCATTAGGTGGCGTGATGGGAAGAGTAATCGATAAAACCCATATCCAAATGCGTATGTTAAATACGGGTAAGGGACCTGCAGTGCGTGCTTTACGTGCGCAAGCAGATAAAGTCCTTTATCAACGAGAAATGAAACGATTGTTAGAGGATGAAGAAAATTTAACAATTCATCAATCAATTGTCGATGAACTAATTATTGAAGATAACGAAGTTCGTGGGGTGGTTACACAAACTGGTGCAATTTACCGAGCAAAAGCTGTTATCGTAACAACAGGTACGTACTTGCGCGGAGAAATTATTATTGGGGACTTAAAATATTCAAGTGGTCCAAATAACCAGCAACCATCTGTTAAATTAGCGGATCATATGCGCGAACTTGGTTTTGATATGGTGCGCTTTAAAACAGGTACACCTCCGCGTGTAGATAGTAAAACAATCGATTATAGCAAAACTGAAATTCAACCTGGGGATGATGTTCCACGTGCATTTAGTTTTGAAACAACTGAATTTATAATGGATCAAATTCCTTGTTGGTTAACATATACAAGTGCGGAAACTCATCAAATTATCAATGATAATCTAGATAAAGCACCTATGTACACTGGTGCGATTACTGGTACAGGGCCACGTTACTGCCCATCAATTGAAACGAAAATTGTGCGATTTAATGATAAACCGCGTCATCAATTATTCCTTGAACCAGAAGGCCGCGATACACAAGAGGTATATGTGCAAGGTCTTTCAACAAGTTTGCCTGAGCATATCCAACGTCAAATGCTGCAATCAATTCCTGGTTTAGAAAATGCAGAAATGATGCGTCCAGGCTATGCAATTGAGTACGATTCAATCGTCCCGACACAATTATGGCCAACACTAGAAACAAAACGCATTAAAAACCTTTATACAGCTGGTCAAATTAATGGAACGAGTGGCTATGAAGAGGCAGCAGGTCAAGGATTAATGGCTGGTATTAATGCAGCTGCGAAAGTGTTAGGAAAAGAAGAGGTCATCTTAAAACGTTCTGATGCTTATATCGGTGTATTGATTGATGATCTAGTTACGAAAGGAACAAATGAACCATATCGTTTATTAACTTCTCGTGCAGAATATCGTTTATTGCTTCGCCATGATAATGCAGATTTGCGCTTAACAGAAATCGGCCATCAACTAGGGCTTATATCAGAGGAACGTTATGCTAGGTTTAAAGAAAAAGAAGCACAAATCGAAGCTGAAATTGCTCGTCTTCGTGAAGTGATTATTAAACCAAACGAAACAACACAAGAAGTCATTCGTTCTGTAGGTGGAACAGAACTAAAAGATGGTATTCGTGGAGCTGACTTAGTTAAACGAACTGAAATGAACTATGATTTAGTTGCAACTTTAACGCCAACAGATATTGAATTAAGTGAAGAAGTGAAAGAACAAATCGAAGTTCAGTTAAAATATGAAGGCTACATCCAAAAAGCTTTAAACCAAGTAGAAAAACTTCATAAAATGGAAAGCAAGAAAATTCCTGAAGATATTGATTATGATGATATCTCGAGTCTTGCTACAGAAGCTCGTGAAAAACTAAAAGAAGTACGCCCATTATCAATAGCGCAGGCAACACGTATTTCTGGTGTGAACCCTGCAGACATTTCTATTTTAGCAGTCTATATTGAACAAGGGAAAATAGCACGAGTAGGTAATGAATAACAAATTTTATTGACGTTAGTCAGTGAACTTCGCAAAGACACCATGCGTATTGATTAACGAGCGTTCGAGTTTAAACTTATCTCGGACGCTCGTTCATTTTAGTAACATGAAATTCTGGGAAGAAACTAAAGGAGATCCTAATGAACGAACAACAATTTATTGAAGCATTAAGAGAAAAGGGAATTGAATTAAGTGACACACAAATTAAGCAGTTCAAAAAGTATTTTGAGCTATTAGTTGAGTGGAATGAAAAAATGAATTTAACGGCGATTACAGATTTTGAAGGTGTCTATTTAAAGCATTTCTATGATTCCATTAGTGCGAGTTTTTACTTTGACTTTACTAAGGTAGAGACAGTTTGTGATGTAGGGGCGGGAGCAGGGTTCCCAAGCTTGCCAATTAAAATCTGTTTCCCTCATTTACATGTGACAATTGTTGATTCATTAAATAAACGGATTACATTTTTAAATCATTTAAGCGATCAGCTTCAATTGGAGAATGTTACATTTGTTCATGCTCGAGCTGAAGAATTTGGCCAAAATGAAATGTATCGTGAAAAATTTGATGTCGTTACTGCTCGAGCTGTAGCCAGATTATCGGTGCTAGCTGAACTTTGCATCCCTTTAGCAAAAACGGATGGATACTTTGTTGCCTTAAAAGCGGCAGCTGGACCTGAAGAGTTAAAAGATGCAAAAAAAGCCATCAATACTTTGGGGGCATCGTTGAAGGAAGAATATTCATACTTGCTGCCTGTTGAAGAAAGTGACCGTACTCTATATATTTTTGATAAAATAAAAAAGACGCCAAAGAAATATCCTCGCAAACCAGGTGTACCAAATAAAACGCCGATTATATAAAAAATATGTGGTAGTATTTAATATAGATGAAGTGATATTAAAGGTTAATTTAATATCACTAAGGTTTGAAATCTAGCTAATTAGTAATAAAAAGATAGGATACTAATTTTGAACTATTACTGAAATTCTATTAAACTCCAACTGTTTCACATGAAACATCCTTTAATAAGGTATTATATTTCTTGAAAACTAGATAATTTATAGCTATTTATAGCGATTTATCGTGCTTTTCTGAGGAAAATTTAAATTGTCACAAATTATTAGATATAAATTTGCCTCTTGAAGCATAAATACTTAATATTATGTCATTTAACTAGATTTTACATCTATCGAACTCTGTACAATTTATAGATTTTAATAAATAATATTATATAAGTAGTCTTGAGCAAGATAGTTTCAAAAAGGTGGTGCCTATTGAATGAAAAGTCCTTTTTCACGTTTTTTCGGAGGCGGGGATAAAACCGTATCTGAAGTTAAAAGTGAAGTAGAACAAGTAGCACAAGTTGAAAAGAAAACTGCTGCAGAAGAAGTAGTAAAAATTCCAATCGATAAAATTATTCCAAATCGGTTCCAACCTCGTACAGTTTTTGATGAAGAAAAGATTGAAGAATTATCAAGAACCATTCATACGCACGGTGTCATTCAACCTATTGTCATTCGACATTTTGAAGGAGAGCGTTATGAAATAATTGCAGGGGAACGTCGCTATCGAGCAATGAAAAAGCTCAACTGGACTGAGGTTCCTGCAATTGTTCGCGATTTAAGTGATAAAGAAACTGCTTCTATTGCTTTAATAGAAAATCTTCAACGAGAAGAACTGACAGCAATTGAAGAAGCGTTAGCTTATCAGCAATTACTAGAACTTCATTCATTAACACAAGAAGCACTTGCTCAACGTTTAGGAAAAGGCCAATCAACTGTCGCAAATAAATTACGGTTATTAAAATTACCTCAATTTGTACAGGAGGCAATCTTAAAAAGAGAAATTACAGAACGTCATGCACGTGCAATGATCTCTTTAAAAGATGAAGAAGTACAATCTCAATTGGTGGCTTTAATAAAAGATTATGATTGGAATGTTCGCCAGCTTGAAGAATATATCCAGCAAATGAATGAGCCGAAAGAAGAGGCAGTAAAAAAGGAAAAGCCAAAGCGAAAGGCAATTAGTAAAGATATCCGTATCGCACTAAATACGATTAAACAATCCTTATCGATGGTGACGAAAAGTGGTATTAATGTGAATACTGAAGAAGAAGATACGGATGATTATTATCAAATCACTGTACGTATTCCAAAGAAAAAATAAAACTCTAACTAAGTAACACAGATAGTCTATATCGTTAATCTTTAAGGATTTCTTCTATAGGGAAAAAGCTATTTATTGAACTTTAGTGATGAGACAAGCAAAAGGATTTGTCGCATAAAAAAGCTGTCTTTAGGTCCATAATGAGACAGCTCCTTTTTTACAGCTACAAAAGTACTCCTTTTAAGAGCTGCATAAGTGCAATGAAGGCTTATCGTCAAAACTGATGGCGATAAGCCTCCTTTTCTACTATCAAAAATATAAATTAGTTTTTTAGTTATAAATACATATCGTTTATAAATTTGATAAAATGAACTAAATGACTAAATTCGATTGTTTATAAATTGATTGATGAAAGCAGGTGCAAAAGGTTGGGAAGAATTATTGCCGTTACAAACCAAAAAGGTGGAGTAGGGAAAACTACAACATCTGTAAATCTGAGCGCTTGTCTTGCTTATTTAGGGAAAAAAGTTCTATTAATAGACACTGATCCACAAGGTAATGCTACAAGTGGTGTTGGTATAAATAAAGGTGAAATTCAAAGTTGTATCTATGATGTTTTAATTGATGATGAAGAAGTTGCAAATGTCATTCAATCATCGAAAGTTGAAAATTTAGATGTAGTACCCGCAACAATCTCTCTTGCCGGGGCAGAAATTGAACTTGTTTCAACGATTTCTCGTGAAGTTCGATTAAAACATGCCCTACAAAATGTGAAAAAACAATATGATTATATTATTATCGATTGTCCTCCTTCATTAGGATTGTTAACGATCAATGCTTTAACTGCATCTGATGCTGTCATTATTCCAGTACAATGTGAATATTACGCCCTGGAAGGGTTAAGTCAATTACTATCGACTGTTCGTCTTGTTCAAAAACATTTAAATCAAGAATTATATATTGATGGTGTTCTATTAACTATGCTTGATGCACGTACAAATCTAGGCTTACAAGTGATTGAGGAAGTAAAAAAATACTTCCAGGATAAGGTATATAAAACAATTATCCCGCGCAATGTTCGTTTAAGTGAGGCTCCAAGTCATGGTGAACCAATCATTATCTATGATCCAAAATCAAGAGGTGCGGAAGTCTATTTAGAGTTAGCAAGGGAAGTGATTAAAAATGGCTAGAGGGTTAGGGAAAGGAATAGGGGCATTATTTCCAACAGAAACGTTAGAAAACTTACAACCTACTGAAGATCAAATTGAAAAAATTGACGTACAGAAACTTGTTGTTAATCCTTTTCAACCCCGAAAAAAGTTCGATAATGAAGCAATTGAAGAATTAGCTCAGTCCATTATTGAACATGGAATCATCCAGCCCATCGTGGTTAGAAGAAAAGGCAAAAAGTTTGAAATTGTTGTTGGAGAAAGACGTTTCAGGGCAGCAAAATTTGCCAATTTAAGTGAAATACCTGCTATCGTAAGAGATCTGACTGAAGACCAGATGATGGAGCTAGCCATTTTAGAAAATCTTCAACGCGAGGATTTAACACCTATTGAAGAAGCAGAAGCGTACCAAAGCTTAATAGAAAAACTTAATTTTACTCAAGAAGAACTTGCTAAACGTTTAGGGAAAAGCCGTCCATATATTACGAATCATCTTCGACTGTTAACATTACCGGAAGAAGTGCGTGATTTAGTAAATAGCGGCGAACTAACAATGGGTCATGGACGAACTTTATTAGGTTTAAAGAATAAACGAAGAATACCTGAAGTAGCTGAAAAAGTGATTAAGCACGGGCTAAATGTCCGCCAATTAGAGGCTTTAATTAAACAATTGAATGAAGAGGTTTCACGTGAAACAGAAAAACCTGTCAATAAGGATATTTTTGTTCAGGCTACTGAAACGCAATTACGGGAATACTTCGGAACAAATGTACAAATAAGGAAATCCAAGAATAAAGGGAAAATTGAAATAGAATTTTATTCAGAGGATGATTTAGAGCGTATTTTGGAAATATTACAACTAGAAGAATAGAAAAGTTGTGAGCGCCAAGTAAAGGCGCTCTTTTTTCTAAGACTAAGAAGAGGTAAAAAATGGTACTACTTGGGTCAATTATAAATGCTTTATTAATCATTATAGGATCAACAATTGGTCGTATTCTAAAGGGATTACCAGAAAAAATGAAAACGACTGTATTATCAATCATCGGTCTTGCTGTTGCTGTTTTAGGAATTCAGATGGGGATGGAGACTACTAATTTCGTTATAGTCATTATTAGTCTTGTTGTAGGTGCAGTAATTGGTGAATGGTTCGATTTAGACAATCAATTATTTCGCTTGGGAAAATGGCTTGAAACAAAAATCGGGAAACAAACGTCAGAAAGTAGTATAGCGGAAGGGTTTATTAATGCCACACTATTTTTTGTTATTGGTTCAATGGGAATTCTGGGTTCATTGGATAGTGGTATTCGAAATGATCATTCAGTTTTAATAACAAAGGGGATTATCGATGGATTTACCGCGATAGTCTTATCATCAACCCTAGGAATAGGTGTAATGTTAGCTGCAATCCCCGTACTTTTATATCAAGGCACTATTACCCTTCTGGCAGGTGTAATTAGCAAATACATACCTGAAGCTGCATTAAATTTATTCATTCAAGAAATGACGGCTACAGGTGGTATCATGATTATGGCAATTGGATTAAATATTGCTGGCTTAACTAAGATTCGAGTAGCCAATTTGTTGCCTGGAATTGTGATAGTCGCTATTGTCGTTATGTTCATTTTTCTTTTTCAATAAATGACGTTGCCAGGCAAGCAGTAAAGCGCGGGCGATTTTGTTGCCCATCGAATACGTCACATTTAAGCGAGTATTTTGTAAAACAAGCATTTCCATAAAGCCTCCAACATTGACGATTCCTTTAATTGAAATGTCACCGATTGGAGGTAATTCTTTTTTTACAGCCTTACCAGGAAACAAGGGGCCATCTTGCAGAACAATATGGCCTACATTTCGTTCGCTCCCTAAACAAGCATCGATGGCAACAATATATGGAGTAATAGGCTTTTCCTTTATTTCTTCTATTGTCGATGTTAAATTGATGGCATGTAATGGACTTTCAAGCGTTCCAATTACTTCGAATGGGAATGAATGAAAACTTGATAAAAAGCTGCCTGTTAAAGGGCCGAGAGAATCACCAGTTGAACGATCTGTTCCTATACAACAAAAAATTAATTGTTCGTGGTCAAAAGGAATATGATTTAAAAATAAATCACTTAATTGCCAAAGTGCACCTGTCTGTTCATGATGTACATATGAATTTAAAGGGACTTTTGAGATTTTCTGCATAAGCAATTCCCGCTTTCTTTAGAATTGGTAATAATATTTCTTTTATGGTAAAAATTGAACTATATTGTAATCAAGTATATTCAAATAACTGGTTACTTATACAAGGAGTGGAAAAATGGCAACGGAAGTAATAGGGGAACAAGTGGAAGTACAAGTGAAGGAAGTCACTAAGATGTCAGAAAAGATATGGGATTACTTTACAAGCGAAGAATTATGGACTTTTGTTATAACTGCTTCAGTAAAGATAGTTGCAATCCTTTTGGTATCTTATTTAGTTATTTTTATAGGTAAAAGAGTCATTACAAGAGTGCTTACTTTGAAGGTGAAAACACCTATCAATCAAAATGAGCGAAGACAGCAAACAATCATCAAACTATTACATAGCACTTTGAGCTATCTAGTTTATTTTTCTGCGATAATTGCCATTCTATCTGCTGTTAAAATTAACATCGGCGGGTTACTTGCTGGGGCAGGGATTGCCGGGTTAGCGATTGGCTTCGGTGCACAAAGCTTAGTCAAAGATATTATTACTGGATTCTTTATTATCTTAGAGGATCAGTTTGGTATAGGGGATTATATACGTTTAAATAACGCTGAGGGGACAGTAACAGAGATTGGATTACGTACAACTAAAATCTTAGGAACAACTGGAGAGCAATATATTATTCCAAATGGCCAAATCTTAGATGTCGTAAACTTCTCGGTCAATAACTCCAAAGCAATTATTGATATGCAAGTAGCAATTGATGCAGATATAGAAAAAGTTGAAAAGCTAGTATCTGCTTATTTAAAAACATTACCTCCAAATTATGAGGAATTAATCGATGTGCCAGCGTTTTTAGGTGTACAAAATGTTGTGGGAACAGAAGTGACCATTCGAATTATTGCAGAAACAAAACCTTTGCAGCATTACGGAATCGCTCGTGTCATAAGACGTGATGTAAAAGAAATTCTGGAAAGAAACGGAATTCCAATGGCATATCCTAAAATGATGCTTTATGATCGAGGGAGTAAAGAGTCAGGGGGAGAAGGAGTATAATGGAGCCAAAAGTATTTGAGTTGAATGATGTAGTTGAAATGAAAAAACAGCATCCATGTGGAACAAATGCATGGAAAATAATCCGATTGGGCGCAGATATCCGGATTAAGTGCCAAGGCTGTGGCCATAGCGTGATGATACCTCGTCGTGAATTTGATAAGAAAATGAAAAAGGTATTAGAAAGAGCAAATGAAGAGTAAATTCTTAGCGTATTAGACTTTTTTCTCACTTATCCATATAATAAACAATGGTTTCATATTATTTAGTTCTATATTTAATACTACTTTAAACGTAATAAAAAACTAGAAGAGAAATAGAAAGGTCGTGTCAACTCACATGTCGCTAACAGCTGGTATCGTAGGTTTACCGAACGTAGGTAAGTCTACATTATTCAATGCAATTACAAAAGCAGGTGCATTAGCTGCAAACTACCCATTCGCAACAATTGATCCGAACGTAGGAGTAGTAGAAGTTCCTGATGCACGTTTAGATAAATTAACTGAATTAGTAGAACCTAAGAAAACAGTCCCAACCGCTTTCGAATTTACTGATATTGCAGGGATTGTAAAAGGCGCATCCAAAGGGGAAGGTTTAGGAAATAAATTCTTATCCCACATCCGTGAAGTAGACGCAATCTGCCAAGTAGTTCGTTGTTTTGAGGATGAAAATATTACTCACGTTTCGGGTTCTGTTAATCCGATTGATGATATTGAAGTCATCAATTTAGAGTTAATATTGGCGGATATGGAATCTGTAGACAAACGTCTTCTACGTGTAGGCAAAATGGCCAAGCAGAAAGATAAAGAAGCGTTAATCGAAGAGCCAATTTTAGTTAAACTAAAAGATGCATTAGAAAAAGAAAAGCCAGCACGATCTGTTGATTTATCAGAGGATGAATTAAAAGTAATTAAAGGCTTACACCTTTTAACGATCAAACCTATGCTTTATGTAGCAAACGTTTCCGAAGATGAAGTTGCTGATGCAGCGAACAATAAATATGTACAACAAGTACGTGAATTTGCAGATGCAGAAGGTGCTCAAGTCATTACAATCTGTGCAAAAATTGAAGAAGAAATTTCAGAATTAGATGACGAAGAAAAAACGATGTTCCTTGAAGAGTTGGGAATTGAAGAGTCTGGTTTAGACCAATTAATTCGTGCTTCATATGATTTATTAGGTTTAGCAACATACTTCACTGCTGGTGTACAAGAAGTACGCGCCTGGACTTTCCGTAAAGGTATGAAAGCACCACAATGTGCAGGTGTGATTCACTCTGATTTTGAACGTGGATTTATTCGTGCAGAAACAGTAGCTTATGAAGACCTAGTTGAAGCTGGCTCAATGGCAGCTGCCAAAGAAGCTGGTAAGGTACGTTTAGAGGGGAAAGAATACATTGTACAAGATGGCGATGTAATGCTATTCCGCTTCAACGTTTAATTTAAAAAATTGTCCCAAATAAAAACAGACGTCCAATTCAAATTAGGACGTCTGTTTTTCATTATCTTGATAAACATATACACTAAAATCCTCGGGAATATCTTGTACTAGACAGTCGTCTGGAAATTTCTGAAGCTTACTAATACCAATAAAATTTGCTAGTCCACCTGCAATAAAGGAGGCACTTGCAAGTAATAAAGGATAACTTCCTATGGCAAAGCCAAGAGCTAATGGAATGATTCCCGTGATTGAAAAAGAAGTTAAAAAAACAGATTGATAATGTCCATTTTTAATTTTCTTCGATGTTTTAGAGTAGATTAAGCCTTTTTCTAGATGAATGGACAGAGAGATGGACTCGCGAGCAACTTTACATCGGTAACGATAGCCTAATATATTTAATAACTCATTGGCAATAACTAATAGCAGCGAGACAATTAAGTAAATAGCCACACCCAAGATAAACCTCAGTATGCTAAATGAAAATTCCGGTTGTAAAAAATAATTTAGACCAGCAAATAAAATACTTAAAACAATAGTTAAAATGATTGTTTGCTTAACTACCTTTTGTTCATCTATTGTGACGACTTTTACGTTGTTGGACATAGTAACTTTAACCCCTTCCGTCATATACATACAATCTTGGTAGTTCTGGATCATCTTTTACAAGAGAGGTACCTGGAAATCTACGTAACTCTTTATACATATAAAAGTCACCAACTGCACCTGCAATAAGGAAAGCTCCTAATAACACGAGCATATTTGATTGAATCATGAATCCGATAATGGCAGGTATCACACCAGTTGTCCAAAATGGCAACATTAATGATTTTTTCATGGCTTTGTTCAATAATGGCTGAGTTGTAGTTGCATAAGCAACCCCTAATTTTAAATTTATACCATAGTCTAATTGATTAAATTTTACTTTCCCAAAAACCATAAAACCTATTAAATGAAAAACTTCATGAAGTGCAATGAGTCCGATGTATGACACTGAGAATAGAAGAACATCCCAAAATGAAATGGAACCTGAAAACTGCTGGTGGATAAGACCATTGGCAAATAAAAAAACTCCGCTTAAGGCAAAAGTTAACCAAATGTTCATTTTCGAAATTTTTTTCATATCAAGTTTTATGATTTTAGGCTCTAAGTCTTGTGGCATTTTTTCACTTCCCTTATATGTAATCATTATAAAGTTTTCAAAACTGAATTTGCACTGTTAAAAAAATATTCTAGGTTTATCGTTAAAATAACATAAGGAATTGATACATTTAATAAAATATTATGTTTTTCATAATTACTATTATCTTTGTTGCATATAGGTTTGAAGTGTGCTACAATTCAATGATGTGAGTATATATTACTTACTCCTTGCTCCCGTACTGTCGGAGAGCCCAAGTCCATAAGGAGGTGCAAAATAGATGAAAAAGTATGAAGTAATGTACATCGTTCGTCCAAACATTGAAGACGACGCGAAAAAAGCATTAGTAGAACGCTTCAATGAAGTTTTAACTTCAAACGGCGCTGAAATCATCGAGTCTAAAGATTGGGGCAAACGCCGCTTAGCTTATGAAATCAACGACTTCCGTGAAGGTTACTACCAAATCGTAAAAGCTAACGCTGGTACTGAAGCTATCAACGAATTCACTCGTTTAGCTAACATCAGCGAAGACATTATCCGTCACATGGCTGTTCGTGAAGAAGCATAATTAACATTTAAACTTAACAAGAATCGCTGAAAAAAGGAGGTTGAAATTGTGATAAACCGTGTCGTATTAGTTGGAAGACTTACGAAAGATCCAGAACTTCGTTATACACCAAGTGGCGTTCCTATGACTCGTTTTACAGTTGCTGTAAATAGAACATTTTCGAACCAACAAGGTGATCGCGAAGCAGACTTCATCGGATGTATTGCTTGGAGAAAACAAGCCGAAAACTTAGCAAACTTCATGAAAAAAGGAAGTTTGATTGGTGTGGAAGGCCGTATTCAAACAGGTAGCTTTGAGGGTCAAGATGGTAAACGTGTTTATACTACAGATGTTGTAGCGGATGCTGTGCAATTCTTGGAACCGCGTAATAACACTGGCGGTGGTGGAATGCCAAATCAACAGTATGGAGGGCAACCACAATATGGAGGCAACCAACCTTCATATGGTACAAGCCAACCAAACCAACAATTTGGCGGCGGCAACATGGACCAAGATCCATTTGCTCCTTCTTACCAACAATCTCAGCCTTCTGTTAATCAGCAAAATTATACACGTGTAGATGAGGATCCTTTCGCATCAAGCAAAGGACCAATCGAAGTTTCTGAGGACGATCTACCATTCTAATTTGAAATTAGACAATAAGATCGCTGCTTAGGGAACTAAAAACTAATAAAGGAGGAATATCGAAATGGCACAACGTCGCGGAGGCCGCAAACGCCGTAAAGTTTGTTACTTCACTTCAAACAACATTACTACAATCGACTATAAAGATGTAGATTTACTTAAAAAGTTCATTTCTGAGCGTGGGAAAATTTTACCACGTCGCGTAACTGGTACAAGTGCAAAATACCAACGCAAATTAACTACAGCTATTAAACGTTCTCGTATTATGGCTCTTCTTCCATTCGTAGCGGAAGAAAAATAAGATATCTGTATAAAGTACAACAAGGGTGATGAACCCATGTTGTACTTTTTTGTTATTGAAGCAGGTTTGAAAAGGTATGGAAAACTCATATAATAAAAAATGGTTACCCAAACAAATATAAGAGTAACCAAATGAAGCTAAAACTGTACGTTCAGTTAAGATAACAATGTTACGTTATGGAACCTTCTTTTTTATCTTTTGATAGGAACCATCCAGCTGCAGCAATGATGATTAATACACCATAGAAGAATAGCTTCCATTCCTTAGAATGTGCAAATTCATAGGAAATCACATTGATATCAGGATGTCCTAGTGTCAGTACAGCCAACTTAACACCTACCCAACCTACGATGGCAAAAGCTGCTATCTCAAGTCCCGGTCTAGACTGAAGTAATTTTACAAATAGGTTTGCAGCAAAACGCATAATGATCAATCCAATTAACCCACCTGCAAAAATAATAAGGAATTTACCACCATCCATACCACCAATCTGCGGTAGAGGGGTAGCGGGAAGAGTCATGGCAAGGGCTACAGCCGCTAAAATAGAGTCAATCGCAAAAGCAATATCAGCTAACTCAACCTTAATTACAGTTCCCCAAAAACCTGATTTTTTCTTCTGTTTTTCCTTCGTATCGTTTTTCCGTTTGGAGACCAGTTTTCTAATTATATGGTTTATGGAGATAAAGAGAAGATATAGAGCACCAAGTGCCTGTATCTGCCAGACATCGACAAGGAAAGAAATGATAAATAGAGAAGCGAAACGGAAAATAAAAGCTCCTGCTAACCTGAACTGCGCCCTAAATTTTGGACAGTTTAATAAAAGCAACCTTGCTATTTAAGCAGCGATTAGATGATTCCGGTATTCTACCGGAGTCATCTTTTTTAAATTC
>NZ_JBHTFK010000032.1:0-41819 GCF_042666115.1 Ureibacillus sp. GCM10028918
AAACATCTGCTGGCATCAATTTTGATGTCCAAAATTTTGTTTCTCTAAATTAATAGAAGAAACTATGTTTCATTAACGTTTTGTTGTTCAGTTTTCAAGGTTCATTTTTCAATCGTTTTTCAGCGACTTCTCTATATTAACATCTCACTCAATCTCTGTCAACAACTTTTTTAAAAAGTTTTTTCAACATTTGTTTGTTAAGATGTCTTTTTATTTCATCGCATCAGCGACGTTTATAATAATACAACGAGACTGATATGAAAGTCAACACTTTCTGCAAAAATTTTTCGAGGTGTATTAAACACCCCGAAACCACTTTATTCCTTCATCTGTAAATCACTCAATACTACACGAATCAATCATATGAAGAAGAGACAAAATCTTTATCTACTTTATAATGTCGATGATAGATCAAGCCGCTCTTTGAAAGCTTAGATGCTGCAATGATATATCCTTTATCGATCAAATACTCAACAAATACTTCCAAATCCTTCGAATAATATTGCAACTCGTTATGATTATGTAATTCCTGTGTAGTCCATGTATCTTTTGATAACATCGTCTCTAATATATGCTGCGCCCCGTCATGTGTTCTCGAATTGATTAGGAACTCGATGGCTAAAAATAGAAGCTCCAGTCTTTTCTCCAAGCTTTCATTACTCATCACAAGTTCTTCATATAGTTTATAAATAGATGGCTCTAACTTTTTCACTTGCGACCACACTGTTACTTCTGGATATAAACCATTTTCAATTACTGCTAAGCGAGCTAAATGATGCAAGGAATCCACGACATGGTGATAGGAATCAAAATAATTCCCTCGATTGAAAAACTCTTTCCCTTCCAAATAACGACGAATCAATTTAGAAAATTGAATGCCTGTCTTTAATTTACGCCCCAAGAAAGGAAACTCTTGAAGCTTCAATCTTAAATTAGATAGATACTCATTACGATCGAACTTGATTTTGCCATGGAAAATCCAATCTACAATTCTTCTATCTAATCCAACATTCAATCTTTTATTTAATAACTCTTCCGTAATTACGTGCATGGCCATTTTTTTATCTTCATGTAAATAATGTTTAGTAAAAATGGGAATGTCCGCTTCTTTTACAACAATTAATAATACTGCGTCAAATGTATCCGTAACACTCATTGTTTCTTCTCGTTTCGTCACAAGAATAACACCTAAAGTATCTGACTGGCTTGCACGTTCTTGGTAGATCGGGCGCAAAATATGCTCCATGATAATCCTCCTAAATTACAATTACGATAATTTGTTTTTTCGACATCCATAAAAAGAATCCTTCTTTTATATATCTATTACTATATAGAAGAACTTATTTTGTTATTCAAAGTTCCGGATTATCTAATATGAATCTTTCCTTAAAAATTTCTATACTTTCTTATCCTCAAATGAAAACGTTCTATGTTATAGTAGAATCTAGATTGGGAGGCTAAAGTATTATGGCAAAGACATATAAAAATAAAATAAATAAAATTCGCTCATTCGCCCTATCATTAATCTTCATTGGTTTTGTTATTATGTACGGGGCAATCTTCTTCCGTGAAAATCAAATTTTGGTTATCATCTTTATGACGCTAGGATTATTATGCATAATTGGCAGTACGGCCGTTTATGGCTGGATCGGTTTACTTTCAACAAAAGCTGTACAAGTAGTGTGCCCGAATTGCAATAGACATACTAAGGTACTCGGCCGTGTGGATATGTGTATGTACTGTAACGAACCTCTTACATTAGACCCAACATTGGAAGGCAAAGAGTTCGATCAAGATTATAATAAAAACCGATAGATACAAGTCGACTCCTATACTGGGTCGACTTTTTTCGTTCACTATCTTATAAACTATGATTGTATTAGCAAAATAAAAAACCTAGCAACATACCGTTACTAGGTTTAGCCTTGACTACAAAACTTGTTTTCCCGCATTTTCAAGACATTCCTGACAAGTACCGTATAATTCTAAGCGATGTGAATGTACTTTATAGCCTGTTACATGCGATGCAAATTGCTCCACTTCGTTTAAACCTGGATAATGGAAATCGACAATCTTTCCACAGGATTCACAAATCATGTGATAATGGTCATTTGTAACGAAATCAAATCGACTTGCTGCATCTCCATATGTTAGTTCCTTCACTAAACCTGATTCACGGAATACACGTAGGTTATTGTAAACAGTTGCTACACTCATATTGGGAAACTTACCTTCTAGAGCTTTATATATTTCATCTGCAGTTGGATGTGTCATTGATTCAATTAAATATTCCAAAATAGCATGACGCTGCGGAGTAATTCTTACACCAGTTGTCTTTAACGTGTCTAGGGCATCTTTTAAATGCATATCAGACATCGCCATGCACCTCTTTCTACTTAATTCTTAGTTAATAATAGTTATAATTAGTGTACCCAATTTATTGAATGTAGTCAACAATTCCATATCTTCTCCTGTTATTTAAACGAGATGTATAATAAAAAATTATCATTATTAATTATTTAGCATTATTAATATAAGAAATATTCAGTATATTATCTCTGCGAGGATTTTCAATATACCTATTTTATTCTCAATAACCACGTAAAATATTCATCTTATTCTCAATATCCATATCCCCATTTAGATATTTTTCCAGGCTTGGTATAAAGATCTCTAAGCTTCTTTCTAAATATCGAGATGAGTGACTTGAGCAATGAGGAGAAATCGTTACGTTATCCAATTCCCAAAGCCTACTATCAAGCGGTAAAGGCTCTTGTTCAAAGACATCGAGTACCGCATGTTGAATTTGATTTTCCTCAAGGGCACGAATCAATACATCTGTCTCTACTAAATTCCCTCTACCAAAATTCATAAAGATCGCATTGTCGCGCATTACTTGAAAATGTTCATACCCTATTAAATGCTCCGTTTCTTCCGTGCTAGGCAAAACCGATATGACAATATCTGCTTTAGGCAAGTGTTCAGCTATATCATCAATACGATAAGTTTCATTCATATAGTCTGCTGGATTCCCACTTCGGTTACAGCCAATTGTATAGACTTCGAAAGCCTGCAGCAGTCTTCCGATTTCACCGCCAATCGCCCCTGGACCAATGATTAATGCCGTGCTTCCATTAAGTTCTGTTGGATGACCGCCTCTTTTGTCCCATATTTTGTTTCGTTGGTTATTATAAATAGTTGGCAATACACGTTTTATGGACAAAATATGTGCGAGAATCGATTCAGTCATCGGCTTTTTATGAATTCCCCGTACATTGGATACTAGGATGTCTCGCTCGGCAATAGCATTTTTCGGCATTTTTTCAACTCCAGCAGAAGCAACGAATATCCATTTCAAATTTTGCGCTTTATCAATATGCTCATCCTTTAAATCTTCACCGTATGTAACAATGACTTCTGCTGTTTTTATTTCTTTCTCAAGAATTCCCTTACGAAAGGCAAACTCTACTTCAGGAAATTGTTCTACTAATTGCTTTTGTAAATCCGGTCTAGAATCAAAAGTAAAATATACTTTCATTTTTCCCCCTCCAAATTAGATAAATTGTACGGCAGTTTCTCAGCGCAGACTTTCCAGGACTTCCTCAATATGGTTTTTCACTTTTACTTTACGCCATTCCTTTTCAACAATTCCTTCTTCGCTTATTAGGAAAGTCGCACGTTCTATTCCCATGAATTCGCGGCCATACATTTTCTTTAATACCCAAACTCCATATTTTTCAGCTACCTCATGATTTTCATCAACTAATAATGAGAAAGGCAAACCATATTTTTCTATGAATTTTGTATGCTTGCTTGCTTCATCAAGACTGACACCAAGGATTACTGTATTTAAATCAGAAAACTCTTCATAACGATCTCGAAAATCACATGCTTCCGTAGTACAACCTGGCGTCATATCCTTTGGGTAAAAATAGAGCACAACCTTCTTGCCTCGAAAATCTCGTAAAGAAACGTTCTCTTCTTTTTCATTTAATAATGTAAAGTCCGGCGCTTCCATATTTACTAATGATTCCATATATATTCCTCCCTTTTCTCTATCCTACAAAAGAAGAGTATGAGTTTCAAATTCTTTGGCATTCGCTTTCGATTAGGTCTACAATAGGATGTGAAATAAATGAGGAGGCTTTACAAATGAATCATACAAAATCTGAAAAAATTCAAATAGAGGCATTAGAGCATATCGTTGGTGGGGTAAATAGTCCATCACGTTCTTATAAAGCAGTTGGTGGTGGCGCACCTGTTGTAATGGCTAAAGGGAATGGAGCTTATTTTTGGGATGTTGATGGCAATCGTTACATTGACTACTTAGCAGCTTACGGCCCGATTATCACTGGATTTGGTCACCCACATATCGCAAAAGCAATCACTCAGGCAGCAGAAACTGGCGTTTTGTATGGAACTCCTACAGAACATGAAGTGAAATTTGCCAAAATGTTAAAGGATGCGATTCCTTCATTAGATAAAGTCCGTTTCACGAATTCTGGTACAGAAGCAGTCATGACAACTGTACGAGTTGCCCGCGCTTATACTGGCCGTACGAAAATCATTAAGTTTGCGGGGTGCTATCATGGACATTTCGACCAAGTGCTAGTTGCTGCCGGATCTGGTCCTGCAACGCTGGGTTCTCCAGATTCTGCCGGTGTGCCTGTTGCAGTAGCTACAGAAGTAATAACAGTACCTTTTAATAATAAAGAACAATTCCAATTAGCGATGGATAAATGGGGCGAGGAGGTAGCTGCAATCCTAATCGAACCAATTGTAGGAAACTTCGGTATCGTTGAGCCTAAACCAGGATTTTTGGAATATGTTCATGAAAGTGCAAAAGAAAAAGGCGCTCTAACAATTCACGATGAAGTTATTACCGCTTTCCGATTCCATTATGGTGCGGCACAAGATTTACTTGGCTTAACACCGGACTTGACGGCAATGGGTAAAATTATTGGTGGCGGTCTGCCAATCGGTGCTTACGGTGGTCGAAAAGAAATTATGGAAACTGTTGCTCCCCTTGGCCCTGCCTATCAAGCTGGTACAATGGCCGGGAACCCTGCGTCAATGCTTGCGGGAATCGCATGTCTTGAAGTATTAAAACAGCCTGGTGTTTATGATGAAATGGATCGTCTAGGTGCATTATTAGAAAAAGGCATTTTAGAGGCAGCAGAAAAACACGATGTTACCATTTCAGTTAACCGCTTAAAAGGGGCATTAACTCTTTACTTCACAAATGAAAAAGTTGAAAACTATGAGCAAGCCGAAAACTCTGATGGCGAAATGTTCGGTCGCTTCTTTAAATTAATGCTCTCTAAAGGGGTAAATCTTGCGCCTTCTAAATATGAAGCATGGTTCTTAACAACTGAACATAAAGAAGAAGATATTGTAGAAACAATTGCAGCTGTGGATTATGCCTTTTCACGATTAAAATAATTGATCACAACATTTGCTAATAATTTTATTTCTATATCAATACACTAAACTAGTTGACCAGAATAAGAAAATTAGGTAAAGTAATGTGATTTCCTCATGTTTTGAGGGGTAAAGTATTTAAAAAAGAGAGGGCGTATTTTTACATGCAATTAGGTGCCCGTGTTTTAAAAACAGGTGTGGCAATTGTATTTGCACTTTTTCTAGCAGAATTACTAAATTTACCTTCGCCTGTTTTCGCTGGGATTGCGGCTATATTTGCCATTCAACCGTCTATTTACCGTTCTTATTTATCCATCCTTGAACAAATTCAAGGGAATATTATTGGTGCAACAGTTGCCGTACTATTTGGTTTAATTTTTGGCCATCATATTGTCGCAATCGGGATTGCCGCCATCATCGTGATTGGATTAATGAGAAGATTCAAGTTGGATAGTTCGATTTCTTTAGCACTTGTTACAGTAGTGGCAATTATGATCTTCGAAGGAGATGACTTCCTAGAATTCGGTGTCATTCGATTTCTGACGGTGATGGTTGGGGTATTTGCAGCATTTATCGTTAATTTAGTGTTTCTTCCACCTCGATATGAAATTAAATTATTTACAATGATTGATTCATTACAAGATGATATTATTCGCTGGACGCGACTTGCAGCAAGGCAAGCATCCGAGCATACCTCGACTAAAGCTGCATTGAATAAGTTTCAGGAACAACTTAGTGATGTTGAAAAAATGTATGATTTCTACAAAGAAGAACGACATTACTCGAAGAAGAAGCGTTTTGTACAAGCTCGTAAACTCGTCCTTTATCGTCAAATGATTACGACAACAAAAAAAAGTTTAGAGCTTTTGTACCGATTGCATAAGCATGAAAATGAAATTGCCAATTTACCTGGCCAGTTCCGTGGAATGGTACAGGAACGCCTGGACTTTCTTCTTACTTTCCATGAACAATTACTTTTAAAATTCACTGGAAAGCTAAAACCAGAGCATTCGAAATGGATTGATGAGCAAGACAAAAAATATGTAGATGTAATGCAGAAGCTAATCCAACAGATTGCATTTGAAGAAAAGAGAGAGGGCGAAGAGGAGTTTTCAAGTTATCACCTGTTCTATATCTTCTCTCGACTACTGGATTACGAGGAGAATCTAGAACATTTAGATACTTTAATCGTCTCTTATAGAAGCTACCATGGCAACGAAAAAAACTCAGATCTAGAGCAAAGCTTCTATTAGAAAAACACAACTCGACCAATAAGAACTTGAGCTGTTGTACTTCTTTGCAGATTTCCATCTCCTTTAATCGAACTCCCCATGAGGAAACGTCATGGGGAGTTTTATTTTTTTAGTGGAGCTTATCTACATCAATCAACTGAATAAATCCCCGGTCATATTGTATGGTCCCTTCTTTCTTCCATTTACTTAAATAAGTAGTTACTTTTTGCCGACTACATCCAACCATATAGGAAATTTCTTCATGTGTTAACGGCATACTGATTGTAGCAATCCCATTTTCCATCTTGGCCAGTTTTATCAAAAACCAGCTAATTCTCTCTGGCACTGTCATTTTCGAGTGAACATATACTAATTGTTTTGTTTCTGCTAATTGCCTGACTAACGAAAAAAATAATGCTCTTTCAATAGCCGAAAGCTTATCCAAATGTTTTAATACCACGTCAATTGGATATGCAAGGAGGCTGGAGTCTGTTAACGCAACCGCATACTGGGTATGCTCTGAATAATTATTTAGCCGATCTAAAAAACCAAACATTTCCCCTTCTTGCAGGAGTACGATTGTGACTGGCTGTCCATCCTCTCCATCTTCAGCTAATTTTATTAGTCCTTTGTTTAAAAAATAAACAGAGTTGATGGGGTCCCCTGTTTGATATATTACCTGCCCTTTATTTATAAAAATTTCCTTACTATATTGTTCAAGCTCTTTCATCATTTCACAAACACCCCTTTAAATTTACTTTGTATAAACATTATTCTGAATATTTGTAACAAAAGTGACAGAAAGAATATAACACAAAACATAAAATGGAAACTAATTAAATCTTAGTATAACACTATGTTTTATCAGAATGGAGGGTTTTGTTTTGGCTGACGAACATATTATTCTAAAAAATGTTCATAAGGAGTTTCAGAGAAAAGATCACACTCCTACAATTGCGTTAGATGATGTTTCATTAACTATTAAAAAAGGGGAATTTATATCCTTATTGGGCCCGTCCGGTTGTGGAAAATCCACACTTTTAAATATTGTTGCAGGTCTGGAAAAAGAATCTTCAGGCTGCCTGCTAGTCAATGATAAACCTATTAAAGGTCCAGGCAACGATCGGATAGTCGTTTTCCAGGAATCTGGTCTATTTCCATGGATGAGTGTTTTGGACAATGTTATGTACGGTCTTCTTATAAAAAAAGTACCTAAGGAAGAAGCAAAAAGTCGTGCACTTGATTGGCTGCAAAAGGTTCACCTTGGGAAATTCGCTCATGCCATGCCCCATGAATTATCTGGTGGAATGAAACAACGTGTTGCCATTGCCCGGGCATTAGTAACTGATCCAGAGATTCTGTTAATGGATGAACCATTCGCTGCATTAGATGAACAAACTCGAATGGTACTACATAAGGAGCTTGATAAGCTCTGGCGCGAAACAGGAAAAACAATCATTTTTGTAACTCATAATATTCGTGAAGCTGTTGTATTATCAGATCGAATTGTATTAATGAAAACACGGCCTGGAGGAATAAAAAACATATTCCCTGTGCAAGCAGCTCGCCCAAGAAATTCTTCAGACAGCATTTTAATACATTTAGAGAGTCGAATATTAACAGAGCTGGAACAAGAAATGGAAAAAGTGCTGAAGGAGGAATTAGGTAGTGATTACGCTCTTAAGACGGACCATCTTCGTGTTGATCCTAATAACAATATGGGAAGCGATATCTAAATTTGACGTCTTCCCTGCTTTTATGTGGCCGCCATTAATCATTCCTAATGACACGGGTGGCGTTACAGTTGTAAAAACATTAGTAAACGGAATTATAAGTGGTCAATTATTGGATGCTACAGGCTCTTCCCTTATCCGATTATTTATTGGCTTCATCATAGCTGTCATTATTGGATTTGTACTTGGTTTCTTAATTTATAAATATAAAATTGTCGATGATACACTAGGCTTTTTTGTCACAAGCCTACAGGCAATTCCAAATATCGTCTGGATGCCATTAGCAATTCTATGGTTTGGACTTGGTGTCGGCTCTGTTATTTTCATCGTAATTTTAGGGGCTGCCCTTTCAATTACCATTACATCAAGTACTGCTTTTAAAAGTGTCCCTCCCCTACTCATACGTGTAGCCAGTACAATGGGGTCATCTGGTTTCCACCTGTTTAGAACAGTCATCTTTAAATCAACAATCCCTCAGCAGATTGCTGGTTTGCGTTTGGCCTGGGCATTAGCCTGGCGTGCGGTTTTAGCCGGTGAATTACTGGGTGGCAGTGGTGGACTTGGAACATTGCTTGATTTAGGCCGTTCCATCCAGGCAATGGATTTAATCTTCAGTATCATGATCATTATTGGTGTTATTGGTTCTTTTATCGATAACTTTATCTTCGTAAGAATTGAACGATTTGTATTAAGAAAATGGGGTATTCAAACTACCCACTAAGGAGAAGAATATGAAAAAGAACATGTTATTTTTAACTATTTTAACCCTTGTAATTTCCGTTCTGGCTGCATGTGGTGGCGGCGAAGAATCAAGTGCCGAAAAAGACTCGGTAACTGAAATTCGTATCGGGTACTTTCCAAATATGACACATATTGCAACAATCGTTGCTCTTGAAAAAGGCTTCTATACTGAACAATTTGGTGAAGACATTAAAATTTCTACTAGTACATTCAATGATGGTTCAGCATTTATGGAAGCAATGTCAACAAACTCAATTGATATCGGTTCAGTTGGACCAACACCAGCTTTAAACACATATGTGAAAAATCCAGAGCATGAAATAATTGCCGGGGCTGTTAATGGCGGTGCTGTACTTGTTGTTGGAAAAGATTCAGGCATTAATAGTGTTGAAGATTTAAAAGGTAAAAAAGTTGCTGTACCTACATTTGGTAGTACACAGGACGTTGGTTTAATGAAATCACTTCAAGATGCCGGGCTAACAGCAAGTTCTACCGGCAATGGCGACATTACCACTATGAAGCTAGCACCTGCTGATACAGCGGCTTTAATGTTAAAAGGTGAAATTGATGCAGCAGCTACACAAGAACCATGGGGCGTTAATATCGAAACAAATGGCAATGCGAAACTATTATTGGATGCATCTGAATTTGCTTGGGGCAGTGAATCCACGAATACAGTAGTTGCTGCTAGAAAAGCTTTCACTTCTAACAATCCAGAACTAACGAAAAAGGCTTTAATTGCTTACAATCAAGCTGTTGACTTCATTAACGAAAATCCTGAAGAAGCAGTTCAGCTATTCCTTGATCACGTAAAGGAACTTACAGGCAAGGATTTATCAAAGGATGAAGTAACAAAAGCCTTCGCTCGCTTAACTCCTACAATCGATGTGAAAGAAGAAATTTTAAAAGAGATGGCGACAATTTCCAAGGATGCTGGCTATATCTCTACAGATAACATTGATGGCTTAGTAAATCTATCTTACTTAGAAGAAGCCTTAAAAGAATAGGTACCAGACATTTAAGATTATTAATTAGTCAAGTTGTTGGAAAAGTTCTATAATTAATGGAAAAGCTAAAGCTAGGCAGTAAATCTTGCCTAGCTTTTATCAATTTACTTAAAGAGGTGTTTTGATGATGAAATTACATAACAATATTCTCGAATTAGTTGGAAATACGCCTATCGTTAAACTGAATAAATTACCTTCCGAAAATGGCGCTGAAGTTTATATGAAATTAGAATCCTTTAATCCTGGTGGCAGTGTGAAGGACCGTGCTGCATTGAATATGATTGTCCAAGCTGAAAAAAAAGGTAAACTAATTCCTGGTGTAAGTACAGTAATCGAACCCACTTCCGGGAACACCGGCATTGGTCTTGCAATGGTTTGTGCGGTAAAAGGCTACCCTTGTATTATTACAATGCCGGACAATGCCACAAAAGAGCGGGTGCAGCTGATGCAAGCTTATGGGGCTGAAGTTCATTTAACACCTGCCAATCTACGTATGAAGGGATCTATTGACGAAGCAAAACGTATTGCAGATGGCATACCAGATAGCTTTATTCCCCTGCAATTTGATAACCAAGCAAATGCCGATGCCCATCGTACGACGACTGCAGTAGAAATTTTGGAAGCATTCGATGAACAGCTGGATGTTCTTGTTTTAACTGCGGGGACTGGCGGGACGGTGACCGGAACGGGAGAAGAGTTAAAAAAACGCCTTCCGAATTTAAGAATTTATGTAGTAGAACCTGCCGGGTCCCCGGTATTAGCCGGCGGTACTCCGGGACCTCATAAAATTCCCGGTACAGGACCAGGATTTATCCCGAAAATTTTAAACCGTGAAGTTTTTGATGAAATCCTTCATATTGATGATGATGATGCACAGATAATCGCAAGACGGCTTGCTTCAGAAGAAGGAATACTAGTCGGTGCTTCTGGTGCAGCTTCAGCCTACTTTGCCATCGAATTAGCAAAAAAGCTTCCTTTATCTGCAAAAGTTCTTTGTTTGGCACCTGACACGGGCGAACGATATTTATCATCTGATTTATTTCCAATCGAGTAAAGAAAGAAAAGGTGAGCCAGATTTAGCTCACCTTTTCTAATTTTTCATCTTCGGATCTAGCGCATCACGCAATCCATCCCCCATTAGGTTAAATCCTAGCACCGTTAACATAATAGCTAGTCCTGGAAAAATCATCGTCCATGGCGCGGTCATTAAGTGCACACGTGCATCCGAAAGCATTTTCCCCCACTCCGGCTGTGGTGCTTCCGCTCCTAATCCTAAAAAGCTTAAAGCTGCCGCTTCGATGATGGCAGTTGCAATCGCTAACGTCCCTTGAACAATAACCGGTGAAAATGAATTCGGTAAAATATGTCTCCACAATATTCGAGAATCCTTCATGCCGATTGCTCTTGCAGCAACGATGTATTCTTCTTCTTTCACACTTAACACTTTTGAACGGATTAAGCGGCCAAAGTTCGGAATATTGATAATGGCAATCGCTATTAATGCATTTTGCAGTGAAGGACCTAGGATGGATACAATTGCAATAGCTAATAAAATACTTGGGAAAGCTAGCATGATATCAAATATTCTTGAAATAATTGTATCAACAAAGCGTCCGTAGAAGCCTGCAATAACTCCTAAAAACGTTCCTGCAACTACAGACAATATAACGGATAAAAACCCGACTGCCAAAGAAATTCTCGCGCCATAAACGACTCGCGAAAAAATATCCCGCCCAAAATCATCTGTCCCTAGCCAGTATTCACTAGAAGGGGGGGCTAATCGCAAACTTGGATCCTGTAACTTCTGTTCATTTATTCCTTCTGGTGCAATCAATGGACCAAATATAGCAAGTAAAACGAAGAACACAACAATTCCTGTACCGACCAGGGCTGCTTTACTTTTTCTAAAGCTTCGCCATGCCACTTTCCATGGTCCAACTACTTTCTCTTCTTTAGACTTTAAGTCGACTGAATTAGAAACCAGCTCAGACATGAATCCAACTCCCTTCTAGTTATACTTAATTCTTGAATCTATAGCCGAATACAAAATATCGACAACAAGATTAATGATGACAAATATAAAAGCAACAATCAGAATTCCAGATTGAATTACCGTGTAATCTCTGTAGCCGATCGCCTCATAAATATAGCGGCCGATTCCTGGCCAACTAAAGATTGTTTCTGTTAAGATCGCGCCACCTAAAAGTAGACCTGTTTGTAATCCAATAATCGTGATTATCGGAATTAATGCATTTTTCAATGCATGTTTATAAACGACTTTGCCCATTCGTTGACCTTTCGCACGGGCAGTTCGAATATAGTCTGAACGTAGAACCTCCAACATTGAGGAACGCGTCATTCGTGCAATAATGGCCATCGGAATTGTTGCTAATGCAATTCCAGGTAAGATTAAATGTTTAATTGTGACCCAGAATTGATCAAAGCGACCTTGGATTAACGTATCAATTAAATAGAGATGGGTTATGGCCTGTACTGGATCGCGGACCTCTTCTCTACCTGAAGTTGGAAGCCATTTTAATTCAAGACTAAATGCCCATTGCTCCATCAAGCCAAGCCAAAAAATCGGCATTGATACACCAATTAACGCAATGACCATGGCAATATAGTCAAACCATGAATTTTGAAACCATGCGGAGATAATGCCTGCATTCATGCCGATTACTACCGCAATAATCATAGCAAAAACTGCTAGTTCAATCGTAGCAGCTAAATAAGGCCATACTTCCTGAGAGATAGGTTGGCTTGTACGAAGCGACTCGCCAAGATCCCCCGTTAGTAACCCCTTTAAGTAATCAAAATATTGAATATACCACGGCTGGTCAAGACCAAGCTTTTCCCGTAATGCTTTAGTCGCTTCTTCCGTTGCTTGCTGTCCTAATATCACTTGGGCTGGATCGCCTGGTATCGCACGGATAATCAAAAATACGATAAAAGTCATTCCCAATAACACAGGAATTAAATGAAAAATCCGCTTACCTATGTACCGAAGCATAACGTCACCTCTTTAAATTTTTTTGGTGCCTGGCACACAAACAAATCTGAATTGTTTATGTACCAGGCACTTATTTTTATTCCATTGATACGTTTATTAAACTTTCGGAGCCTGTTGGGTGCGGTAAGTAGCCAGTAACACCTTTTTTCCCGGCTAGTAATGGGATGGAGTGTGCTAAAGGAACCCACGGCGCATCTTCATGAATAATTTGTTGTGCTTGTTTATATAATTCAGTACGCTTTTCTTCGTCAATTTCAGATTGTGCTGCAATTAACAACTCGTGTACTTCATCGTTAGAATAGTATGCATAGTTGTTACTGCCAATCGTATCTTTGTCCAACAATGTGTAAATGAAGTTGTCTGCATCTCCATTATCGCCTGTCCATCCCAATAGGAATGCATCCGCTTCTCCATTCTTGGCTTTTTCTAGATATGTCGCCCATTCAAAAGTGACAATTTTTGAAGGGATGCCAACATCACTTAAGTTTTTCTGAATAGCTTCGGCTACCTTTTGTCCATCCGGCATATATGGACGTGGTACAGGCATTGCCCAAAGTTCAATTTCAGCACCATCATAACCAGCTTCTGCTAATAATTCCTTCGCTTTTTCAGGATCATATTCATATCCTGTAATTTCGTCATTATAGCCACTAATTGATGAAGGCATTGGGTTTACTGCCACTTCTGCACGGCCTTGGAAGAAGGCATCGACAATTGCTTGTTTGTCTATTGCATGATTCACTGCTTGTCGTACTAGCTTATTGTCAAATGGCGGACGTGTATTTGTTAAACCTAAATAACCAATATTCATAGATGGACGTTCAATCAACTGTAAATCCCCATTAGATTCTACGGACGCAGCATCTGAAGGATTAACGCCATCTGCCAAGTCAATTTCACCCGTCATTAGGGCATTCAGTCTTGCTGAGTTATCTGGAATTGCCCGGAAGATAATTGTATCTAATTTAGGTAAACCCTCTTGCCAGTATTCTGTATTCTTTTCAACTGTAATGGAATCATTGCGTTTCCATTCAACAAACTTAAACGGACCCGTTCCTACTGGATTGTCTCCAAATGTCTCGCCTGCTGCTTCAAATGCAGTTGGAGAAGCAATAGCAAATGGACTCATCGCTATATTCTTTAAGAATGGTGCTTGTGGGCGAGAAAGGGTGAAGACAACAGTTTTATCATCTACTGCTTCTACACTTGCAATAATATCTTCTCCTTCCGCTTTAAACATTGAGTGGAAGTAATAGAACTGTTCTTCAGCTCCACCTTTCCAGCGTTCCACGTTTTTCACAACAGCCTCTGCATTGAAGTCTGTTCCATCGTGGAATTTAACACCTTCTTGTAGATGGAAAGTATATGTTAGACCATCTTCACTAACTTCCCACTCTTTAGCTAAGCCAGGATTAATTGTTGTGTCTTGTTCTCCAAAGTTCAATAATGTCTCGTAAATATTTTCTGTTACTTTGAAAGATTCACCATCAGTCACAATTGCAGGGTCTAGAGATACTGAATCTCCACCACGACCAAATACTAAAGTTTGAGGAACTACTTCTTCTGTTTCTTCTGTTGTTGTTCCGTCAGTTGTTTCTTCATTTGTTTCTGTTGGCTCTTCAGTTGTTCCTTCATCGCCACTACACGCGGCTAGCATCACTGAAAGAGCAAGCAACAAAAATAGTCCTAGAGACCACAGCTTGCTTTTCTTCATAAATACCCTCCCTATTTCCCTTAATGTATATGTCATTGCTGCGCATCATTAGAAAATCATGATTGATTGCCTTTTAGCCATATCCATGTTTTCCTCACACTGATTTCGAAAAATAATAGACTTCTAATCAGTACTATATAAATGACACGCAACAGAGTGACCCGGTTTAACTTCTACCAATTCTGGTGTATTCATTTTGCAAGTAATCGTTGCATAAGGACATCTGGCTTGGAACTTACACCCGCTATCTGTTACTGAATTTGAAATATCACCTGTTATAATCATTTTTTCCCGCTCATAGGTAGGATCGGGAATCGGTACCGCAGATAATAATGCTTTTGTATATGGATGCAGCGGCTCGGCATATAAGGATTCACTTTCCGCTAACTCTACAACACTACCTAAATACATAACCGCCACTCGATCGCTGATATGGCGTACTACCCCTAAGTCATGGGCTATAAAAATATAAGTAAGCTTTAAATCTTCCTGAAGCCTTTGCATTAAATTAAGCACTTGCGCTTGGATAGAAACATCCAGTGCAGATACTGGTTCATCCGCAATAATAAGTTTCGGGTTTGTCATTAGGGCCCTTGCAATTCCAACTCGCTGTCTTTGTCCTCCACTAAATTGATGTGGATAGCGCTTCGCATGGTAGCTATCCAACCCAACAATGTCCAAGTATTCGGCGATCTTTTCTTTTCGTTCTTGTGCATTTCCAATCCCATGAACGATTAAAGGTTCCTCTAAAATTTTTTTCACTGTATGTCTAGGATTTAAGGAAGCGTAAGGATCCTGAAACACCATTTGAATATCGCGTCTTTTTTTCCTCATCACTTTTTTAGATAACTTAGAAAGATCTTCTCCATCAAACTCAATAGAACCTGAAGTTGGCTCAAGCAGTCGCATAATTGTTCGTCCAGTTGTTGATTTTCCACAACCGGATTCCCCCACAATACCGAGCGTTTCCCCTTCAAATACTTCAAAAGAGACATTATCTACTGCTTTGACGTGGGTTACTTTCTTTAAAGAAGCAGTACGTTTCGGAAAATATTTCTTCAGATTATCGACCTTCAACAACACGTTCTGCAATATCGATTCCCTCCGTTTCCTGTAGGAAGCATCTTGATTTATGGATGATTGCTTCGCTAACATCAAATAATGGTGGATTTTCTGTCATACACCGTTCCGTTGCATATTCACACCGCGGGGCAAATCGACATCCCATTTGTATAGATCCAGGCTTTGGAACGTTCCCCTTAATGGAATACAGGGATTCCTTCTTATAGCGCATATCTGGAACCGATTGAAGTAAGCCCTTTGTATATGGATGCTGAGGGTTTTTAAAGATTTCCTCTACGGGAGCCTCTTCTACTATTTGACCTGCATACATGACCACCACTCGTTCACAAACTTCCGCAACAACCCCCAAATCATGAGTAATCAGTAAGACTGCGGTTCTGAATTGATTATTTAGTTCTTTCATCAGTTTCAAAATTTGAGCTTGGATGGTAACATCAAGTGCCGTTGTTGGTTCATCGGCAATTAATAACTTCGGATTGCATAGTAAAGCCATCGCAATCATGACACGCTGTCTCATTCCACCTGATAATTGATGCGGATAATCTTTCATCAACTCTTCTGCTCTTGGTAACCCAACCAACTTCATCATTTCAATCGCTTTACTAGCCGCTTCCTTCTTTTTCATTTTTTTGTTGTGCAACAAAATTGCTTCGGTTAATTGGTTGCCAATTGTGTATAGCGGATTTAAGCATGTCATCGGTTCTTGGAAAATCATTGCCATTTCTTTCCCTCGAATTTTCCTCATCTGCTTTTCCGTTTGTTTTGTCAAATCTAGTTCGCCAAGAAGTATTTGACCTGACGTAATTTTTCCTGGAGGAGAAGGAACTAACCCCATAATCGATAATGAGGTTACACTCTTGCCGCACCCGGACTCTCCCACAATAGCTAATATCTCCCCTTCATTAATATGAAAGTTAATATGATCAACTGCTGGAACTCTCCCATCCTCTGTGAAAAAAGTTGTTTCTAAATCTTTTACTTGCAGTAGTACGTTTCTTTCCATCCTGTCCCTCCTTACTCGAAAATGACTTTGAAACTATTATCATTTTTCTTTTTCTATTACTTTTGTATAAATTGATAGATTGGAATCTAGTAATTCTTACTTTTTATGCTAAAAAAATTGAAACTATCACAAAATTATTTCGACAAAAAAAATACCTTTCAGCAATTTATCACACTAAATCGCTAAATTATTCTCGCTCATAACGAAGTAAATACGTAGAGAATAGTGAGGTCAAGACAGGATATTAGACAAAATAAAAATGCTCAGAAAAGTCGAAATTTGACTTTTCTGAGCATTTTTTGTCATAAACTTTTTAATAACCTCGCGAATAATATTAGTAATATTTTTTTAAGAAAAACCAAAAGCTTCTGTCACTTGGCAAAGAAATACTTTTTTAATCTAGTTTTTGAATTTGGAATAAATCATAATACACGCCTTGCTTTTTCATTAAAGTTTCATGATTGCCTTCTTCTACTAATTCACCATGATCAATTACGAAGATTTTGTCGGCATGAGTAATAGTAGATAATCGATGGGCAATAATGATTGTTGTTCGATTGCTTGCCAACCGATCTAAAGAATCCTGGATTAATGCTTCACTTTCTAAATCAAGGGCTGAGGTTGCCTCATCCAATACTAAAATAGGTGGATTTTTTAGGAACACACGAGCAATCGCAACACGTTGCTTCTGACCACCAGAAAGTTTAACCCCGCGTTCACCAACCTTGGTATCATAGCCATCTGGTAAAGTCATTATAAAGTCATGGGCATTCGCAGCCTTTGCAGCAGCAATTACTTCCTCGTCTGTTGCATCGGGTCTTCCCATTAATATATTCTGTTTAACAGAATCACTAAATAAGATATTATCCTGAAGCACGATCCCGATTTGTGCACGAAGGGAGTGAATAACAGCATCTTTTACATCGATGCCATCAATTTTGACTGCACCATCCGTCACATTATAAAATCGAGGGATTAAACTAACGATTGTCGATTTTCCTCCCCCACTCATTCCTACAAAGGCGGCTGTTTCACCAGGCTTGATATCTAAGTTAATATTTTTCAATATCATTTGCCCGTCTTGTTCATATTGAAAATTCACATCCACAAACGAAACTTGTCCCTTAACAGGTGGTAACTCACGAGCATTCATCTTATCTTGAACGTCATATTCTTCATCCATTAATTCAAACATTCGATCCATTGATGCAATCGATTGAGTTAAGGTTGTCGATGAGTTTACCAAACGGCGCAGTGGACTATATAAACGTTCAATGTAGGCGTAAAAAGCTGCCATTGTTCCGACCGTTAACTCTCCCTGTATTACTTGGTATCCTGCAAAACCAATTACAAGCAAAGGAGCAATGTCGGTAATGGTATTAACCACTGCAAAGGATTTTGCATTCCATTTCGTATGATCTAGAGCACGATCTAGAAACTCACCATTTTCTTTATCAAAGATTTGTTGTTCGTGCTTTTCTAATGTAAAACTTTTAATGATGCTCATTCCACTTACTCGTTCATGTAAATAGCTTTGAACATGCGCCAATGCCTGCGAGCGCTTTCTTGTTAGATCTCGCAGCTTCCCAAAGAAATACTTCACACTAAACCCAAAGAACGGGAGTGCAATGATTGCCACTAAAGTTAACTTAACATCCATTGTAAGCATAATCCCAATAGCTATTAAAATGGTTGCTACATCAAGCCATAGGTTCATTAACCCGATCATGATAAAGTTCTTTGTTTGTTCTACATCATTGATAACACGAGAGATGATTTCGCCTGCACGTGTATTCGCATAATATTTTAGGCTTAGCTTTTGTAAGTGACCGAATAGTTCCTGACGAATATCGAATAACACCTTGTTTCCAACGTGTTGAGCAAAATATTGACGATAATATTCAATTGGCGGACGAATGATAAAGAACAAAATCACCGTTCCACCTAACCAATAAATTAGTTGCCTAATTTTTTCACTATCCGTTAAGTCTGGTGCCCCAATAATATTATCGATGACGATTTTGATTAAGATTGGAATAAACAGTGGAATCGCAAATTTTAATATACCAATAGCAATAGTTAGTAGAATTTCCCAGCGGTAGGGCTTCACAAAGCGCATATAACGTTTAATACTACCCAAATATCTTCACTTCCTTTATAAGCAACACTAGTTGTCTGTAAATGTGCCCGGTTTTGGACACCTGTTTAACACTATACTCTAGTTTGGGGGCAATTACATCTAACGTGTTTACATCAATGCTATAGTTTTTCTAATAAAAATTCTTATTAAGAATTTTAGGTGGGTGGACTAAAGGCACGCGCTTATTGGTCCCGGGAGTGATGTCGCATGGACGCGGCGTTCTCGCTCCATCTTTTCCTATTTACCCATATTTAATTACGTTTATCCTAAGAGCTAGATATTAAATTTAATTATAATTGCATAGAGTTTTAAATTTTTTAGTACTAAAAAAGTCCACTGGCAGGCAGTAGACTTTAATCTTTATTTTTCTTTTGATTGCATTTCTTTATTAAATAAGTAGCGATTGGTCCAGACTTCAATAAAATCTGGCGCAAAGGGGCCTCTTTTTTGCTTGATCCAGCTAACAAGTTTATTGACATTTCGCTTTAGAATTTTATCGATTACTTCTGGGTAGCCCATTTCTTTTTTGTGTTGCTCATACTCATCTTCATCTAACAATGTATAGGACATATCAGGAAATACTTTTATATCTAAATCATAGTCGATATATTTTATCGCATTATTATCAAATACATAGGGCGAGCTCATATTACAGTAATAATACACGCCATCTTCACGAAGCATGCAAATGATATTGAACCAATGCTCGGCATGAAAATAACAAATAGACGGTTCTCTCGTCAGCCAAGTTCGCCCATCGGATTCCGTCACAAGAGTACGTTCATTTGCGCCTATAAATATGTTCTTCGTTCCTTTTAAAACCATCGTTTCTTGCCAGACACGGTGGATGCGACCATTATGTTTATAACTATGTATTTGTATCGTTTCTCCTTCTATAGGTATCGTCATTGTATTGCCCACCTTTTCGTCTCTATGTATGTATCAACATCGCTTGGTGAAATTTATGTCCCATGTAAAATTTCAATCTTCTAGCAACTATTAGGTTTATTATAGCAATGGTTATCAAAAACTTGTAGCTTGAAGAACATATTTTTCAAATAACTTTGGAAAAAACAGATTATTATGTAATTTGATATGTAATTTATACATTTGCTTATCTAAAAAATTAAGGTATAGACATTAAATGTCTATACCTAAAAGTGAATTCACTTTATTTATACTCGAGTTAGGGTGACTTTCTTAGAAGTCGTTGTTGTTATTGTTGTTATTGTTGTTATTGTTGTTGTTGCGTTGGTTGTTTTGTTGATTTTGTTTTTGGTTTTGTTGACGAGCTTGTTGGAAATCTTGGTCTACAGCAAACTCTTCATTGTTGTTGAAGTTGTTGTTGTTGTTATTGTTGTTGTTGTTGTTGTTGTTACGGTTATTACGGTTGTTGTTGTTATTGTTGTTGTTAGCCATTTGTTATCACCTCCGTGAAATTATTGTGGACGGAAGGAAACGAGTTTATTCGACATTTTAAAATTAAGTTAATTCAGAACATTCAAAATCTTCAACATTGGTACTGGCATAGGCAAAGTTTTTATTTGTTCAATTGTAAGAAAGACTACATCATCTGGCAGCTCCATTTTTTGTAGAACTTGTACCTGCATACATTCCATTTCCCATGTTAGATGTGAGAAGATATGCTTAAACCTGAGTAATTCTTTATCTTCATATTCAAGGATTTCAACATTATAATTTTGCTGGAAGGTTTCATCGCTAATGCCGTTTTCATTGATCTCAATCATCGGAAATTGCCACATATCCGCCAATAACCCTGTACTTGGGCGCTTTTCAACTAAGTATCGTCCTTCCTGGTCAACTGCTACGAAAACATTAAATTTTACTTTTTTTGTTTTTACTTTTTTCGATTTAATGGGCAATTGATCTGCATTTCCTTCATTAAAAGCAGTGCAATAATCTCTTACTGGGCACAGTAAACACTTTGGAGATGTTGGTGTACATATCATCGAACCCAAATCCATCAATGCTTGATTGAAATCGCCTGGATATTGTTCATCAATTAACATCTCCACTGCTTCTTCAAATACTTTTCTAGTTTTAGGCAAGGCAATATCCTCTTCAATATGCAATACCCGACTTAGTACACGCATAACATTACCGTCTACGGCATGCTCCGCCTTTTGATAGGCAATGCTTAAAATTGCACCTGCCGTATATGGTCCTACCCCTTTTAGCTTCGAGATGTCATGGCGATTATCAGGGACTATCGAGTTATATCTTTCCACGACTTCCTTCACACCTGCTTGTAAATTTCTTGCGCGGGAATAATAACCAAGACCTTCCCACATTTTTAATAATTCCTCCTGAGGTGCATAGGCAAGATCTTGTATAGTTGGATACTTCTCTAAAAAGCGATTGTAGTAAGGAATTACTGTATCGACTCTTGTTTGTTGGAGCATTACCTCTGAAACCCATATTTTATAAGGATCGGATGTGTGTCTCCATGGCAAATCACGTTTCTCATTGTTGAACCATTCCACTAAATGGTGTCGAAATTCTTTTTTATATTGATATTTCATTCTATCCTCCGATAAAATTCGATTTTAAATTATAAAATTCGGGTATATTAGTATTATCAAGTTAATGATATTGGGTATTCAATTTAAATAAACCTGGCAAATTTATGGCCAAATCCTCCAAATACGAGGAGTTGATAATTTTGGATTCGGGCACTCATCTAGTCATGGGCGTTGCTTTGGGCGGGTTAGCTTTAGCAGACCCAGTTGTAGCGAATAATACGATGGGATTCGCTGCCGTCATGGCAGGTACGATTATTGGTTCACAGGCGCCAGATATTGATACAGTATTAAAATTGCGAAATAATGCCGTTTATATTCGCCATCATCGCGGAATTACACATTCTATTCCAGCTGTCATTTTATGGCCTATAGCGATTACTGCCATATTAAGCTTCATATTCCAGGATGCGAACATCTTACACCTATGGCTCTGGACTTTCCTTGCCGTCTTTCTACATGTATTTGTAGATATTTTCAATGCCTATGGTACACAAGCCCTCAGACCATTTTCAAAGAAATGGGTGGCACTCGGTGTAATTAATACGTTTGACCCCATCATTTTCGGAATCCATTGTATTGGAATTTTACTTTGGGCATTTGGCTTCAATCCAGTAACAACATTCTCTTTCATGTATTTAATCATCTTTGGCTATTACATTTTACGTTTTGTATTGCAGGGGGCAGTAAAAAAAGCAGTTCATCATGCTATTCAAGACGAAGACTATGTAATCGTTGCACCAACAATGCGTTTTTTCAATTGGCGTGTTGCAGCTAAATCAAAAACCCATTATTACGTTGGTCGTGCATACGGTAGAACCATCAACATCTATGACAAATTTGAAATTCATCCGCTTCCTAATACACCACTTGTTGAAAAAGCACTCAAAGATTCAAATTTAAGTGCATTCCTATCATTCTCTCCACTATATCGATGGGAAATTTCAGAGCTTGAGAGCGGGTTAACTGAAGTTCGATTAATTGATCTAAGATATCGTAGTAATGATCATTATCCATTTGTTGCAGTAGCTCATCTTGATGAAGAACTTAACATTGTCAATTCTTACACTGGCTGGATCTTTAGCGAAGACAAACTACAACAAAAGCTCCAAATCGGCGCAAGTGACTAAAAGAAAAGCGGAAGGTGCTCGTTCAGCTCCGACAACAACTGGAAGAATCGATAAAAGGACGCTTTTGGTCCTTGCAGACGATTCTAGTTGCGCGAGGAGCTAGCACCTGCAGCTAGACAACGAAAAGCGGAAGGTGCTCGTTCAGCTAGCACCTTCAGCCACACTTTTTTTAAATTTATAAGGAGTTGTTCCATTTAGGAACAACTCCTCTTCTATTATATAGAGTGCGTCTATTGAAGCGTATCATCATTCTCTTCTAAAAGATGTGCATACTTTGGGTTTCTTCCGGCAAATTCATGTATTTTATCGCCATAACTTGTAATCCATTGCTGAATAATTTTTTCTGTATATTCTGCTCCTCGATAATCATAGCCTGCTTTAGCATAAGTAGATTCAAAATCGGACCACAACAACTCTATCCAAGTACGTGCCTTATGGACAGAAAGATTCGGATTTTTCTCAGCAAGAATCTGAGTTAATTGTTCTATTGAATGATTCGCGTTCATGTTATTTCCCTGCCTTCATTGGTAAAAGAATTGAAATCGGCAATGCTTCTTCAAAACGATTACCGCCTAATCGATAGCCCCAAGCAAAGCGGCCTTTCAGATATTCTACTTTAAAAAACTCCCCTGGCGCACCATCAATACGATACATTTCACCCTTAATGATTGTATTTGGATCAATCAGATAGGCTGCAGCCATAGTTGCTTTTCTTTCATAAACTGCATATTCATTTACGATGCCCAGCTGTTCTGCTTTTCTCGCTTTTTCTTTAAGCTTCGCAATTTCGTCTCTTAGTTCGTGTTCAGTCATTTCCGCGTAGCTTTTTTCAGTCATTATTTTCCGTCTCCTTTTCATCTAAAAAGCGGTCGATTACTTCTATTGGAAAACCTTTTTGATATAAGGCTTGTTTTGTTTTCATTCGAAGGTCATTCCCTGTAAGCTTTGAAGCATGTTTTTTCCAAAGCTTATCCCCTTGAATTTCAATCATTTCATACCAATCATCATCTTCTCGCTCCAACTTAATTTGGTCAAGTATTTCGTTTGCAATCGAAAAAGAATATCCTTTTCTAAGTAAGACATCCTGGATTTTTTGCTTTATTTGTATGGGGGTTTTATTTTGGTTTGCCCGTATCGCCTTTTGTGCGAGTTCCATTGCTATAGACAGCTGCTCTTTATGTGTAAATGAATTGAGTACTTTGTTTTGTGTATCTTTATTGATTCCCTTTTTAATTAAATCTTGCTTGATGGCTCTTGGCCCTTTTTTGGCGGTCTTCTTCTTTGTTTCCAAAAGTGCCTTTGAATAGGTTTCATCATTTAAAAAACCTAGCTTTTCCAGTTTTCTAATTGCCTCTAATACGACGGATTCGCCAAAACCTGCATCAAGCAGTTTTTTTTTCACTTCGAATTCACTACGCATTTGGTAGCTTAAAAAGTTCAATGCTCGATTAAATGCTTTTGAAATTTCATCTTCATAGGTAATTTCATCAATATCAAATTGTTCGAGTACTTTTCCTTTCGTTAAGCCAAACTTAATAAGTGTTGATTCATCTACTGCAAATGCATATGTATCATTCAAATATATATTATAACGCTCTGGATTGTTTTTTTGTCGTCCTATTTTAGAAATGACTTGCATACAAACACTCCTTCTAAAGCTAGTATACATGTTTTTTTCGTATGTTTCATTTGAGAAAATTTTAGATATTAATCGTTATACTATATCAACCGAAAATATTATTTTTTAGCATAAAGAAACTGATTTCGCACAATATAAGCATAAAGGAGGCTAAAATTCTTTATGTGGAAACATCACATTTTGGGTTTAACTTTGTGCTCAATTGTTTTTGCTATAGTTTTTATTTTGGTTAAACCAGATGTTGCAAATGCGAACGCGTATCATTGGGGCTTCACTAAATCCAAGGATGGAATGCCTGCAGATGCTGGAGCTCAATTCGAGACAATATTAAAAGAAAACGGTGCTTTTTATAGAGGAGATCCTAATAAAAAAATGATCTATTTAACCTTTGATAGCGGTTTTGAAAATGGATATACAGATTCTATATTAGACACTTTAAAGAAAGAAGAAGTACCAGCGGCCTTTTTCCTGGCTGGTCATTATTTGGAAAGTGCAGATGACTTAGTAAAGAGAATGATCGACGATGGCCATATAATTGGCAACCACTCTTATGGTCACCCCGATATGTCAAAACTGTCGGAAGAAGGCATGTTGAAAGAATGGCACAAATTCGATAAAACCCTAGAAGAAAAAACCGGATTAAAACGTACATATTACGTTCGTCCTCCCAAAGGGATTTTTAGCGAAAAAATGCTGCAACTGGGTAATGAATATGGCTATACCCATATTTTCTGGGATACTGCTTTTGTTGATTGGCATGCAGACGCAAAAGTTGGATGGCAATATGCATATGATGAATTAATGAATCAATTGCATCCAGGTGCACTGATTCTCATGCATACGGTTGCCGAGCATAATGCTGATGCACTTCCGAGGTTTATAAAAGCTGCCAAAAAAGAAGGGTACACATTTGGTTCGTTAGATGATCTAGTGATGGAACAAATGCTGAATTAAGTAAAGGGATTCTCGTTTCGAGAATCCCTTTGTTGTTATTTGAACATTTTTTTCAGGTTGGCCATTTCGATTGCAGATACTGCAGAATCATAACCTTTGTTACCCGCTTTTGTCCCCGCTCTTTCAATCGCTTGTTCGATGTTTTCTGTTGTTACGATTCCGAAGATTACCGGTACATTCGAATTTAAGGATACACTTGCTATCCCTTTTGCCGCTTCATTATTTACATAGTCATAATGAGTTGTTGCACCGCGAATGACAGTACCTAATCCGATAACAGCATCGTATTCACCAGTTTCCACCATTTGTTTTGCGATAAATGGCACTTCGAAAGCTCCGGGCACCCAAGCTAAATCAATGTTTTCTTCGTTAACACCGTGTCTTTTTAGACCATCTAGAGCTCCATCAACTAATTTTGAAGTGATAAAGTCATTAAATCGTCCCACTACAATTCCTATTTTTAAATCTGTCCCGATTAAATTTGCTTCAAATAATTTTCCCATTTTACAAACTCCTCCTAAGTAATACTTCTCTTTTTATTCACCTATTAGAATATTTCGATCTTGTTTTTCAAAGTAGCTGACCAAATCTTCGATGGATATGATTTTTAATTCGTGTTGAGCAGCAAAATTCATCAAACCGTCTAAACGTAGCATGTTCCCGTCATCGCCCATGATTTCACATATTACTCCAGCAGGATAACTACCACAAGCTTTTGCTAAATCAACTGCTGCTTCGGTATGGCCCCTTCTTTCCAGTACTCCATTTGCTTTTGCTATTAATGGGAATACATGACCAGGTCTTCTAAAATGATTCGCTGCACTATTTTCATTGATCATTTGAAGAATGGTAAAAGAACGTTCGTATGCACTGATGCCAGTTGTTGTATCAATATGATCTACACTTACTGTAAATGCAGTTTGATGATTATCCGTATTGTGTTCCACCATTGAAGGCAATTCTAACTTTTTTGCAAGTCCCTCTTCTATGGGTGTACAAATTAACCCACGTCCAAATGTAGCCATAAAGTTAATATTTTCGGGAGTTGCAAATTCCGCTAGAACTACTAAATCCCCTTCATTTTCACGATTTTCATCATCCACTACAATGACGATTTTTCCTGATTTTAAGTCGAGTAAAGCTTCTTCGATTGTATTTAGCATCTTGAACCACCACCTTTTTAGAATCCATTCTGTCTTAAAAAATCCATTGTTAAATTTGAACTTTGTTCAGTCTTATTTAAATGATGCAAAACATACTTTCCAAGCATGTCTGTTTCAATATTGACCATCTCTCCAACACCTTTTCGACCTAAAATTGTCTCTGTGAAAGTATGAGGTATGAGTGAAACCGTGATACTGCTATCTGTTACTTGAAAAATCGTAAGACTAGTTCCATCAATTGTAATTGAGCCCTTTAGAATGCAATTAGTTAAAAGCTGTTTTGCTAATTCAATTTCGATATAAACAGCATTGGAAACAGGTCTCTTACTTTTGATGGTTCCTACTCCATCCACATGGCCTGAAACAAGATGTCCTCCAAATCTGCCATTTGCACTCATTGCTCTCTCCAAATTAACAAAGTCACCCAATTTAAGCGTATGGATCGTTGTTGCCTTGACCGTTTCCGGCATGACATCCACTGTTATTTCTTCTTTGTTAAAACTGGTGATTGTTAGACATACACCATTTACCGCAATGCTATCGCCTAAATGTGCATCTGAAACAATTTTTGACGTTGCAATCGTTAGCTCCATGCTATTCACATCTTTTTTAATGCCCGTCACTTTTCCTTGATCTTCAATAATGCCCGTAAACATCTACTCACCTCTTTCAAACTGGAAAAATAAAAACTCCTTAGCATCCTAAGGAGTTTGGGAGTATTCATGGCATAGTTAAATAAACTCTTTGAAAGTACCATTTTCAAAAAGTGCCATAATTTATCCTTCTCCCATCCAGACTATACTGTCGGCTTTGGACTCTCACCAAATCCTGCTCAAAAGAGCTCACGGGCTTAGAAGATCTACTTCATCACCGTCGATTGGGAATTTCACCCGACCCCGAAGGACATTATTTACTTAAGCATTTTAAATTAAATAAAAAATCCCGTCATTTTGGTTGACGGGATTAGAAAGCACATGAAAAAGATTATAGGAAAATAGACCAATCAAAATTAAAATTTTTATGGTTTTTCTATAATAATGCTCCTTCTCCCATCCAGACTATACTGTCGGCTTTGGATTCACACCAAAATCCTGCTCATAAGAGCTCACGGGCTTAGAAGTTTTACTTCATCACCGTCGATTGGGAATTTCACCCGACCCCGAAGGAATTATTTATTTAATTTGTAACAACGATATCACGAATCCAAAATTTTATCCACTCTACAATATCGCGGACAATTTTTGAGTTCCTTATATCACTTGGCACTATATGAAATATTTATCCATTGGCTTTAGATTTCTCCTTCGCTATAATGGTTAGATGAACTTATTAAAGGACGTGAACGCTTTTGAGCGATAAAGTAATGATGGAAATCGGACAAAAATTTCCTTTAACCATAAAAAGATTAGGAATTAATGGCGAAGGAGTTGGCTTTTATAAACGCAATGTCGTGTTTGTAAAAGGTGCACTGCCAGGCGAAGAAGTAACCGTAAAAGTGTCAAAGGTGCAACGCAATTTTGCCGAAGCTGATATTTTAAATGTTCGGAAAGCTTCAAAAGAGCGACAAGAACCAAGCTGCCCTGTTTATAACGAATGTGGCGGCTGTCAGCTACAGCATCTAACATATGATGGGCAACTAAAAGAAAAACGCGATATGGTCGTACAATCACTAGAAAAGTACGTAAAATCCGTAGCAGAAACGACTGACATTCGACCAACAATTGGAATGGACAATCCTTGGCATTATCGAAACAAAAGCTCCTTCCAAGTACGTAAAGAAGGTAAACGTGTTTATGCAGGACTTTATGCAGAAGGAACAAACAAACTGTTGAATATCAATGACTGTGCTGTTCAGCATCCTTTAACATCGAAAATAACTGTAGCAACACGAAAAATATTGCAAAAACTAAATATCTCCATTTATGATGGAAAAACTTTAGACGGATTAGTAAGAACAATCGTTGTTCGTACTGCTATCCACACTAACGAAACACAAGTATGTTTAGTTACGACAAGAAAAGATATACCGCATAAAGATGAACTAATCGAGCGTATGCTAAAAATCGATCCAAGTATTGTTTCTATTACACAGAATATTAATCGTGAGAAAACATCACTTATTTTTGGTGATGAAACAATTACTCTTTCTGGAAAAGAAACAATTCACGAAAATCTTGGTGAACTAGCATTTGATTTATCTTCTCGTGCTTTCTTCCAGCTAAACCCGGAGCAAACTGTACATTTATATGATGAAATCAAAAAAGCTGCACAGTTAACTGGTAAAGAAAAAGTAGTAGACGCTTATTGTGGTGTAGGAACAATCGGTTTATGGTTGGCACATCAGGCAAAAGAAGTACGTGGTATGGATGTAGTTCCTGAAAGTGTTGATGACGCTAAGAAAAATGCACGCAATCATGGATTTAAGCATGCACGTTATTATACTGGAACAGCAGAAGAGTGGTTAGCAAAATGGAAACATGAAGGATTTATTCCCGATGTTGTAACGGTAGATCCTCCGCGTACAGGACTTGCTCCAAGCTTTATCAAAACAGTAATGAAAATCAAACCTAAACGTTTTGTCTATACCTCTTGTAACCCTTCTACCTTCGCAAAAGACTTACAAGAACTAACGAAAATTTATAATGTGGACTATGTCCAACCTGTTGATATGTTCCCTCAAACAGCACGAGTTGAAATTGTAGCGAAATTAACTCTGAAGAATAAATAATGAACAAAAAGGAACCGTCTTATTTGTAATTGAGGCGGTTCCTTTACTTTTGTGTATGTTAATAAAAAAGCGGAGTAATTAATAATTGTAAAGAAATATGTGTGAACATATGGGCTATTACCGCATACTCGAATCCCTTTTTCCAATAAAGATAACCAAAGAATATGCCACCGATTCCATTAAGTAAAAAACAGCGCACAATTAATAAAGGTGTTAGTTCCCCAAACATCATTTTCGTAGCAGGTAAATGACCCGCTGCAAACATGAAGGAAGCAATCATAAGAGCAATCCAATAATAAATATCCGGCAATCTTTTTTTATTGCGTTTAAAGAGCTTCATCATAATCCATACGAGCATGCTCATGAAGAATAATCTCAGCATGATTTCCTCAAATACGCCGCCATAGAAAATCCCTGCTAGTAAACCCATTAAAGAAAATCCAGTTTGGAGCTCACCAAGGATTTCTATTTTGTTTTGGAAGTAAAATCGGTCCATCACGACTAAAACAAACGCCGCAATTAATCCCAATAAAACTGATAGTAAAACAATTCTAGCCTCTACCTTGATCTTTTCTTTTTGAAAAAATGCGTCCAGGAGTTTTAACGAAAAGCCTGTTTTTCTAGCCAGTTTAATCCCTATAAAGGATAAGACAAATGCAATAACCGATATTTGTACTGAACTTGCTACTAATAATAAGGAATAAGGTATAGGCATAGTCTCCAGCAATCTCTCGTATTCTTGTGGCAATGTGTCTTGCAAGATTTCTATTTGGTAAGGTAATACAAATAACCCGCCAATCAAACAGATGACCGCCAAAAACAGCGATATTTTTAAATCAACCTTTTTCATTTACCACACCCCTTTTCTCACGTACAACACTATAAAAAAGAGATAAATAAAATAACTATCAATGGTAAAAAAACAATAATATATCCGAGCGGATTGGCGAAGTTGAGGGTCCAGCCCACACCAAATCGCTTTTCAACGAAGATAGAAGGGTCATTTTTGTTAAAATAGAACATTCCACCCCTCCAGTATTGATCTTCATTATGATCCATAATCCGAGCTTCAACTGCAGTCTCCACTTCTTTATCCGAACGTCCTACTTTGATTGCAAAGATTAGGGTTCCTATCAATACTAATAGCAAGAAACCAAATGGAATAAAAATCTTCACAGTTCCTTCTCCGATTTCTGGGTGAATCATCATTAATTGGAAATAGCTCATTAACATCGTAATGCCCAATAGGACAATATATAATAACCAACTTGAATATTTTCTTAGAGATAATTGTCTATTACGAGACGATTGCAGTGAAGTTGCACTAAGCTTTATGCCTGATTTTTTAGTTGCTATGTGGATGCCTAAAAACATTAGCTGCATCGTCAATAACACCAGTGACAACTGCATTACTGAAAGTGGCGTTTTGTCTGTAAATGCATCCGCTTCTCCACCTGGCCCCCAGTGTGTCGGAATTCGATCAGGCAAAATGCCATAGTTCATGAATGTGTAGATCATCAATCCAATAGTCGAAAGTATTGGTAATAGATAAACATACCAAGATAACATCTCATCCTGTTTACGAACCGATAAATCGGTAACTTTCATCGGTTTTAAATTCTCCAACCATTTATTTTGCTGTTTTAGCTGTTTCGTTTTCCCGTGATAATATAGATAGAAGGATAAACTTATAAAAATTAGTGAAAATTCGATAATCGCACCGGCTAGCGCAATTTGGTTATCCGGTCGTTCATTACTCAATATCCAAGCAATATAAGATCCTAAAATGATAATTGATAAAAATGCCACACTCATTGAGTAGTGTTTTCTATATTTCTTAATCGTTTTGTCCGCAATATATTGCTCTGGTATCGAGACACCGAACGCGACAGTTCGGTTAACTAGATAAGGGATCAATGTCTGAATAACTGCAATAAATAACGTAATGATGAAAAAAATTAAAAAAGACATGCCAATTCCTCCTTTACCTTTCTTTCATTTCTTCTAATATTGTGCTGACAAGTTCTTGCACTTCCTTTTTATTCACACCCAACACTAAAGCTTCAGCTATAACTGGTTTTAGTTCAGTAATAATTTGTTGCATTTTTTCTTCGGTTATCTGCTCCATTGGTGAAATAATGGCACCGGATTTAGGGATAATACTGATAATTCCTTTTTTCTCCAGCTCATGATAGCTTTTATTGACTGTGTGCATATTCACACCAAGATCGGCGGCAAACGCCCTTACTGATGGCAATGAATCGCCTGGAACAATCTCTCCTCGTGCAATACCTTCTATTATTTGGTTTGTAAGTTGTGTATAGATTGGTATATCTGATTCCGCTTCAATTCGGATAATCACTTTATCCCCTCCAATCTGTTATATGTTCATTATAACAAAACTGTTCTACAATCAATATAACACAACTGTTCTATAATTCATAGAACAAATTAAAATTTATTGCTTACAAATAAAAAAGGAGGAGAGCTTAAAAGCCCCTCCTCCGATTTACTATATTAACTTGAAATATTTCTAACTAACGTACTCCTCCAAGTTATTTATATGTTCTCGTGCTTGCAACGGCTTTCTCCCAGCCATCAACTAGTTCCTGTCTCTTCTTTTCTTCCATTTTAGGTTTATAGGATTGATCTATCGCCCATTGGGATGCAATTTCATCCTGATTTTCCCAGAATCCAACAGCTAATCCCGCTAAATATGCAGCACCAAGCGCAGTTGTTTCATTCACCTTTGGTACTTCTACTGGAACATTTAAAATGTCACTTTGGAATTCCATTAAGAAGCTATTCTTCACAGCTCCCCCATCCGCACGTAAAGTTTTTAAGGAAATACCAGAATCCTTTTCCATCGCATCCAGCACAGCTTTTGTTTGATAAGCCAGTGATTCCACCGTAGCACGGACAAAGTGATCTTTTGTCGTTCCTCGAGTTAACCCAAATATCGCTCCCCTAGCTTCACTATCCCAATAAGGTGTTCCTAATCCAACGAAGGCCGGAACAACATAAACTCCATCTGTTGAGTCAACATTTCTGCAATACTTCTCACTCTCAGCAGCATCATTAAACATTCTCAAACCATCCCGTAACCATTGAATTGCCGAACCAGCTACAAAGATACTTCCTTCAAGTGCATATTCTACCTTGCCATTTAAGCCCCAAGCCAAAGTAGTTAATAGGCCATGTTCTGATTTTACCGGTTTTTCCCCCGTATTCATTAACATAAAGCAACCAGTACCATACGTGTTTTTGACCATACCTTTTTCGAAACACGCCTGACCGAATAAAGCTGCTTGCTGATCTCCAGCCACTCCTGCGATAGGTACCTCTTGACCAAAGAAATGCTCTTTATCAGTTGTTGCATATACCATGGATGAAGCACAAACTTCAGGCAGCATCGATTGAGGTATATCCAGAATTGATAATAACTCATCATCCCATTTTAAATCATAGATATTGTACATTAGTGTACGTGACGCATTGGAATAATCGGTAACATGTGCTTTGCCGCCAGACAGTTTCCAGATCAACCATGTATCAATTGTACCGAATAGCAATTTGCCTTCGTCGGCTAATTGTCGTGCTCCTTCTACATTGTCTAAAATCCATTTTACCTTTGTTCCTGAAAAATAAGCATCTATTAATAATCCAGTTTTTGAACGGAAAAGTTCGTTATATCCCTTGTTTTTTAACTCTTCGCAAATCTCGTTTGTTTGACGTGATTGCCAAACGATTGCATTGTATATAGGAGTGCCTGTTTCTTTATTCCAAACAACCGCTGTTTCCCTTTGGTTTGTTATTCCTATTGATGCAACGTCCCCCGCATTAATATTGGCTTCAGATAAACAAGTGGCAATCACGGCTAAAACAGAACCTAAAATTTCGTTTGCATTATGCTCTACCCAGCCAGGATTCGGGAAAATCTGCGTAAATTCTTTTTGGGCGCTATGGACAATTTCTCCCTGTTTATTAAAAAGGATTGCTCGTGAACTAGTTGTTCCCTGATCAATTGACAAAATATATTTTCCCATCTTTTCTCCCCCACATAATAAATCTATTTATCAAGACATTTTATTTTATTTTTCTAAGATGCAAATTAGCTTATTACTTTTTTCGGACTAACAAAGAAGGCAACTCCAAATACAAGTACTGAAACAACTAAGACAATCCAAAATTCGGTTGTCAATGAATTATTAAATACTGCTTTATGGAATAGTGCACCTAGTGAGCCACCAAGAAGTGGGCCAACAACTGGTATCCACGAGTACTTCCAATTTGACGAACCTTTCCCTGCAATTGGAAGTACTGCATGGGCGATACGTGGCCCTAAATCACGGGCAGGGTTAATTGCATACCCTGTCGTCCCCCCAAACGCCATACCGATTGCCACGATTAAAAGACCTACCGCAATTGGATTTAACCCCTCTGTAAATGCTCCTGCTCCAATAAATTGAAGTCCAAGCAACAAGACAAAAGTTCCAAGAAACTCACTTAAAAGATTAGAAAAAGTGTGCGGAATTGCTGGCCCTGTTGAGAAAACCCCTAATTTCGCGCCCGGATCATTTGTTGCTTTCCAATGAGGTAAATATTGAAGGAATATAATACACGCTCCTATAAATGCCCCGATTAATTGTCCCAGGATATATAAAGGGACATCACTCCAAGCAAAATCGCCAACCCATGCCAATGCAACCGTTACAGCCGGATTTAAATGCGCACCACTAATGGTTCCAACCGCGAAAATCCCTAACGTAACACCTAACCCCCAGGCAAGAGTAATAACAACCCAACCAGCATCCTTTGCATAGGACTTTGTTAGATTTGCTCCCGCACAAACTCCCGCACCAAACAAAATTAAAATCATTGTTCCTAACACTTCTCCCCAGAACGGCGTCATCCCAACATCTCCTTTGTTTAAATTAAAAAAGAAACACAAATTTTATATCGAGATTTATAAGGGCAATAAGTGTTTCTTTTTATGTACTTAAAAAAATTCAAATGCCTTGCAATGGTGGAAGCGTTGTCATTTTCACTAATAATTACGCTGTATCAATTTTATTTATTCATAAAGAAAAAAAATAAAGTTTAGGAAGGTTTAACGCTTATTATTTTATTGAAAGAATCATATCTCCTTAAAAATTAAGGAAAAGGTATACGAAGATTAACAACAAAACTTTTGTGATACTGAAATAGTTTTATCTACTAAAATTGATAATATTCCAATATACTCTACCTTTAATCCGTACAGATTCCTCCAATTTTCTGCTAGATTCCTTTTTTTCCTTATAGTTAATTGAACAATCGACAACGATTTTTAATTGATACCCTTATCATTATTGTGTATAATCGTTTTGTTTTAATAAATTAAATATTTTGGGGGTTATAAAGAATTGGGTAAAGCATTGATTATTGGTGCTGGCGGTGTTGCTAGCGTTGTGGTGCACAAATGTGTACAGAATTCAGAAGTATTCGAAGAGATTATGATCGCGAGTCGAACAAAATCTAAGTGTGATGCTTTAAAGGAAAAATTAGACGGTGGAAAAACGATTATCCATACTGCACAAGTTGATGCGGATAATACTGACGAACTAATTGAATTAATCAATGGATTTAAACCAGATGTGGTAATTAATGTAGCTTTACCATATCAAGACTTAACAATTATGGATGCATGTTTAGCTACAGGTGTGCATTACGTTGATACAGCTAACTATGAGCCACCTGAAACAGCTAAGTTTGAATATAAATGGCAATGGGCTTACAAAGAGAAGTTTGAAAAAGCTGGCTTAACTGCACTTTTAGGTAGTGGATTTGATCCAGGTGTAACAGGCGTATTCTCTGCATATGCATTAAAACATTACTTCGATGAAATTCATTACATCGATATTTTAGATGCAAACGCTGGTGATCACGGCTATCCTTTCGCAACAAACTTCAACCCAGAAATCAACATCCGCGAAATTACAGCAAACGGACGTTACTGGAAAGAAGGCGAGTGGGTAGAAACAGCACCACTTGAACATAAAGAAGTTTATAACTTCCCAGAAATCGGTCCTAAAGATATGTACCTTCTATATCATGAAGAACTAGAATCTTTAGCGAAAAACATTACCGGAATTAAACAAATTCGTTTCTGGATGACATTCTCGCAAAAATATATCACTCACTTAAATGTTTTAGAAAACGTGGGCATGACTTCAATTGAACCAATCGAATATGAAGGTCAAATGATTCAACCACTACAATTCTTAAAAGCTGTTTTACCAGATCCAGCTTCACTTGGACCACGTACAAAAGGTAAAACAAATATCGGGATCATCGCTCGTGGTATTAAAGATGGCGAAGAGAAAACTTACTACGTTTATAACGTTTGTGATCATGAAGAGTGCTATCGCGAAGTTGGCTCTCAAGCTATTTCATACACAACAGGTGTTCCAGCCATGATTGGTGCAATGCTTGTAATGAATGGAACATGGCAAAAACCAGGTGTATATAATGTAGAAGAGTTCGATCCAGACCCATTCATGGAAGCTTTAAATAAATGGGGACTTCCATGGCAAGAAAGCTTTAACCCTGAACTGATCGATCTTAACTTTGATGAAAAAGAGGCAAAGTAAATGAAAGCTATCGATTGGAAAGCAGCGCCGTCTCCTAGTTATGTAGTGGATGAACGTTTGCTCTTACGTAATTTTGAAATATTAAAATCTGTACAAGATCGTACAGGCTGTGATATTTTACTTGCACTTAAAGGGTTCTCAATGTTTTCAACATTCCCTATGGCACGTAATTATCTAAAAGGCATTACTTCAAGTTCTTTATTTGAAGCTCGTCTTGGTTACGAGGAATTCGGTAAAGAAGTTCATGCATATGCACCGGCATACGCTGAATATGAGATCGATGAGTATTTAAAATATGTAGATCACATCGTTTTCAACTCATTCGATCAATTTCACAAGTATAAAGAAAAAGTACAAAGTGTAGAGGGTAAACATGTATCGATTGGTCTACGTGTAAATCCTGGTTACTCAGAAGTAGAAACACCTTTATATGACCCATGCTATATCAACTCACGCTTAGGAATTCCTGTGGATTCTTTCCGCCCAGATGAGCTTGATGGAGTAGAAGGTATTCACTTCCACGCGATGTGCGAACAGGGTTCAGATGTGCTTGAACGTATTTTAGTTCACTTTGAAGAAAAATACGGTGAGTACTTACACCAAATGAAATGGATTAACTTCGGTGGCGGTCACCATATCACTCGTGAGGATTACGACGTAGATAAGCTTGTTTCATTGATTAACTACATGCAAGACAAATACGACGTAAAAGTTATCTTAGAGCCAGGTGAAGCAATCGCTTTAAATACTGGTTACTTAGTAACAACGGTACTTGATGTTGTGAAAAACGGTATGGAGATCGCTATTCTTGATACTTCTGCGACATGTCATATGCCAGACGTTCTAGAAATGCCTTACCGCCCACAAATTATCGGTGCAAGCACGCCAAACGACAAACCGCACACATATCGCCTAGGTGGTATGACGTGTCTAGCTGGAGATGTAATCGGTGACTACTCATTTGATGAACCTCTTAAAGCTGGAGACAAAATAGTATTTACAGATATGGCGCACTACACAATGGTAAAGACCCACATGTTCAACGGGGTAAACCTACCAAGCATCTGTTTATACAACGAAGAAGAAGGCGTAAAAGTCATTCGCCAATTCGGCTACGAAGACTACCGAAACAGATTATCTTAATTGCTTGGGTGCCATTCCTTTGTATGAGGAAGAATCTATATAGAGAATTGCGTCCATGCAACGGAAATCAATTTAGCAAAAGCAAAAAAAATCAAATTTCTCATTGAGAAATTTGATTTTTTTATTTTTCCCTACCTCTTTATTAATTCAACTCTACTTTTAATTTCTTGCCGAAGAAGAGAATAATGAAATAAATAATAAATAGCATTATAGATATAAACAATAAAAAGCTTACAGTATCTACTAATTGTAAGTAAAGACCCCCAATAAATGGGCCAGCTAAACTACCTAGACTGAAGAATATTCCACATAATAGGTTGCCTGTTGGCAGCAATTCTTTCGGTGTTAAATCTGCCATGTACGTAATCCCTAAAGAGAACAACGAGCCAAGGAACATTCCTGACACCAAGAATGTACACATTACTAAAATTTCGGAATGCTCTACTTGACTGCCAAAACCGAATAATACTGCACCACTTAAAATGCCGATTAATATCACTTTTCTTCTGCCAATTTTATCCCCAATTACCCCAATAGGAATTTGCGTAATAATAGCACCTATCGAGAAGGCTGCCAAAATAACGGAAACCATTGTTACATCAAAATCCTTGCGAAGTGCGTATACCGGAAACAGAGCGTTTAAGGATGTCTCCAATACTCCATAAACAAATGGTGGCAAAAAAGCTACCCATGCATATTTAAAAGATAATTTATAGCGTGTGAAGCTATTCGATCCAACACTATCCCCTTTTAAAACTTCGGGCTTTTCATTGTGAATAAAGAAAACAAATGACCAAGCAATTAAACAAAGTAATGACGAAACTATAAACGGTAGCGTTTCCGAAATCTTAACTAAATTAACCATCAATGGCCCCACAGCAAAGCCTACACCAAAGGACAGCCCGTAGATGGACATGCTTTTCCCCAGGTTACCTTCTGGTGCAGAGGTAGTCAGCCACGTTTGTGTCGCAAAATGAAGACAGTGATCTCCAATACCAATAAGCAAACGCAATATAAACCAAAACATTACATTTTGCCAAAATGGAAATAATAACAGTGAAATAAAAACGACAGCTCCACCGACAATTATAATCGGTTTATAGCCGAACTTCCTTAGCGGTTGTTCAATAAATGGTGAAATCAATAAAGTACCTATGTATAATCCCGTCGCATTTAAACCATTCAGTGTAGACGAGACTCCATCCGTTTCAAAGATAACCGATATGAGGGGCAATAACATTCCCTGCGAGAATCCTGAAATTGAAACGATGATGATTAGTGTCCAAAACCTTCGTCTTTCATAATTATTTGTTGCTATCATGATATCCTCCACCTTAAAACTCATCGCGTAATAATACCGTAATATATTATCACACCAATTTGGAAATGGCTTCAATATTTTGCAAATTAAAAACCCTAGCATCCCAACCATTGTTGGACGCTAGGGTTTAAAGTTCAGTTTCCTCCATATTTGCTTGTATAAACATTATATCGGCTTACCTGACAGCCGAAAACTTGTTTAAACTCCCTCCTTCTTTTTTTAGAGTGAGTATCATTTTTTCGACCATCTCCCTTCGATGTGATATATTTAATTTATCACATTGTTTTAATATTGTAAATATTCAGAATTAAGTTTTTTTTACAATTGAACCCTTTGTCCTATCCGCAACATTTTTCTTATATTGTTTGAACTCTATTTATAAATTCGCTATGATGGTCATGATGAAAGAGGTGGAATTATGTCGAACTCTATTACAGATAAAAACAAACAAGTGAATTACTTAAAAGAACGTCTTCAAATTTTTGTGGAAGTACTAGATGCCATTGATCCAGAAACTGCTGATATTGAAGATATCGATAAACTGATTCAAATGCTTGATGATGTTGAAGATAAAATGGATCAATTCAATAACCGCAATGATTTTACAAAAGAGTAAAATTTCAAAGGAGATGTCCCCGAACAAAAATGGGGGCGTCTCTTTTTCTTTAATTTCATGACCATTATAAACTTCGCCTATTTTTTGTTTAATTTCTATGACTCTTTTTTTCATGAATCGAACAAGGTATAATAAGTGTTGGAAATCAAAATATTCTGGGGGGAATATCCATGTCTCAAGTTGCAACTTCTTATTTACAAACACTAGAGAAAAGTCTTTATGACTTAGTAAGCGAAACTTCAACAAACTTACCGAAAGATGTTCGTCGAGCGATTAAAAAAGCAAAAGATGCTGAAAATTCTGGTACACGTGCAGCAATGAGCTTAGACACAATCGCGAACAATATCGTGATGGCAGAAGATAATGTATCACCCATCTGCCAAGACACTGGGCTACCTACTTTTAAAGTAAAGACTCCAGTAGGCGTAAACCAGCTAGAGATTAAAGCTGCAATTAAAAATGCAGTTGTACAAGCTACAAGCGATGCGAAATTACGTCCAAACTCTGTTGATTCATTGACTGGCAAAAACAGTGGAGATAACTTAGGTGACGGTCTTCCAGTTGTGAAATTTGAGCAATGGGAAAAAGACTACATCGAAGTAAAATTAATTCTTAAAGGTGGCGGCTGTGAGAACAAAAATATCCAATACAGCTTACCTTGTGAATTAGAAGGTCTTGGCCGTGCTGGTCGTGACCTAGATGGTATCCGTAAATGTATCTTACATTCAGTATGGCAATCACAAGGACAAGGCTGTTCTGCAGGATTCATCGGTGTAGGTATTGGTGGAGACCGTTCTTCAGGCTACGATCTTGCGAAAGAGCAGTTATTCCGCCATGTTGATGACGTAAACCCAAATGGAGATTTAGCAAAACTAGAAGATTACATCGTAGAGAAAGCGAATACATTTGGTATTGGTACAATGGGCTTCGGTGGTGAAGCGACTTTACTTGGTTGTAAAATTGGCGTTATGCACCGCATTCCAGCTTCATTCTACGTTTCAGTAGCTTATAACTGCTGGGCTTACCGTCGTATGGCAATCGACATCAATGCAACTTCAGGTGAAATCACAAATTGGCATTACCAAGAAGGTGAAAAAATCACTTTCCGTGATGAGCCAAAAACTGAGCAACAATCAGAAAACAAAGTAGTCGAACTTACTGCTCCGATTACCGAAGAACAAATCCGCGAACTTAAAGTGGGTGACGTTGTTAAAATCAATGGCCGTATGTATACTGGTCGTGACGCAATTCACCATCACTTAATGAGTCACGATGCACCAGTAGATTTAAATGGACAAGTGATCTACCACTGCGGTCCTGTAATGGCAAAAGACGAAGAAGGAAATTGGACAGTAAAAGCAGCTGGACCAACTACTTCTATTCGTGAGGAACCCTACCAAGGCGATATCATGAAAAAATTCGGTATCCGTGCTGTAATTGGTAAAGGTGGCATGGGTCCTAAAACTCTTGCAGCGTTACAAGAACACGGTGGCGTATATTTAAATGCAATTGGTGGAGCTGCACAATACTATGCTGATTGTATTAAGAGTGTAGATGGTGTTGATTTGCAAGAGTTCGGAATTCCTGAAGCAATGTGGCATTTAAATGTTGAAGGATTCACTGCTGTTGTCACAATGGACTCACATGGCAACTCTTTACATGCTGATGTTGAGAAATCATCATTAGAAAAACTTGCTCAATTCGCAGAACGTGTTTATTAATTAAACCCATAATCGAGTAGGAGGGAGTGATTAACTCCCGACCTCTCACACCACCGTACGTACGGTTCCGTATACGGCGGTTCAATTAAGATGAATAACGCAATGATTCATAACGAACTTGCAGACTTTCCAGCCCTTGGCTTCCCCAGTAGGAATTGCCAAGGGTTTTGTGTAATACGGGGCTATTTGAAATGCGCCAATACCCTTTTCGGGTATTTCCCCATTCGTAGGCTTTTCCGTATGGAACCTTTTGTCGAATGAGGTTTCTGACTCTTGTTCGGGGATTCTTCCAATTCTTCCAAATACACATACGTAGCCTTCTCCTAATCCAACTATCTAGCAGTTTAAAGATTGTAGGTGTATCTGCAAGCGCAAAATAACCACACCATCCTATTAAATATTGATTTAGCTTCTGGATACGATATTCTATTGGAAATGGCATCTTTCTGGAGGTAACTTCTCGTATTTTCTTCTTCATTCGTTGTAGGCTTGCTTTTGCGATACGAACCTTTGGTTCTTTATGATTAGTAAAACTGAATCCTAAGAACTTTCGATTCCATGGGCGGTCAACTGCCGACTTCTTTTCATTTACTTTTAATCGAAGTTTTCCTTCTATAAATCGCTGTACACTCATCATTGTACGTTCTCCTGCACGTTTACTCTTCACATAAATGTTACAGTCATCTGCGTACCGAACAAACTTATGTCCACGTTTCTCCAGTTCCTTATCGAGTTCGTCTAATACAATATTTGAAAGAAGTGGACTTAAAGGTCCACCTTGTGGCGTACCTTCTTCCGTACGTGAAACGACTCCGTTCATCATGACACCTGCTGTGAGATATTTGCGGATGAGTTTTAATAATCGTTTATTTTCAATTCGTTTTGCTAATGTTGCCATTAGCCGGTCATGATTGACCTTATCAAAGAATTTCTCTAAATCCATATCCACAACCCAACGACATCCCTCTTTTAAATAACCCTTTGCTTTACGGACTGCATCATGGGCGCTCCGATTTGGACGGAATCCATAACTGTGGTCTGAAAATGTTTTGTCATATTCCTTCGATAAAATCTGCGAGATAGCTTGTTGAATCAAACGGTCTGTCACGGTTGGGATACCTAGTAAACGCACACCACCATCTGGT
>NZ_JBHTFK010000033.1:0-43160 GCF_042666115.1 Ureibacillus sp. GCM10028918
CAGATTCCGCGTCACCACGGACACCCTTGCTCTTGGCTAACCTCTACTTCTGTCTTCGGGGTTCGGGACTTGCACCCTATAGTTCATGCACATGCCGGGCACACCCAAAAAAGCGTTAATCCCTGTTTTTGGATTAACGCTTTTTCATTTCGCCTAGCTTTAGTTGTTTTGTTGATTCACAATCCCGTAATACACTAGGTCCTCATAATGATTATCTTTTTTTACATGATCAATTAGGATGCCTTCTTTTTTCATACCTATTTTCTCCATCACCTTGCCTGATGCTGGATTTGAACCGAAGTAGCGAGCAAAAACTTTATGAAAGTTCTTTTCATCGAAGGCAAATTGCACCATTGCCCGTGCTGCTTCAGTTGCATATCCGTCCCCCCAAAATGCTTCCCCCACCCAATAAGCAAGTTCGCCTTGTTGAAATTTTTGGTTGTTTGAAAGTGCTATTGCTCCATATAGCTTTCCACTTTCCTTATCGGTTATCGCAAATTCATATGATGTATTCGAATTGTAGTTATCTTTATGATGTTTCATCCATGACAAGGCATCTTCAATCGAATACGGAAACGGTAGATACAATGTATTTTTATAAATATTGTAATTGTTGCATAGCTTTGCAACTACCGCTGCATCTATCTCTTCAAACAGTCTAAGAATTAACCGATCTGTGGTAACCGTTTTATCTTGAGAATCAAATATCAAATATTTCCCCCTCCCCATTAACTTTCTACACTAATAAAAGTTAACTTGAATAAAGTCGCCTTTTTTATATTTGGAAGTACCCTCATCCTCAACTGTCACCCAAACTCGATCCGCTCTGAAATCTTCATCACTTTCCAAAATACCTGTAAATGATTCCCCATTTTCAAGTTTCAAAGCTAAGCGTTGTCTCTCATCAACTGTTTTGAATGGTTCGCCTTTCAATAGGTAACCTTCCGGACTTTCTTCGATGATAATTTTGCCAAACTCCCAACCTAGCGGGTATATTTCTGTAATGTTCGTATCAAAGTCTTCTTCAATATGTTGTTCAGTTTTGATATAGTCAATAAAATCGTTGGCATCGACTGACAGCATTTCCTCATATTCCATTTCTTTGTAATCAGTATATTTTAATCTATCGTAATATCTTCCGTTTCCTATTTGCAAGCCGTTATTTGACGAAAATCCATAACCTTCCTCAATAAAATCGATTACCTGTTGTTTTACTTCACTTTCTTTCTCTTTGTCTATAAAGATTTCCTTAGCTTCTTTTTCGATTATCAAACCATTTTGATCGCTTTCTCTTTTAAAGGACACTTTACTACCATTTTTCAGTAATAAATCTTGCCCCTGTAGTGTTGTCAGCTGACCGGAATCATTTTTGTTTGCTAAATGATATGTTTTCATATGGTATGAAGCAACGAATTCATATGGACCACATTGCTTTGTTTCGCAATTTTTTATTGAATAATTAAATTTTACTTTTATATAGCTGTTTCCCAAATCCGATATCTTGTATTTAGGTTTACTTGTTATCTCTATACCCTCAGGATAAAACTCTTCCAAGTATTCTTTGCTTAGTTCAGTATAAACTTGTTTATCCTCATTCGATAAAGTTGAATAATAAGTTGGTTTGATAATAAAGTGAAGAGCCGTTACAAATGCGAAAATCAAGCCTAGTGAAATGGTAGTCGATAAAATGATCATTCTATTCTTTTGACTAACGATTAAAACTGTAACCACTGTCGTAAATACAAATAGTATAAAATAGAATGCATAAATTTCAGCTGTTGGAGCTCCTTTTACAAACAACACTTCTGCCCCATCTGCGGTGATTGTTCTATACAATAATATCCCAGCAGTAATATATAAGAAAATATAGCCAAACATTTTTAAACTTTTATTGTTATATGTACCAACGATATCCTCTTCGGTGATTTCGGTTTTACTAATTTTAACTGCTTTCTTCTTTATTAGTAAATACGACAAGATGATATTAACTACAAAGAAATAAATAAATGCCCCTATGGTTATGAGGTATGCATTCCAATTTTGGTTAGTATCCATCGTACTTAATAAAGATACAATCGATATTGTATAAAAACTTGGCATACTACAAATCAAAGCTGCAATATTAAAAAATAAAGTTAGTTTCTTCCAAATTAAAGCCAATTCTTTTTGAAGTAAAAAGTAGATGTTCATAGTGTAAAGAATAGTTAATAGAATAACCGGTAAAAATAACAAAAACATGATATTCAACTCCTTGCTAACAATATTACATTATTAATCTTGAATATCAACCTTGATCAATATTGACGAGAATGCTTCGTATTCCAATAACTCATAAATTTTTAGCAGTGAAAAGTAAATGTTTTAAAATCGAGATGGTTAGAATAGATTGAAAGGATAAATTCTCTTCTTTCAAACAATACTAAAAAACATCAAATTGTTCGGAGGTGTGAAATAGGATGACCGCCCTTACGATGAAGGAATTGGCATTTATAGAAGATGAAATCCGTGCAGAGGAGATAACGGCAAAAACAATAAATTGGTGTGCATCACATTGTGACGACCTGGAGCTAAGAAAGACACTCGAGGAAATGGCGGAACAACACCAGCTAAAAATTGCTGAACTTTCTCAATATTTTAATCGTACTCGGAACATTCAATAACTAGCAAAGGGTGATTTTATGCCAAATAATATTGCAGGACGCGGATTAACTGACCGTGAAATGCTTCAGCTTTGTTTGGAGCTCGAGAAAGGCCGCTGTCGCAGTATCAGCAATACATTATTAGAAACCAGACATAAACAGCTTCGCGAAATTTATGAACATTGCTTTGAAAACGCAAGTTCAAACCAGTATAAGCTCTTTGAAATAATGAACGAAAAAGGCTGGTATAAAACCGAACTTGCTTCGATACAACAAATTAGCAATGTACAAGCACTAATGCAAAATAACCTGCATCCAGACGATCAATTTTAATAGAGTTCGCACGAATCATTACATCATTACGGGTATGAAGTATGAAGGACACAATTTCAAATAGAAAGGAGTGTCCTTCATAATATGCATATTAATTTTAAGATATTATTGTACTTGCTTGTGTGAACCATCACAGTTAGGCATCCTTTTAGATAGACCACAAGTGCAATCCTTTAATCCCTTACCATTAAAAATTCTTTCCAAGCAATTTTCAATTCTTGAAATTCTAGTTTTGGATTGTTTGGGTGTAGAAAAATGATGAATGTATGCTTTTTGTCTCCCTGGTGTCAATGCTTCAAAAGCAGATTTTAACCCAGGCAATTCATCAAACTTCGATTGAAGTTCTTCAGGAATATCCAGTTCTGTATTCTTCTTATACTTTACTTCTAAACCAGCCTTTTCAACTTCAATGGCATTATGAATATAGTTTTTCAAGATAGATTCCAGCTCAACTATTTCTTGCAAATTGGTGAAGCGAATCTGGCGCGCCGCCTGTACATTTTCCGTTTGTTGAACGAGCAGCCCGGCTGGATCCTTTAACAAGGCACCTTTGTGAAACAGAAGCGCACAATAGTCTTTAAAACCATGGATCAATACAACGTTTTTCTTCTCAAACGTGTAGCACGGGTGCATCCACTTAAATTCTTCGTTTAGATTACAGTCTAGAACAATATTTCTTAACCTTTCGAATTCTTCTTTCCAATTCTTAGTATTATTTAAAAATTCATCAACTTTAGGATTCAATCTTTTTATTGTCATCAAGGATTTCCCTTCTACATTTGATAAGGCCATAATCAACAATCTACATTTATCTATCGTTTCAATTCTTTATAATAGGACATGAATTGGTGTGCTGTAAAGCAGGGCTGTCTAAGAGCGAACACCTCATATAATTTTGGTTTACTTAGTGTTATAGTTAAAGCAGAAAATTAGATTGAATTTATTAATGGTAGCTCTGATTGCATCAAATACATAACGGAGGTCATGGAATGAAAATTGAATCCCCTAAAATACCAGCAGATTTATCGAGTCGAAACTTTCATGATATTTTTCATGAAGAATACCCGGAATTAGAATTATGTGAAATACAACATGCAAATTTCGAAAATGAAGCGATACATCGAGGTAGATTATCACAAATGACGCTTAAAAATTGCCGATTTAATCATACTGATTTTGAAAATATTGATTTGACTGACATCTATTTTGAAAAATGTGATTTCTCTAATGCGAATTTAAGCAAGTCCTCGATTCATCGGGTAAGATTTGTAGATTGTAAGCTATTAGGCGTTAACTTTACCGAATCTCGTCTTGGAAACGTCCAATTCGAAGATTCAGTTTTAAATCTCTCGATGTTTGGAAACTCAAAACTTGAAAAAGTGATTTTTCAAGAATCTTTATTAAAAAATACAGATTTCTACGATTGCAAACTAAAAAATATCGAACTTAAAAGTTGCAATTTAGATGGAGCAAATTTTGAAGAAACATCGCTGAAAGGCATCGATCTCAGTACTTCTACCTTCGAAGAGTTGAATGTCTCAATTCCAAATCTAAACGGATGTAAGGTTTCATCAAATCAGGCCATTCAATTCGCAACACTATTAGGACTTGTGATCATGGATTAGCACGATATAAGTCCTTTAAAATGTCTGGTAAACATGTTTTGCTAGACATTTTAATTATTCAAAATAAGTATCCTAAAAGACTTAATCCCAACAATTAAAAATAACCTCTCCATTTGTTCTGGGACGCCAGTATTTTGCATTATTTAATTCAATGTCCGATAAATTATGTGCTTTTGAATTAAAAGGCTCATTTAAGAAGGCTTCTTTTAGAACAGGATAATATGGCTTAAGTTCCAGCTCTACGTCTTCATAGTCCATAAATTGGATAGAGAGCTCATCATAAGTTGAAGCAATTGCAACATAAGGAAAATATTCATGCAGCAAGATTGAAATTATTTTCTTGTCTATTTCCAAGACAATTCGAAAATAGTTTAATGGGTAGCTTTGAGGAATCCACTGAAGTACTTTGCCATTAACTTTTCTGGCTATCTCGTAACCTGATCTCTGAAAAAGTTGTCCATCCATCTGATTGTGTTTGACTTCCCCACTGGTCAAACCTGTAATGTTCCTTTGTAATCTCAATTGAACACCCCGCTCGACGAATTTTTCGCTTAAGCTATTTTTTAACTTATTCCGTATTTTTATAACAAGAAGAAACTTATCCTAACCATGTCAATATCTCTAAACGGTTTCCAAATGGATCAGCTACATAAAACCTTTTGGCGCCCGGAAGTTTATCATCTTTCATTATTTCTATTCCATTATTTGTTAAATGTTGTTTCAAAGCTTCAATATTTTCAACTTCAAAAGCAGGGTGTGCCTTTTTTGCTGGAGTAAATGGTTCTTCGATGCCGATATGAAGGTTGACATTGCCGAATGCAAACCAAACTCCGCCGTTTTTTTTCAACTCTTCTGGTTTCTCGATTTCCTTAAATCCTAAAATTCCCTTATAAAACTTTCTTGCCACTTCCTCACTGCCCTTTGGAGCAGCGAGTTGAATATGGTCAATTGCTTTGAAAATAAATGACATTGAGAATTCCTCCATTCAATATAAAAAATAACAGCTACATTACCAATATTAAACAACGGCTAATCATAATGTAATTTTATAATATTTATAATTTCCAATAACTTTTACTTATGACATACTAGTTTATTAAAAATAGCGTTAACCCATCGGATTAACGCTGAATAACTAAGAAGTTAGTTTTGTATATATTTTTGGAATACGTCTGAGAAGTCCTTCTTCTCGTTTTGATCGTATGTTTGCTTCAACCAGGAATTCGCAAGATTAACAATTTTGTTGAATTCGATATTTGTTGGTGTGTCTGTATTTCTTGTACCGTAATTTACATCACGCGCAATTAATACTGCTTCTTTTGCAAAATCATTTAATCGAGTGTTCTTCTCTTGTATTTTAGAAATGGCTAGTAAAGATTTATAAAGGTCTGCAATCTCAACTCCAAATTTCTTGGCAATATCTATAGAGAACGAGTTATGTCCAATGTTAAACTTGATTTCAATATCAAGATCAATCGTACCGGCTGTCTCCAGCATTACATTTTCGATTTGATGCTTGTAGTAATCATAGCGTTTTAGCACACGTTTTTTACTCAGTGCAGAATCCCCATCTAAATGTAATAAAGCCAAATTTGTAAAGCAATATTCATCCGATTTAGATTTGATAAGGAAGAAAATCTTTTCTCCGTCCTCTGTTAAAATGAAATCATCCGATTCAGTTTTATTATAATCTTCAGGCTTGATGACCTGACCGATATCGCTTAACCCCAATGCGTCTCCAACCGCATTCCCTACTAAATTTTTAAACATTCCGATGACCCCTTTCACTACTAAACATCTATAATAAGCATAAATTGAAATTACTGAACTATCAAGAAGGACTTTCCAACTAATTTACAGTTAAGCTCATCGTTTCAGCTTTTACCAATATATTTTCTTATACATTCTATTTTGTTTTTCTTTTTATCAAAGGTGTAAGAGTTCACGATAATAAGTAGTATGTTTATATAATATTTTATTGAAAATATTACAGAAGATTGTCATGGTATAAGGAATCCTCTCGAAATAGATTGAATCGACTGCATAAATGCTCATTTCTTTAGGGAAAAACGTATATGGAATATATTTTATTTTTTATATAAAAACTCCGCAATTATACCAATCATTTATTTTTATCAAACATAAATTACTATTAAAAGAAGCTTAAGTTGTTTCTTCTTAATATAATGTAGTGTAGTCAAAGAATCGACGTTTTAAATTGAATCATAGATTGGAATATGCGTTAAATCCTGCAGTCAAGATAAAAAAGAACATAACACCCGTTCATAGGTAATATGTTCTTCTTCACAAAAGCTTATGATAGAGTCATTGAATTTGATCCATGTTATTTACAACTTTACAAACTATATTTTTTCAAAGCGTAAGTATAGTTGGTACAGCTCAAAAATGTTCTCTGTGCACGATTTCATATATTATTTATCATTTAGTTCTTCTATTGAATACATTCCATTGGAGAACTAATGTGCACTGGCCTAAATGAAGAATACACTTTTTATACTACCTGTATTGTTTTAATATGAGTTATGTTTGAATAAGCTAACTTAGAATCAGCAAGCACAATTTCTACCATTTTACTATTAACATTTTTCACTTTTCCAATATCAGTAATATTCTCGCCGAGATTGAGAACAACCAATTTGTTTTTAAACTGGTCTATCTGAGAAGAGAAATTGCCTGCATAATTTGATTGAACATTCTTTGTTTGATCTTTTGGATCTTTAGTTAAGTCGTATAGTATATGATTTTCAGTATAAGGAATTAACCATTTTAAATGCTTGCTGGAAATGAATATTGTTTTGTATACAGGCGATTCAAATACAAAGTAATCATCCATAATAGCAGTAATCGTACCATGAAACGATAAATCACCTGTAACAAAAATTTCAACATTCTTTCCTTTTGCTTGGGTCAAAATTTGCATTAAAGTCATTTCGTCACTAGTCATTTGCGAACCAATACTTGGAGCTTCTGTTGGTTGTTGTATATCATCTTCATTATCGTCGTCTATTTGGAAAGTTTTAATATGTTCTGTTGGAATATAGACAAACTTTTTCCCATTATAAATTACCACAATCTGACTACTTGAATCGATTAGAGCGCCATTTATGAATTTGCCACCTGAAATTTCAATCTTAACAATTTCTCTTTTATAGTTTTGCATTAATACAACCAAAATTTCTCCCCCTTTAGAAACAAAGACTACTTTCTAGGTCAACTTGATTTATAAAATCAATGTATAATGTTTTATCCATTTTTAGCCAGCTACATTCGAACAAACCTTTTATTACGTTCTTCATTCAATTGGATATACATTTTTTTGGCACTTTTAAACAAAGACAAATATTGATTTTTAATCATAACTTTTCCTTCTGGACTGATGTTTTTGATGCCATTTTGAGACGAATCAATCGAATCCATCATTCTTTCTGCATGTTTCATTAGTGCAAAATATTGAGCTTCAAAAAGTACCTTTTCATCCAATGATGATTTATGATTTTCCATTTGCAATGTGTCTGATTTAACTTTCATTTCTAAAGGAGGGGTTTGACAAGGAATAGCCATAAGGTTCTCCAGAATTCTTTCATCCTGAGTTGGACAATTTGAATGGGTTTCTGTTTCGAAAGGTATATTCTTGAGTTCATGCGATTGTTTAATTTTATGTTTTGATAAAGGTTCAATTAAATAGAATTTCTTCTTCATCGAAGTGCCACCTAAATATGATTTAGGTACAGCTTCACTGTCCTTATTCATCAAATTATGAAGACCTTCCTCCAGCCCATTATGATTCATTTGATTAAAGTGTGGGTCTAGATGTTTATTTAGTTCTTTCTCATTTAGTAATGCTTGATTATTAATGCTTTCATGAGCTAACAAATCTTCTTGTTTCACATTAGTAACTATCACGATTTTATCTGATAATATTTCTTTTTCTTCAATTGTAACTTCTTCAATTCCTTCTTTTAGTTCCATGTCTATGAAGTTGTCTTCAACATTACAGAGAGGTTGCAACTTTTCATTAATACTTTCTTGAATAACGAGTTGATCGTCAATTTCCTCGTTAGGAGGTTGTTGAATTAATTCTTCTTTAGTTTCTTTAGTCACGTAGTCAGATTTGGAAATCAATTGATTTTCATTCACTATTTCATTTTCTACATTGTGCACAGTCAATGGTTTTAGATTTACATCATTAGAACTCATAATGAGCTGATCTGCTTGAGAACTTAACACAACTTCCTTCACCTTAGACTGACTACTATCTTTCGATTCCAAAAACACTTTTTCTTGTTGTTTATCAGGCTCAGTCTCCACAACCGATCTTTTTTGAGAACTCATAGGTGAATTTCCATCACTTTTTGTTACTGGATTTTCAGTGATAGAAAGTTCCGTCGCTTTTATTTCCAACCAATTTTCATCATGTATATTTTCATGACTTGGACTTGGATTCTTTTCTAAAAAAGAACTCTCAGCTATCTTATCCTGCACTGGTTCAAGAGTTAAGGGGATTAAAATAGCTGGAGTTTCTATTAGTTGTTCGGTATTCTGTTTGACTTTTGATCGAAGTTCTAATGTAGAATCACTTTGTATTTTCTCTTGTTCGTAAATTCCATCATATACATTAAAAATAGAGGAATAATTGATAAAATGTAATTCATCTCGATTAACTAGCATAATACAATCTTCAGAGATGGAAATGAGCAAACCTACTAATAATTTGTTATACATCCCGTTGATTGTAATAATATTATATTTCATCGAGTTGAGAACATCTGTTAAACGATTTTTATCAATAAAAGGCGGGTTTTGTCTTGAAACTCGATTATCTTTCGCATTTTTTGATATTCCATATAATTGTTTTAATGCAATGTAAAAAACTTTTTCATTTGCTTCAACTACAAGGTGATCTACTTTAACAGCTATTAGAGTACCTTCTATAAATTGATTGTCACTAAAAAACAAGCGAACTACTGCACCTTTGAGTCCCCCTATTGATTGTCTCAAATCTTTCATCATCAACCGGGGGTCCTCCTGTTCTTTCTTTTTATTCAGTTACCGTATTTTAAGGTTTAAATTAATGATTATTCCGATTTTTGCTTCTATTCATTCGAATTATTACTGTCATTCGAATTGTTGTTAGCATACGCTGCTTCAGTTAAAATCGGATCTTCTACTTTTAATACCGAATAGCTTAAACTACGAACATGGAACATAGAAAGTCGAACAATTTCTTCATTTTTAATTACAACAATAAAGTCATTGTTAGCTTCAAATAGAATACCTTCAATTTTCTCAGGGCCGCCACGGTTAATTTTTACCCACTGGTATTTCATGTTGTCTAACACTTCTCTAAAAATTGGATCCTGAATGAATTCAAAATTCTCAGTATCCGGTGCTGCAAGGGATACATATAAGTTTTTTCTAGCATCTTGTGAAATGCTTTTTATGTGTTGTGTTTGATAATAAATAACAGAAAAATCTTTATAACCTACTACTTGATTACCATTATTCCCACCTTTTTTAAATTCTTCTTCTGATACATACTCTCCATTGTTACCTTGCTTCACCAGATAAACCGGTTCTTCGACCATTACGGCAATATAGTCATCACCAGCATGTAATAATAATCCAACGCTTGATTCTGGTCCACCTCTGTCTACACGAATGACTTTTCCAACTAACGGAAGAACGTTTCCTTTATTCATCATTTTGCCTCCTAAATTTTTAGTCAAATTATCTATATGTCTCTAGAACAATACTTTTTAGTCAATCGCCTATTTTCACAAAATATGTTGGGGGTTCAATTAGAAAAAATGAACAAAAAACAAATTAAGAATAGGAAAATTTTTTATTAGTGAGATTGCAATTTAATTTATATTTCTATGTTTTATTTAGATTGTACTTCCTGCTTTGTAATATTTTACTGAACAAATCTTTAAAATCCTAAAAAGTCCATTTTAACTAGCTGACTGCTTACCGAAGATATCATTTGGAAAATATAGATGGACGAAATCCTTAAAAGTTCCCTTTTCTCCTTCAACCGAGAGGTGCATCATTTAAGACTCATGATTTTCTCTATCCTTGATTAATAACAACTACTACACGTTCAGTGTTTTTAGAAAACGATATTTCAATTTTTTCATATCGTACATTAAATTTTATGGTGATTTATAGGAAATGGTTCTTATTGAGGTTGAATTTTTTGTAATAAAAATGTTTGGGATTTGCCTAATACCATTTTTTTTCAACCAAATTAGAGAAAACTTTTTCTTTCCCTAGAAATTTAGGATCCTATCACTACTATTTACATGAAATTAGAATACATATTCTCGACAAAGGCTTAGAATTAGCTTATTTCTCTTGTTCCTTTTCACTTGCTAGTAATCTAATTTGTCAGTTATACTCTTTTGTTTTAATACTCTCAAAAATCTTCTAAATACTAGTTAAAAGAACCGACCTTCCAATACAAGATACATATAATTAATATAGGGAATTATAAAAAATTGCGGAGGGAGGAAATAATTGAACATCTATTCGGACTATCTTGTTAGTCTTGCAGATTATCGAAAACGAGCCAAAAAGAAAGGGAGAATTATATGCACTCAATGGTTTTGATAACCATTGCCACTTTTTTACTCACCCTACTATTTATCCTTTGGAGACCAAGGGGAATAAACGAAGCAATACCCGCTACAATAGGTGCTGTCATTGTGGTTCTGGCTGGTAGTGTATCTCTGAGTGATTTAGTAATTATAACCGATACGATAACCGACGCAGCAATTACAATCATGGCAACAATTGTTATGGCAATTGTCTTAGAAAGCTTTGGCTTTTTCTCATGGGTTGCAGAGAAACTTGCAGAAAAAGCCAAAGGATCTGGTATACGACTATTTTGGTATACAAATTTATTAAGTTTTCTCATGACATTATTCTTTAACAATGATGGCAGTATATTAATCACAACTCCAATATTGTTAATGCTATTAAATAATATGGGGCTAAAAAATCATCAAAAAATACCATATCTACTTTCGGGTGGTTTAATTGCTACAGCTTCCAGTGCTCCAATAGGCGTTAGTAATATAGTAAATTTAATTGCACTCAAAATAGTAGATATGAGCTTATACTCACATACTGCAATGATGTTTGTTCCAGCAACGCTTGGTTTATTGTTATTAGTTCTTCTATTGTTCCTGCGATTTAAAAAAGTATTGCCAAAAACCATTCCAACTAATGTAAAAGGTTTAACTGAACCTTCCTATCATCCACTTAAGCAAAATTTGTCGAAAATCACAGTAAAGAATCGTTCAAAATTTATGCGCAATATACTAATATTCGTATTAGTAGTACGTTTAAGTCTTTTTCTTGCTTCCTATCTGGATATTCCCATCTCCACTATGGCTGTATTAGGATCACTTGTACTGTTGTCGTGGAGATGGATCTACCTTAAAATTTCACCGATCGATATGCTAAAGAAAACACCATGGTATATTATCGTATTTGCCTTCAGCATGTATGTCATAATATACGGTTTAAATAACATCGGGTTAACAGAATGGCTCATTGGATTTATGAGTCCCATGGTTACAGGGAACCTTCTAAACACCAGTGTATTGATGGGAATATTATTAACCGTTTTATCGAATATTTTTAACAACCATCCAGCCCTTATGGTAGGAACCATGACTTTAACCAACATGCCACTTGATGCATTATCTCTAAAAGTAGCCTATCTAGCAAACGTAATTGGCAGTGATATCGGCTCATTAATTTTACCGATAGGTACTCTAGCTACTTTGCTTTGGATGCATATTATCAGAGATGGTAAAGTCCGAATTACGTGGTGGGAGTATATCAAAGTAACGTTAGTGGTTATACCACCAACCTTAATATTTACATTAGTAATTTTATACTATTGGGTTACCTGGCTGTTTTAATGTAGATAGGCAACTTAACTTAATATACTACTAATACTCCCCTTTTTCTCTTATTTGAATTAAAAAGAATTAGTTGATTCAAATGTCTAATTGCACGAAAACGATTGGTGTATTGAAATATAAATTTGCGAAGATAAATAGAACTCGGGATTGGGAAAGATGCAACTTCAGTTCCAAGTTCAACTCCTTCTAAAACATCAACTGCTACAGAAGATATAAATATAATAACTACCTCTACTTGGATAAAATCAACTCTAAGTTCAACTCCTTCTATATCAAAAACGACTGCAGGCGATTCAACCACAACTACTGGGCACTAACGAAAATAGAATATAACTATTAGTACCACAACTTTATTTATAGTTTGGCAACTGATTAAAAAAAGTGTTCATTAAGCAGTTAAATACTAATTAATGAATTTTGTATCACCCTCCTTTGATCATAAATAATCTGATTAAAGGGGGGTTGCTTATATTCCTTGATTCTAGAGCCAGTAAATCAATCTCCTCTGTGGTTTGATGTCATTTAAATCGACTTAATTCAAACCTGCTTATTCGAGAAGTAAAAAAGCAAGCTTCTAGAGTAGCGTCTTCAAAAACTTAAATAAATAGCACCTATTGATGATTAATGTCCTACTATAAATCACCTGATTTCTTCCAGTTTTCCTTAAGTAAAATCACTCCGATTACTCCTATGATTGAGAAAAGAACCGGGGTAATAAAACCGAAAAAGTAGCCATACCCAATATTATCGGAAGAGAATTGAAATAAATCTAACACTTTTCCAAAAATGCTTGGCAATAGTACAGCACTTAGAAAGCCCCCGGTGTTAGCAAAACCAGAGACAAGACCAGATTCTTTTACTGGAAAAGATAGACGAACTGCCGAGAAAGTTAATGAATTTGAACCAAATCCAAAACCAATGGTAAAGAAAAGTATAATTAGTAAGAAATAAGGTGGTTGACCTTTAAATAAGAGAAAAGTAGACCAGCACAATAAAATGATTATGTGAAATAATACATATGGCAATTTGATCTTTTCCAACCTACTTGACACCCAGCCAATCAATGGTGCTCCAATAAGTGCCCCGACAAGACTAATCATAATAAGCTGACTAGCATCAATCCGTGACATTCCATACATATCCATCCCATAAGGAACTGCCCATGAACCGATAAAACCTATATATCCACCGACAATTCCAAAGTGACACATGAATAACGCCCATGCCTGCCTACTTGAGAATATTCTTCGCAATAAATCCAATGTTCTTTCATTCTGTGCTTCTTGCTTTTTTAAAAATGTTTGATTTGGCTTTTTCACTAGTGTGAAATAAAGAAGAATTCCAATCATACATAACAAAACACCTACTGATAGAAAGGAATTCCTCCAACCAAGCGAGTCTACGAATGCTGAAAAAGGTACTGTTGCTAATAGGAAACCAAGGCTTCCCGTCATACCTGCTACACCGATTAATCGAGAAAACTCCTTTGCATTAAACCATTGACTCAAAATTAATACTAAACTAACCCAGATAGTTGCATCTCCAACACCAGTCAAAATCCTCGCAAGGAACAGGACAACCTCATGTGTGCTTAAACTATAAGTGATTGTACCTATACCTGTAAGAAAAGCTCCTGTAATTAGAAAAAAATTAGGCCCATAGCGATCGACTAAAATCCCCATTGGAATCTGCAAACTGGTATATACGAAAAATTGTATACTTGCCAGTAAACCGATTGTTGTAGCAGTTACATTAAAATCGTTCATCAATTGGTCTGTTATTAGACCTGGAGCTGTTCGTTGGCTGGCCATTATTAAATAGGCAAAGATTACAGAAGCAAAGATCACCCAGCGGAAGCTGCTATTTTGTTTGTCCAATGATTCCTCTCCCGTTAGCTTTTTCTATATATATATGTTTTAGACTTCATGGCGGAACCCAATACCGCTCCTGCTATCAAAATTGTCCGGGGACAGTCTTGAGAAAAATATGAAAAGCTTGTAAATCATGCCAGAGTTGGCTCACGAGCTAAAAGGGTAAATTTTTAATATGTAATAGAAGTATTATTTGTAAGCATTTTGATGAAGTTACAATTTCACTATATCTTTAAGACAAGTTTAGATGAAAAGCATTTATAAACATACGTTCGTCAATTAATCTCATAAAAGTCGGGTAGATTAGGTGATCCCTAAGCTCCGGGTCAACAGCACCAATATTGGATAAAAGATCATCAATCAACGAATCCATGTCTAATCAATTTACACTTCCCAATTCTTCGTTTCTTAACGTTTTAAGTATTAGCTTCAATTCCATATCTTTTCCTCCATACAAGAAACATTTTTTTCGATTCATTGCTACCCCGTTCAACTATTGAAACTTGTTGTATAAGTTCATATTTTGCGCGACTCAAAATTGCCCAGTATACGTGTGAAGTATCATATACAACTACGGCAGCTTCATTAACCATACCATAATTTACCTATTTTTTAGACTCTTGCTAATCTAGGCTCAAAAAAAAATGCATCAATCTCTTTTGGATTAATGCCAATTTAGTAACAATATTCTATTTGTTAATGTATTGAATCTGCTACTTCCATTAAAACTTTTATTGTATCTGGGTTGGCAAGATTTTTATCAAGTCCTACTTGGTATTGTAAGTTATTTTTTTCAAATACCAAATAAGTAAACAGATGATTTTCTGAATAAATGCCTTTTGTCCCGTCTTGCAGAGTAACTTCCTCCCCTTTCATGCCCAATTTATCCTTTCGAATTTCAATTTTAAAATTGTTGCTTTTTAACTTTCTATTTACGAATCGTATTTGCAGAACTTGATTTACACCATTTTTTTTATCATCATAAATTGCGCTAAATCCATGTGTAAATGCAATCTCGGGCATCACTGTAGGTAGCTTTACCTCACAGTTACAATTCCTTTCAAATTCTTTAACTGCCTCATCTACCGTTTTATAGCCAACTCTTCTAGAATGGTCTTCAAAATAAGGATTTGTTTGTTGGACACTTGCCCAAACCTCTCCATCAGTAGATTCTAAAAATAAAATACTGATGCCCAATAAAATAATGGAAAGACTCTTTATCAATTAAATCACACCTTAATACATATTAGGTTTAGTTTGCCCAATTCAGTTAAAATCAACCTTCTTTTTAGTTAACGATTCAGTAGGAACAGTTCTAAATAATAAAGAGGACAAGCTTTGATACGAAGTATCAAAACTTGTCCTCCTTTTTATATCTTGCTTTAGAAATTTACATATCTAGATCGGTAAATGCGTATGGAAGTAAATCCTTTAATGATAATTCCAAGATTTCCTTCTTCTCATTAGTTAAATATACTGGCATTTCAGGTAAACAGAATTCTGCCAACACTTGTCTGCAAATACTGCAAGGTGGAAGAAAATCTACTGTATCCCCCGCTACAGCAATCGCTTGAAAGTCCCCTTTTTTGTAGCCATTTGCGACAGCTGTGAATATAGCTGTTCTTTCAGCACAATTTGTTGCACCCAATGAAACATTTTCTACGTTTACACCATTAATAACAGTATCATCTTTTAAGAGTAATGCTACACCTACAGGGAATTTCGAGTAGGGTACATAAGCATGCCTCTTCATGTTACGTGCACTTTCCATTAATTGCTCTTTATTCATTGTATCCATCCCTTTCACAGAAGAATGAACTTTTCACAGTTCCCTAAATACCAACCCTTTGATTGGCAGGATTTTCATAATATTATTTTTTGAAATGTTTGTCAACATACTCAAAGTGAAATATTTGTAATTTTGGACTAATCTCCTGACCACTTTTACTACAAAATGATTGTCCTCCAATAATTTAGGACATAATTATATTGGAAGCGTTTAGACAAATTGATTCCTGCTGAACTGGAGGATCTATGATTAAACAATTATTTAATAGACCGTTATATAACCCAATCTATTTTCGTTATAGTTTTTTTATCATATTGGCTTTTAGCATCTTCTTAAACAGTATCATTCTTAAAGGTGAAAGCAATTTTTACATCTTGTATATCTTATCTGTTATATGCCTAGGTATCGGTTTTTATAATAAGTCTATTTGGTTTTTAACATTATTTACCGTAATTACTGTAACTTGCAGGTATTTACTGATACCGGACACAGACTCTAATTTCGGAATTTTTCTAATTCATTTATTAACCTACCTTTTAATAACCCTCATCTCCTCTGGACTAATGAAATATGTCCAAAAAGTTGAACAGGATAATTTAGAACTAACTACAGCATTAGCCAACACTTTAGATTCGAGAGATCCTTATACGTTGCACCATTCTGAGAACGTGGCTGAATATGCTGTCCAAATTGCAGAGAAAATGAATTTACCTCAAGCGAGTTGCGAAATTATACGTAAAGGGGCACTGCTGCATGATATCGGGAAGATAGGAATACCGGAAGATATACTCGGGAAAAAGGGAAAACTAAATGATGCAGAATATGAAATCATTAAAAGCCATCCAACACTTGGACATAATATGATTAAACATATTGGAGATTTCCATAAAAATGGAATTTTGGATATTGTTTTATATCATCATGAAAGATACGATGGAAGAGGTTATCCAACAGGACTGAAAGGAAACGAAATTCCTTTATTTGCCCGAATTGTAGCAATTGCCGATACTTTTGATGCAATGACAACAAAACGTGTTTATCGGGATGAGTTTGACTTAGAATATGCTCTCGATGAAATTCGAAAAAATAAAGGCATACAATTTGACCCTGAAATTGTTGATGTTTTTTTAAGTTTATTCGACCAGAAATGATTGTACTATAGGAGCAACCATGAGTTTCATGCCAATGGTTTGCTCCCTTTTTTGGCTTAACTCAAGACAATAATTAAATGGTCGGGAACTATTAACTATTCTTGCAACATAACCTTTCTAAATTCTTCTGTAAAAGCTTTATAATGAAGGTTGACGGCGATTCTTGTTCGCCCTTTTTTACTAGTTGGACGATAATCGATATAAGACATTCCCTTTGCTTCTGACACTTCAATAACTTTTGCATCATAGTGTATGTAATCAACGATTGCAGGATTTTTGACTACCATCAAAGTTAGAAGATCATGTATCGGTGTCCCGGGAATGCCAGGTACAGATTTCTTATAAAATTCGTAGTAATATTTGAAAATGGGATCCATCATGAAAGCATAGACATTTTGTTTATTTTGTGAGATGGCATTGACCATTTCTTGGGTAAGAACCGCAGATTGCGTAACGTTTAAAGGGGTTATTACTAGATTATGGGCATATTTTAAAACGTAATTAGATGAGCTTGGATCCCCATAGAAATTTGCTTCGGCAAGTGCGGTTACGTTACCTGGAACAAAAAAAGCACCACCCATTACATAAAAAGAATGAACCAGTTTAATCTGTTCGGGAAATAGAATAAATGCAGCTGCCAGGGTGGTTGAACGGCCAGTATCCACTATAATGAGCTCATTGCCATATTTTTCAATAATAGCGCGAATGCTGTCAAAAGGATAAATATGATACTGAAAATTACTGGGTGGTTGAATTGGACCAATCCCGTTGTGACCATGGATTTCTGGGTAAAATATCGTAACTTCTTCTTGTACAGGCATAGATGCGCCAGGGATAATTGGAATGTCGCTCCTACCTGCTAATTGCAGTAAATAAGCAGCATTAGCAGTCGCTTGATCTTTTGTTACATTCCCGAAACTTGCCACAATACCAACAAGCTCAATTTCTGGGTCTAGTATTCCATACATAATGGCCAACGAATCATCAATTCCCGGGTCACAGAATAAGAGTATTTTTTTCGTGATAGAAAGCTCCCCCCTCTACCTCATTTATACTCCAAAATCTGGAAGTAATACCTAGTATAGGAATAAAGGCACGCTTTTACACAGTAATACTTAACGTTTTACCGAGTTTTCTATTCAAACATAAATAAAGAACTTCCCCATTTAGGTGGGAAAGTTCTTTACAATATAGTAAATCAAATAAAGCAATATCACTAGTATCCCTCTTGGTTGCCTTCTTTTAAAGAAGCTTTTGCGTGAAGGTCATCATCTTCAACTTTTTGGAAGCCTTTATCTAATCTCCCTGCATTTTCGATATCACCAGAAGCCTTGTAACCTCCAACCTCTGCATTGGAAGTTGTCCCAAAAAGATCCATTCCACCTAATTCTACATTTATTCTTTGTTTGTCGTTTCCTTTTTCTTTGCTCACTATAATCACCTCTAAATTTTAATATACCCATTAAAGGCTGGATTATAGTTTTTCGAATAACATTCATTATGAATAATTTCTGTTATTTTTGAGTTGGTCTAATTACAGGACTATCTTTGAAAAATTGTTATTAAAGTTTGTCTAAACCAAGTAGAACAAATACACTCATTCACTTTACACTGCTGGAAATAAACATGGAGGCATCTTGATTCATAAAAATACCCTTTCCATGATGGAATGTCTTCATTTCAATCGATTTAAATCCGACTTCCAATAATGTTTGTCTCAGTTCTGCATGTGAAAAACCATTATGAACTTTCGGGTGATTTATTTTATCATTTTTGTCAAAATCAATAATAAGCAGCTTGCCGCCATTATTTATAATTTTATACAATTCCTGTAAAATTTGATAAATATCTGGAATATGTAAAAGGACTAATGACATTAACACGATGTCAGCCTCAAGTTCAGGAGTGTCCAGAGTAAAATCTGAATAAAGCACTTTTGCGTTGGTAATTCCATTGTGAGCAATTTTTGCTTCCGCAACCTCCAACATTTTGTTGGAGGAATCAACCAACAAGATAGAATCTACTAAATCAGCTAATTCTAGACTAACTAGTCCAGTACCACTTCCATAATCTAGTAGGGAGCTGGCTTTACTATTTCCTAATTCTTGTCTTACTTCTTTCACTATAACTTTACTTAATTCAACTCTTTCATCTGTATCATATTTTTTGCGATTCCTTAAAAACATTGTTTTCCATATTCTATTCCCCTTTTCTAATACAAGGTTAATATGGGCAGTATTGCTAAAGTCAAAAATTTTTAATCTAAATAGGCTGCTTTCATAACTAGTATAAGAAAACTTTCAAGATTATCCTGCAGAATTTATTTTGCCTTAATTTTATATCCAACATAAAGAATAATAAACCAAATCGGTGCTACAAACAGAGCGATTCGCATGTCCGGTATAAATGCCATTAAGACAATGACGAATGCTAAAAAAATTAGTGCCAAATAAGTAGTAATAGGATAAAGAGGAACTTTAAATTTTAATTTTTCAACTTCCTCTTTTGTTTTGGATTTTCTAAATTTCAATTGTGTAATTAAAATGATTGTCCAACTGGTAATGACCGCAACCGTTGCAACAGCAGAAATATACAAAAATACTTTTTCAGGAACAATATAATTCAGAACTACTGCCACTAGCAAAATTAATGACGAAAACAAGATTCCCCGTCTCGGACTGCCATTCTTGTATAGTTTTCCGAAGTACTTTGGACCGTTTTTCTGAAGTGATAGATTGTATAGCATCCTACCTGTGCTGAATAAGCCACTATTGAAAGCCGATAATGCCGCAGTGATGACAACAAAATTAATAATATGGGCAGCACCAGGAATGCCGACATTATCAAAGATTAATACAAATGGACTACCATTCATCCCAACTTCATCCCAAGGGTATAGAATCATCATAATTCCTAATGCACCAATATAAAAAATTAAGATTCTCCACACGATATTATTGATGGCCGATGGAATCGATTTTTCTGGATTTTTTGCCTCTCCAGCTGTAATTCCGACTAATTCTACTCCTCCAAATGAAAACATGACCAGAACCAATGACAATAATATACCTTCTATTCCATTTGGTATGAAACCACCATGACTCCACAAATTGTCAATTCCCATTGCCTGGCCACCATTTCCTATTCCCAGGAAGATGATTCCTAATCCGAGCAAAATCATTCCGATAATGGCCACTATTTTTATCATCGCAAACCAAAATTCAAACTCTCCAAAAGCTTTTACGTTTGCTAGATTGATCAATGTTATAAAAATCAGGACAACTAGTGCTGTTATCCATTGCGGGATTTCCGGGAACCAGTAATTCACATAAACGCCAACTACCGTAATTTCCGCCATTCCAACAACAATCCACATAAACCAATAGGTCCATCCTGTTAAGTATCCCGCAAATGGACCTAAATATCGATTTGCATATGTACTAAATGAACCTGACACCGGTTCTTCTACTGCCATTTCACCTAGCGCCCTCATAATGGTGAATATTACTAATCCCCCAACTAAATAGGACAATAAAATAGATGGGCCTGCCATTTGAATGGTTGCACTGGAGCCATAAAACAATCCAACTCCTATCGAACCTCCAAGTGCAATTAACTGAATATGCCGATTGTCTAAACCTCGCTGAAGTTTCTTGCTTTTTTCTTCCTTATTCATTCATTTTCTCCCTTCGAATCTATTTCTAATTTTGCATGTTTTATAAGAAAAAAAGATAAAAAAAAACGCCCTTTTGGATTAACCAAAAGGACGATTCAACTCGTGTTACCACCTTTAATTCATAAGTAACTTCCATTACTTATCTTAGTAAGTACAGTCAAATGACGATACTTTAGCACAAGATGACGGATGCCTTACCGGTGCAGCCTACTATGGAATCCCAATTCGGTACACAGCTCCAAGATGAATTCGCAATCGTTCAACACGCACCTCTCATCGACCGGTAACTTTCTGTTTGTTTAGTGATTACTACTATTTCTTATCATAGCTTTTATTCTTATTCTCAGAAATGCCTTAAACAAATCTTTGTTATGCAAATATTAATTATTTATCATTTTAACGTTTTATTTAACTTTGTCAATTTAAATTTGAATTTTTCAACACTTTTGAAAGATTATTGATTGGACTCCTCGTTAAGCATTATCTTTTAAATAGAGTACATCAATTGCTAGCAAAATTATAGCTATACCAATTGAGATTACAGGTTAAGGCTTGCGTATTATCACCCTCCTGCGCTAATTCATAGTGGAATTAGCGCCATTAAAACTTTATATATTATTTAATAAAACGGATAAATCTCTTTTTACCGATTTGCAACACTTCTCCATTCATAAGTACACGGTCTAATTCATGTTCACTTAATTTTTCTTTGTTGAGTTGTACACCATTTTGTTTAATTAATCGCAAAAACTCACTTTTGCTTTTTACGAGTTTTCTTTCTATCAGTTGAGGAATGATATCTTGAACTGTTTCAGCACCTAGTTCTATTAATAATTCCGGGATATCATCTGGTATTTCTTTTTTACTAAAAGCTGTTTCAAAATAGGCCATTGCTCTTTTTGTTTCGTCTTCTCCGCAATATAAACTCGTAATGATTTTAGCTAATTTAATTTTAACCTCTTTCGGGTTTACCCCCTGCTCAATAGAATTTCTAATATTCTCTATTTCATCTGGGTGTTCATCCGTTGCTAAATCAAAGTATTTAATAATCAATTGATCCGGTACTTCCATAACCTTTTTAAACATTACTTGTGCGGGTTCGTTTACGCCAATGTAATTTCCAAGACTTTTACTCATTTTCTCTACACCATCAAGTCCTTCGAGCAATGGCATAAAAATCGCTACTTGTTTCTCTAAGTCCCAATGTTTTTGCAGAGTTCGACCCATTAAAACATTAAAGGTTTGATCTGTACCCCCTAATTCGATATCCGCCTTAATCTCTACTGAGTCGTATGCTTGCATAAGTGGGTAGAAAAACTCATGAATTCCAATCGGCACTTGATTTTTGTAACGATTTTGAAAATCATCCCGTTCCAATATTCTTGCAACCGAAGTAGTTGCTGCTAGTTTAATTACTTCTTCAAACGTTAATTTCGATAGCCATTCACTATTAAACCTTACAATTGTTTTCTCTGCATCCAACACTTTAAAGATTTGTTCACAGTACGTTTTTGCATTTGCCTTCACCTGTTCATCACTCAAAGCCACACGCCCTTTGGCTTTTCCGGTTGGGTCACCAATACGCCCAGTAAAATCCCCGATAATGATCACAACATGATGTCCTAGATCTTGCATCTGTTTAATTTTTCTTAATACAACAGCATGACCTAAATGAATATCAGGGGCAGAAGGATCAAGCCCCAACTTTATCGTTAAAGGCTTTTGCGAGTCATAGGATTTCTCCAATTTTGCAAGTAATTCTTCCTGGTCTACAATTTGATGCGCACCTTTCATAATGATTTTTAACTGTTCTTCGGGTTTTACAAACATACTAACATCTCCTTGGAATATTATTTCTAATATGGCAAGTTCTATAAGAACAAGGTATTTAAAGATAAAAAAACGCCCTTTTGGATTAGCCAAAAGGACGATTCATCTCGTGTTACCACCTTTAATTTATAAGCAATTCACATTACTTACCTTCGAAAGTACAGTCATTTGACGATACTTGCAGCACATGATTACGGGTGCTAAACCGGTGTAGCCTACTAAGTACTTCTTTTCGGTACACAGCTCCAAGATGTATTCACAATCGTTCAACATGCACCTCTCAACAACCGGTAACTTTCTGTCTGTTTACATGATTGCTACTCTTTCTTATCATAGCCTTTGTTCTTATACTCCGAAATGTCTAAACAAATCTTCGTTATGCAGATATTAATTGATATTAATTTTATTCTTTTATTGAAATTTGTCAATAATGTTTGGAGCATTAATTTGTATTATTTTGGTGTTAAACTGCTACTTTAAATGAATCAGGTTGCGTAACCAACTTAATGTCATGACATAAAACATATAATAACTTATTAATTGATTAATTGATTAATTGATTAATTCCATTTCTCTTAAGGAATTTAGAAAATGTCTCCCGTTTCTTACCTGTTTCTGAATATAAAGCAATCATTCTTTCTACTGCATCATACAATGCCACGGGCGTAAGATTCTCCAACAATAAAGTACCAACCTCGGCGTCTTTCCCTTTCGCTTTTCCACCAACATATAAATTATAATTATCCTTAATTTTCATAACCCCAATATCACTTAGCATTGGTTCACCGCAACCAACCGGGCAACCTGTATAGGCTACCTTTACTGTAAATGGTACAGCTTTGCCAGAAATACGGCGATTTAACTCTTTTGCAACGGGCATCCCTTCCTCTTCTTCCCCTTTGCAAAAATTACATGTTCTTAAGCTTTTTACGAAGTTACCTACTGGATAACATGCTAATCCAACCCTCTGGAACTCTTCGAAAATTTCTTCTTTCTTATCTTCAGGTATTTCTATATAAAGTTGCTGAAATGTTGTTAACTCAAGTTCTTCGCCATCACTCAAGTATTTAGAGAGTGTCACAAGTTGTTTTGAATTAAGTTTTGCCCCAAACCCAATTCCTCCATTTACTGCAATCTTAATTTTTTTAACTTCGATCCCCATGTCCATTTTTCACCTTATTCCTTCTATGTTTTACAATCATTACGATACGTAGGTATGGTATATAAATAACCATACCTACTTATATGAGAGTGTTGACTGTAAAAATCTATTTTTTTTCTAATTTTACCCTTTGCAGTCGTAGAGCATTAAGTACAACTGATACAGAACTAAATGCCATTGCAGCACCTGCTACCCATGGTGCCAGTAATCCTGCTGCTGCAATTGGAATACCGATAATATTATAAGCAAATGCCCAGAATAGGTTTTGTTTAATATTCCGCATCGTTTTTTGACTCATTAAAATTGCATCAGCAATACTATTTAAGTCTCCACGAATTAATGTAATATCCGCGGCTTCCATTGCAACATCTGTTCCAGTTCCGATGGCCATACCAATATCTGCCGTTGCCAGTGCTGGTGCATCGTTTATACCATCACCGACCATTGCCACTCTTTTGCCTTGTTGCTGCAACTTCTTCACTTCTTCTGCTTTAGCTTCTGGAAGTACTTCTGCAATAACTGCATCTACTCCAACCTCTTTACCAATTGCTTGTGCAGTACGTTCGTTATCACCTGTCATCATGATGACATTGATTTGCATACCTTGCAGGCGGGATATAGCCTCTCTGGATGTATCTTTAATTGTATCTGCAACTGCTACTAGACCGGCATATTGACCATTAATGGCAGCTAGCATAGCTGTTTTTCCTTCGCTTTCTAGTTTTTCCATCACTGATAGAACAGATTGGATATCAATTCCGTATTGTTGCATCAATTTACGTGTACCAATGACAACACCTTGACCTGAAACGGTTGCCTGTACTCCATATCCTGGAATCGCTTCGAAAAATTGCACCTTCCCAAGTTCAATGCCTCTATCTTGGATTCCTTGTACGATTGCTTCTGCTAACGGGTGTTCAGATTGTTTCTCGGCGGCACCGATTAACGATAAGAATTTCTCTTCATCTTGGCCGTTTGCTGTATAAACATCCGTTAATACAGGTTTACCATGTGTAACTGTACCTGTTTTATCTACAACAACTGTATCAATGCCTTGTGTTTGTTCTAGATGCTCTCCGCCTTTAAATAAAATACCAAATTCTGCTGAGCGTCCGGAACCCGCCATAATTGAAGTTGGTGTAGCTAAACCTAGTGCACATGGACACGCTATTACAAGAACTGCAATTAACACTTCAAGCGCTTGTGTAAAATTCCCTGGATCAACCCAGATAAACCATACTAAAAATGTCAGGATAGCAATCCCTATTACAATCGGTACAAAAACTCCAGACATTTTATCCGCTAGACGTTGAATCGGCGCTTTTGTTCCTTGTGCATCTTCTACTACTTTAATAATTTGAGCTAGTGCCGTGTCACGCCCTACTTTTGTAGCAGTCATTTTGATAAAACCATTTTTATTGATCGTTGAACCGTATAAAACATCACTAACTTTTTTATCTACCGGCAAACTCTCTCCTGTTAGCATAGTTTCGTCAACTGCTGTTGTACCTTCGATTACTTCTCCATCAACAGGTATCTTTTCACCAGGTTTCACTAGTATTGTGTCACCAATCATTACTTCCTCTAGTGGGATTTCTTTTTCAACGCCATCTCGAATAACATTCGCTGTTTTCGCTTGAAGCCCCATTAATTTTTTAATCGCCTCGGATGAACGGCCTTTTGCTTTAGCTTCGAATAATTTTCCTAAAAGAATAAGCGTGATTAGAACGGCACTTGTTTCAAAGTATAAATGTGGACCATGATGTGTACCCGCAGTAACAATTGCTTGATATACACTATAAAAATAAGCCGCGGATGTACCCATCACCACAAGTACATCCATATTGGCACTACCATTACGGAGTGATTTATATGCACCGACATAGAACTGTTTGCCTATAATAAATTGTACGGGTGTCGCTAAGAGCATTTGAACCCATGGATTCATTAATAAATTTGGAACATATAGAAATGATGTAAAGGAAAAATGTGCAACCATCGTCCATAATAGAGGCAAAGAAAGTATTGCCGAGATGATAAATTTCCGTTTCTGGTCTTTAATTGCTTTTTCACGATATTCTATTTGTTCTTTATCATCTTGCTTTTGATGTGCACCGTAGCCAAGCTTTTCTACCTTTGCAATAATATCTGAAATCGAAATGTCTGATGGATTAAATTCAATTACAGCTTTTTCCAGTGCCAAATTAACGTTTGCAGAAGCTATACCATCCATTTTATTTAATCCTTTTTCAATTCGGGTTGCACAAGCTGCACAAGTCATTCCAGTTATATCAAACTCAGCTTTTTGCTTCACTACACCATAGCCGAGAGCCTCAATTTTCTTTTCGAAATCTTCTTCATTCAGTTTTGAAGGATCATATTGTATTGATGACTTTTCAAGCGCTAAATTTACAGTAGCTTTTTCGACACCTTCCATTTTGTTTAAACCTTTTTCAATTCGTGTCGCACAAGCTGCACAAGTCATTCCAGTGATTTGAAGGCTGGCTTCTTTCGTTTTATTTATATTTTCATTTGATGCTGTAGACATATCGTTCACCTCTCACATACCTATCGGGGGTATATTTTTTTGAAAGAATTAGAGTGCCTTGATAGCACTCTTAATTGTTTTTACTTTACTTAATTTTATAGTACATCGTAACCTTGGTCATCAATTGTTTCTTTAATTTTATCTAGTGTAACTTTTTCACTATCAAATGATACAGTAACTTGGGCATCTTCTAGATTAACTTTTACTTGTTGTACGCCTTCTAATTCGCCTACACTGCCTTCAATTGCCTTTACACAATGACCACACGACATTCCATTTACATTCAAAGTTATATTTTCCATTATAATCTACTCCTTATTTTTTCATTAATTTTTGAATCGTAACAAGTACTTCATCTAGAACTTCTAAATCTCCTTCTTGTATACGATCTACGACACATTCTTTCATATGAGTCTCAAGAAGCATCTTCGCTACACCGTTTAAAGCTGATTGTGCTGCAGATATTTGTGTAATCACATCGTCACAATACGTATCCTTCTCGATTAAACCTTTTATGCCACGAATTTGACCTTCAACCCTGTTTAGCCTTGTTATAAGATTTTTCTTTGTTGCATCGGTATGATGACTTTTCCGCTCATTAGAACTTGAACAACATGTATCATCATTTAATAGTTTTTCTTGATTTAGTTCGAGTTCCATATGAAATTCTCCTTTGTTCAGATTATTTATACCCCTATACCCTATATTTAAACTATAACATACCCCCACACCCTATGTAAAGGTGAAAAATCACTTTTTATTCATATAGAAACTTAAGATAAGGTTTATGATTCGTACTTTTGGTTTAAATATGTATAATTGCATGCACTAAATACCCATTCTTACTTGATTAAATTTAATAAAAAACCCTCAATAATCCCATTTTCTCTAATTTCACCACTCCCGCTGATGTAACTTTTCAGTTAAATGGATTTTCCACCCAATTCCTTCATAGTAATACGATTGTTCTTAGGGAGTAGCTCTAAGATATGCTTAAAGCCTTAATTATTGAAAAGTACTTAGCTAATTGTAATTTAAAAGAAATCATAAATGGATTTCTTTTTTTAGCATCTTCAATTCTACACTTATTCGGGATAATCAATTTAATTAGATATAAACGGTGCTTTTTGTATATAGGTTTTATCATCAATTTGGCTAATGATAAATTTAGCTATATCTCGGTTCGTTATTCTTGTACCTGGCATATTTGTAAGGTTTTCTTTTATTAATCCTACCCCTTCGCCATCAACTATAAATGGAAGCCTAATTAAAGTCCATTTGATTAATTTATTGCTGTTGAGAATATTCCATTCTTTTTTCTTATCATCCATCATTCTAGAATAGATTATTTCAAATATCTTTGCTCCAACTTTATTTATGATACTCTTTTGATCTCCATGAATTGTTAGCGAGCCACCTGTAACACCAATGTAGCGTTCAATCTGCAAATCTCCCATTACCTCAATTATTCTTTCTGTTACACTGCTATAAATTGGCTTCTCTTTTATGGGTTGGCCGAAAGTATTAATGACTACTTGACAATCTTCTAGTAGTTTTTGAATATCCTTCAAATTTTCTGCATTTCCTTTAACGATTTCAATTCTATCATCTTTGAAAGTTAACTTATCTGGATTTCTAACAAGCATTCGGACTTGATGCCCTTTCTCTAATGCTGCAGAAGAAATATAACGTCCCACCTTCCCTGTCCCACCAATGATTGCTATCTTATATGATTGTTCCATGATAAACCTCCATATCAATTTATAAATATGTATACGGTAAAATTTACTTATCGATTCAAATATTTAGGAATTCATAAAATTAAAAGAAAAATTTGAACCCTTCCTATCTATTAGGAGGATTTATAAGCTTATGTAGCTACACTACACAGCTATTAAAAAAAGCAACCCATTCTATGTGGGTTGCCAAGGGTGTAGACAAGAAATTTACTTTATTGAGGAAATATACTGCTCTAACCGGTCCCAAGTTTCAATAGTTCCTTGTTCCATACCCATATCTAAGACTGTTTTCAGGGCTTCAGCAGAAGGATATACTGCACGATTAATCAATTTTGTCTTTCCATCAATTTCTTCAAATAATAAAGTGCTCTGTGTTGAAGGCATACCCTCGACTTCATTACCATCCGCATCTGAAAAATAATCAACATAAACTATCTTTTCATCTTGTGCAATTACTTGGTAGATTCCCTTTCCCCAAGATTCAAATCCAAAAAAGTCTCCTTGATTCTCGTCAGTACACTTCATACAGTAGTGCCAAATGCCATCAACTCGAAAATCAATTTCGCAGTACGCAAGAATCCAACCACGAGGTCCCCACCAATTTTTCAGATGCTGTTCTTCTGAAAATGCTTTGAATAGAACAACTTTCGAAGCATCAAATTCACGTTCGAATACAATTACGTTTCCTTCTACCGTAGAAATCATTTTTTATCCTCCATGTAATTCAATATTATGATAGCTCCTGTGGTTTCTCTAGGTGGAAAATTGCTACTGTAATATTAAATTCTCGATAAGATTTTGATTTCCTTCAAGTCGATTCCATATGAATAAACTAATTGTTACATGTTGATTCTCTATTAACCTGCATCAATGGAAAAAGTTTACGATTTAATGATGGAATATACATAACTAAAAAAATAGATCGACCTAAACTAAATATAATGAAGGCCAACCATAGGCCATGATTTTGTAGTGATGGTAGAGATAAACATAACACCAGCAAAAAAACACCTAGTGCATATACCATCGAATTCCTAATTGGCTTTGCCTCTGTCGCACCAGTAAACACACCATAAAGAACGAGGCCAAGGCTTGCTGATATCGGAAATAGCATAATCCAATGTTCATAGGTGGCAGTTAACTCAATAACATTCTGAGTCTTCGTAAATACTGGTATTATAAATCCTTTACCTAAGTAAAATACCACTGTTATGAGAAGTGAAGAAATGATTGCCCACTGGAAAGACAATGATACTGTTTTTTTATATAAATTTTCATCTTGGGAACCTATTGCTTTACCAACATAAATACTCGATGCATTTGCGAACCCATCAAACGTGTATGCCATCATGTAATGAATCTGAATCAGTACAGCATTTGCAGCCAATACTTCGGTTCCGTAAGTTGCACCCTTTGCCGTAAATAGATTAAAAACAACTAGTAAACAAAATGTTCTGAGCATTAAGTCTCGATTCATTGCCACCATCTTTTTAAAAGGTTCTGGATCTAGAATCTCACTAATGGAAGGAAAACGGAATGACTGAGGAAGTAATTTAATTACTATTATCACACTTAAAATAACTGTAGCTATTTCTGCTATAAACGTGGCGGCAGCTACCCCAGATACTCCCCATGAAAAGACATTCACAAAAACAATAGCAAGTAAAATGTTAATAAGATTCATAAGAATTTGAAGAGAAACCGTTAATTTTATACGAGATTTTCCAACTAACCAGCCCATCACGACATAATTTGCTAATGCAAATGGGGCTCCCCAAATCCTAATTGAATAATACTCTGATGCAAACTCAAAAACGTCAGAAGCAGGACTCATAAAAGCGAGAGTCAAATTTAGAATTGGCAACTGTAGAATAAGAAAGATTACCCCTACAATCAAAGCAATAAACAAAGGTCTAATAAGTGCTAATAATTGTTGCTTCTCGTCATTTGCCCCTTCAGCTTGAGCTGCAAAACCGGATGTACTAACTCTTAAAAAGCCAAACAACCAATAAAGTGTATTAAAAATGACTGTACCGACAGCCACACCGCCAATATAAGCTGGATTGGCTAGCTGGCCTACTACTGCCATGTCTACTACTCCAAGTAAAGGTGTGGTTATGGTCGATATGGTAAGTGGGATTGCTAGGGCAAGATAAGTTCGGTGATTCATCACAACACCTCCATAACTATATTTATCAGTGTTTTTCGCTCTTCATTCAAAACTAATTTAAATTGATAAATAGATGAATGGAAGCTAGTTTTAATTGTTGTACTTTTCGCCCATTACGTTTTTTAAATACTGATTTTGCTAACCTAAAAGATTGATATAAGTTCTTTTGTATAAGGATGCCGCTCATTATCAAACAAATAGTTCGTATTAAATTGATCAACAAGCCGACCATCTTTCATAACAAGTATACGTTGACACATTTGACTGACAGCAGCAAGGTCATGTGAAATAAACAAGTATGAAAGATTCAAGGTCTCACGAAGCTCAGTTAATAAAGAAAGCACTGCCTTCTGTGAGATTACATCCAGGCTTGCGGTTGGTTCATCCAGGACAATTAGTTCCGGTTCAATACTTATGGCACGAGCTATTGTTACACGTTGCCTCTGTCCACCACTTAGTTCATGAGGATATTTATCTGCTAAATGAGACGGCAACTCAACAGCTTCGAGAAGTTGTCTTATAAAAGCATCCTTCGATGTGTAGGAAAAATGACTAAGGTTTAGTTCCTTCTTATACTGAGCATAAGGGTCAATCAATGAATCTTTTACTTTGAGCTTTGGGTTTAAAGCAGCAGAAGGGTTTTGAAACACAATTTGCATCTTCTTTCGATAAGAATGTAAATGACGTTCATCCAGGAGTTCTATCGCCTCATTTTCAAAAAGAATTGACCCACTATCAATCCGTTCAATCCGCATTAAGCAACGAGCTAATGTACTTTTGCCGCAACCACTCTCCCCAACAAGACCAAGACACTCACCCTTGTTCAGGTTAAACGAGACATGATCAACCGCTATTTTCTCTGACTGATAAAATTTAGTTAGTTCTTTAATAGAAAGAAGATTCATCCTTTTTCGACCTCCTGTAAACCCGATGGCAAACCTTGCCCAAGTATAGGGGCAGCTGCGATTAATTGTTTTGTATAATCATGCTTCGGATGATCGAGTATACGGTGTTTTCCACCTGACTCAACAATCTCCCCTTCCTTCATTACAGCTAAACGGTTTGCATATCTTCTTACATGACGCCAATCATGCGTAATGAATAAAATTGCACACCCTGTTTCCTTTTGTTTTTTTGCAAGCAACTCTAAAATCCGGTGTCCAGATACACTATCAAGTGCGGTTGTTATTTCATCAGCGATTAATAGATCAGGAGAAAGCATGAGTGCAATAGCAATCGATACTCGCTGAAGTTGTCCCCCACTTAACTGAAATGGATATTTATTGTACAAATTCTCATCTAAACCAACGGAATCCAGTGCATAAATTGACTCTAGTCTTCTGCTTTTAGTATCCAATACGCCATGAGCCCTTTGATATTCATCAAAATGCTGGCCAATCGTTCTAAATGGTGTAAAAGAGCCTTGATAATCTTGAAAAATATAAGCCACTTTTTTGCCACGAATTGTTTGGTATTGCTTTTTTGTTAATGAAAGCAATTCCAACTCTTTAAAATAGATATTTCCTTCTACCTTCAAATTTGAAGGAAGCATTTGTCCAATCGCCTGTGAAAGCAAGCTTTTTCCGCTTCCGCTCTGACCCACCAGTGCAAACCATTCACCTTCACCCACAGAAAGCGAGACGTTATCCACTATTTTCTTTTCTCTACTACTAATTGATACCTGTTCAATCGATAAGATCACTGCTGCACCTCTTTTTTTACATCAAAATGATCGCGTAAATAATCGCCTATCATATTCGTTAGTAACACAACCACCACAATAGCTAATCCTGGGTATATCATTAGTTCTGGTCTTGATTGAAAATACGGTCGTGATTCATTCAGCATTGCTCCCCATTCAGGTGTCGGGGGCTGAACACCAAGACCTATGTATGAAAAAGCTGAAATGAGCAGAATAATTTTGCCAAGATCAAGACTTGCAAGGACAAGCACATGTCCCACGATATGAGGAAATAAATGCTTTCGTATAATCTTTGTTGGAGAAAGTCCATTAGTACGTGCAACTAACACATATTCTTTTTGAGATTCAGATAATACCGTACTACGAACAAGACGGGCATAATTCACCCACTTAATCATAATGATAGCCAGTACTAAATTACCGATACCCGGTCCAAGCAAACCACTTAGAACGATGGCTACAATGGTATCGGGAAAGGCTAAAAATCCATCTCCAATACGCATAAATATACGATCAACAAAACCACGTTTATATCCAGCAATAAGACCAAAGGGGACCCCAATAATAAGAGCAGCAAAAAGCGCCAATAAACTATAGCCTATAGTCTGCCCAGCACCCAGCATCAGCCTAGTTAAAACATCCCTGCCGAGCTGATCTGTACCTAATGGGTGCTGGATGCTCATCCCTAGAAGTCGTGCATCGAGGTTTGTTAAATTTGGATCATGTCGCAAATAAACAAAAGTATATATGACAACTAATATAATAAAGATTAAGCCTAATAAAGCCACTATTCCAGGCAATCTAGACTTTTTCAATTTTGGCAACCGTAAAGACAATCCATTCATCAATTCGTCCCCCTTTCTTTTAGTTTCATTTCCGGATTTAAATACCTATAAGATAGATCCACACTTGTATTTACAACGAAAACAACAATCGCCATGATTAAAATATATCCTTGTATAACTGGATAATCGCGTTGACGTATGGCTTCAACGACAAGTTTCCCTAAACCTGGATACGCAAACAATACTTCAATTACTACAACCCCGCCAATCAGACTACCTAAGCTAACCCCAAAAACGGTAATAACCGGTGGGAGGCTGTGTCGAAATGCATGCATTAAAAAAATGCGCTTTTCTGATAACCCACGTGCTCTCGCTGCACGGATAAATTCTTGACTGAGCGAATCAAGAAGACTAGAACGAAGCAATCGAACATATACACTTGAAATAGCTAGACCAAGTGTCAATGACGGTAAAATTAAAGAAGTAAATCCATCTCTGCCCATGGTCGGCAGCCAGTTTATACGGACACCAAATAGTTCGATTAGAATAAGACCCAGCCAAAAACTTGGGATAGCTGCTCCAAGGACTGATAGAGTCCTCCCCAATTGATCAACCCAACTATTACGGTATAAAGCCGATATTGATCCTAGTGGTATCGATATAACTAGCATCACGATTAATGCACCACTAGCTAATTCCACTGTCGCGGGCAATCCCGTCAGAATCATATCCATAACGGGCTGGCCCGTGACATAAGATACACCGAAATCGAGTTGAATAAATTTTAGCAGCCAAATTCCGTACTGGACGAGCATTGGTTCATTGAATCCCATCTCTTCTCTTAATGCCTCAACTTGTTCTTGGTCAACAGAAAGTTCGTCAACATTTAATATAGTCAAAACAGGATCTCCAGGTGCAAGACGAACAACTAAAAAACTGATAAAGGTAATAAATAACATAAAGATTAGAATCTCAAAAAATTTTCGAATAACAATGCGGAGCATCTATTTCACATCCAATAGATTAGTAATCATGTAATATTCACTTCTTGTAGTTACCCAATTTTCAACTTTGTTTTCGTTATAAGCAACAATAGTAGAAGGATGCAAGACGAAAGAATTAATTACATTTGCATGAACATAATCAGCCGCTTGCTCTGCAAGGACAGCTCGCTCTTCCTGGCCCACTGTTTGGTTGAGTTTGTCAATGATTGTAGTGAGTTCAGGCTCATGAGCACCACTAAAGTTAAGGGCACCAGTTGGGTGATAGGTTGCATTTAAATAATAGCCTGCATCCCCACGTGGAGCGGTTAAATTACTATAGGTTGCCAAATCCCAATCTCGATTGGAAGCCATATATTCTTCGGGAATATCAATTTGACGAATTTCTACATCAATTCCAATTTGTTTCGCATCCGATTGAAAAACTTGAGCGATTAATGGCAAATCTGCTCTTGCACTATAAGTTAATAGAGTAAATTTAAGCGGTTCTCCATCTTTTTGCATTTTTCCGTTTTTCAGAGAATAGCCTGCTTCCTCTAAATACTTTTTCGCTATATCTGCTCCAGTTTCACTTAGTTCATAGGATGGGGCAAAAGGCAAGGATGGTAAAAATGGGCTCACAGCTGCCTCACCGTAACCTAAAAGGATATTATCCACAATTTTCTGGCGGTTAATCAATGCATCAATTGCACGACGAACATTTATGTCCTGCAAGCTACTTCGCTCCATATTCATCGTCATCTGATGAACACGGAATGTCGCAGTAGATTCAACTTTTAGCCCATCCAATGTTTCTAACGATTCCAAGCTCTCTACCTCTGGTCGGTAAACAATATCAACTTGCCCAGATTTTAGAGCAAGTGAACGAGCATTTGCGTCCTCATTAAAAGAAAATGTTACTGAATCGAGGTTGGAAGCTCCGTCCCAATAATCATCATAACGATCAAGTTCAAGTTTGCTTCCTGGTGAAAATGACTTTAATACAAAAGGTCCTGTACCGACTGGTTTATTGACAATATCCGGTTCTGTTACATCAATAATTGAAACATTCGGATTTACTAGCTCAGATATAAATTCCGGAAAAGGTTCCTTCGTAGAAATATGTAATGTATACCCCTCCGCTTCGATTTTATCTATTTTGAGCGCATTTCGAATCGCAACACTCTCTTGTAGTGCCCGTTCTAAAGAAGCTTTCACTGCTTCTGCATCCATTTTTTTACCGTTTTGGAATGTAACATCTTCACGAAGTTTAATTGTCCAATGTTGACCATCCTTACCTTCCCAACTCTCTGCAAGCCAAGGTGCAACTGATAAACTTTCTTCGTCTAATCGTACTAATGTTTCCGTTATCCCGGCTCTTAGTGGAACATAACTTGAATCAACATGTGGATCCAATGAATTAGTGGCAAAATTATAGAGAAAATGAATATGCTTCTCTGAAGGATTTTCTTCATTAGAACCTTCTGATGATCCTGTACATGCACTTAGCAAGCAGATACTCATGAACAAGATACCAATTTTAAGTAATTGATTTCCTAATAATTGTGTAGAACTCGTAATATTAGCAAGTTTGTGCCCTGTCTTTCCTTGAATAGATTTCATAGAAACCTCCTTGTATTCTATTTGGTATTTTCAAATCGTAATCATTACGTTTTGAATTATATAGTAATGATTACGATTTATCAAGGGGGAATTTTCCAGGCTAAATTTTTTTGTATCGATCAAATATAGTTAAACTTGCAATGTCCATAGTTATATTTATAAGTAAGTAAAATTTATATAAAGTGAAATTGGATACGTAGTCCTTCCATCCTTCTATAACTATATAAGGACAAGGCAAAACTTATAATCTTCAATATAATTATTTCTTTAAAAGATAGCGTTCTTGACATGGGTTTCAGAAGATCTACTGTTTTGAACAAAACTAAAAGAGAAAGCGGTTTTCGCTTTCTCTTTTAGTTTTCATCCCTTTTAATGATTTTTGATATTCATAGAGATGATAGTCCAAGACAAGACAGCACGATAGTTCTAAATGGAAAAGAATACGCGAGAGTACCTTTATATTTATCAAAATCAAGCATAAAGAAAGATTGATCAACATGGAGTTTCTTTTATAGTAAGGCCTTATTTTTTCACACATTTCAAGGCCAAAAAATTATATACGATACATTGCCCAATTATATTCAACAATCTCGCCATATAGTCCAAAAAATGGTGACCTCTTTGTTCTGAAGAAAAGCACCATTTACAACTACTATTCAAGCTAAAATTGCTCATATAAAGCGTTTGACTTAACCATTTTCAGATGTTCCCCCCTGCCATAATAAAGGCACCTCCAAATGTTAGATCGTGTCTAACATTTGGGGTGCCTATCAATTCAGGAATTGCGTCCGATTGTTGTATAAGCTATTGCATAATGTCTTCGAAAAGCGACATTTACTCCGATTTGCTTCTCACATTTACCATATTCCTAAAAATTAACGTTGAACTGCTGCTTTTACTACTCGGAAGGAAAAAGGTATATAGAAAAGGAACTATTTGATATACCAGATAAATAAAGGAGAGAAGGCTATGAGTAAGTCATTTATTGAACAAGTACATTATATTAGAATTCCTGTAAAAGATTTAGAACTGTCTGCACAATGGTATAGAGATGTATTAGGGCTCCAGTTACTAAACATTACTGAGGAACTTGCAATTTTAAAAGTAAATGAAGGACCTTTTTTACTTATCTTAGTTCCTACCGAAGATGAAACATTTGCACATTTTACTATTGGTAATGAACAAGAATTTAGCATTGGCTTTACAAGTCCAGAATTATCCAAATTCCATCAACACTTAATTGGTAATCAAGTTAAGGTCGAGGATATAAAAGAAGATAGTGGCCATGCCTTTTTCCACTTTTATGACCCAAATGGTAATAAACTTCAAGTACACTGGTAAAATAATAATAAATAAAAAAATAAATTACCTTTTTTCTTTAACGTGTGCTTTACGGAATAAGAACGGGAACGTCCAAATCAGACGTTCCCATATTTTTCGCCTGAAAAACAACAATTCTATTTAACAAAACCAAATAAAAAATACCAGATTGTTTGAGATGGATACCTCTTAATCTTATTCAACTTAAGCGCCTGATTGTTGAACATCGTTATTCTGCTAAAGCACCCGTTAGTTGAATCGAAATTTTTACTTATTAGCAATAAGCGTAAATAGACCAGGAATTTTATTCTCTATACCTTCTGGTGAATTAAAAGGAAATGCCCACCTTATACCTGATTCTTCTTCTAAGATTTCTATATTTAAATCTGCTTTAGCAATTGATGTTACTATTTCACCCAATGTCCATTTACGGATTTTATTTTTTGTAAGTTTTGAACTTTCTTTTTCCGATAATAAAATGCTGTAAGCAACATCTACGTCTATCAGTTCTGTTATAAAATAATCGCCATTTGCAATCATTTTATTCCCTTCTAAATTCACCAACTTTGATGCAAAGGGATGATAATCCCTTAATATAAATTTCCCGCCTGGCTTGAGTGAATTACGAACAAGCTTAAATAAGGGCATTAGGTCAACGAAATAGTGTAATACACCGAGTTCCAATACTACAAAATCAAAGTCTACCAACTCGTCTTCTTCAGGTATTTCTAATAAATCTGAAACAATGTATTTTATATTCACTTCCGCCTCATTAGCTAACTCTATTGCATATCGTCTATTTTCTTTTGAAATATCTACAACAGTTACATCAGCTCCTAACAAGGCCCATGATACGGCTTTATTCCCTTTTGAACCTAAAAGATTAGCTATTTTTTTATCTTTTACATCGCCCATATAATTCATATAGTAAGAAACAGCTTCGTTAGGGTTTCTCTTTAGTTTTTGTGCATATTCATTTGGTAAACCGTGTCGATTCACCCATGCTTGATACACAGATTGATTCCATCCAACTTGGTTTATCTTACTAATACTTTCCTGATTCAATATAACTTCACCTCCAAAAATAGTAGGAAATTATTTATTCTATGAGTGACAGTGATTAACCTCTTATTAAACTAACCTGCCCCTTTATTTTAAGTACAATTCTTTACAAACTCACCTTAATATTAACATAAATAACCATTTTTCTTCTAATGTGTTACTCAACAATATGGCCCTTTTGTGGAAGATGTTAATCAACTTAAGGTGAAGAAGCCTAGAAGTGTTACAAATAGTAGAAATAAAAAAACAATTATGCTAATCCAACCCATAACTTTTCGATCTTTCCGAAATTCTTCTAATCCCATCACTAACATCATTAAACTTAAGAAAAACATTGCATATGATTGAAACTCGAAATTTTTAGTAATCAATCCATATCCTGCAATAAAAGCGGCGATTACCGAAAAAATTACTTTTAAAATCATTAACAAGTATTAAAACACCCCTTTAGAAAACCACAAACTCCTTTATTCTGTTACTGCTTTCTCTAAAATACTAAAAAATCCTTCATCATCTTCAAATTACAAATTCTTCGAATGAACCGTCACTATCCTGGACTAAAATCCCTTTTTTATCCAAATCTAAAAACATATAATATCCTCTGTTCAAAGTCATTACCATCTGGCAATCCTGAGATATTGTAACTGAATTGTCTTTTTTAAATTTCGATTTTTCAAAAGCCTTTATCAATTCTTGCTGAGTTTTATCTGTTAATTTAATGGGAATGAATAATTCCTCTGCTTCATAATCAATCTTTTTCAATTCCACAGACGGTTCTTCTGCACTAAAATTAACATCTCTTAAAACATTCTCCGCAGAATATTTTGTCTCAGAATTTATAAAATATAAACCTACGAGAATAACAACTATAATAATACTAAAAATGGGTATCAATATAGTTTTCTTGTTTTTCATTTCCTCACCCCATCTATATATATCTCTTATTTATATCTAATAATATATAAGTGTTTATATTTAAGTACGGTAATTAATAATAAAAGTTTCAAATTATTCCCAAATACAATATTTATCTTAACTATAATTATTAGAATTGCATTTTTTAATCATACTCTTCACATATGAACCTAGTGTTATTCAACAATCTGGCCCTATCGTATTATAAGGTCAGTCATAGAAATCTGATTGACTATTTTTTATTCTATTTATAGATTGATAGTAGCCGGGGTAGAACGTTCTGGCCCTTGGGACTTGATCCCGTTCGTTAAACTGTTCGCCCTCAACTGGTTAACACATGATTAGGCTGGTTGGGACATTGTGATCCCGTATAACAAGCGAAGATATGAATGACAAGATAGATGGAGGTTACCGGTTAATCACTATATTAGGAGGAGATAATTTATGGATCCAGTTGTAGGTCTGGATATCGCAAAAGGTGAAAGTCAGGTTCAAATGTTCTTGGATCAAAAAATGCCCTATAAAAACAGTGTGAAGGTTGAACATACGGTGGAGGGTCTAGAAGAGTTACACTCTTATTTACTAGATTTAGAGCGTCAAACAGGGATGAAACCACCTGTGGTATTGGAATCAACTGGTCACTACCATGCCCCGGTTGTTCAGTTTTTAGAAGCAAGAGAGTATATTGTGATTATCGTTAATCCATTGGAATCCTACCGAGCGAAAAGTTCTAGCTAAAGGAAAACCAAAACAGATGCGATTGATGCTTATCACTTAGGTGAAATGTATTACAAAGAGGATTTAGAACCTCAGAAAAAGCGAGGTATTCAGTTATTAAACCTTCGGCATCTGACAAGGCAGCACGAAAATATGACAGGAGTTATGGTTCTAACCAAGCTCCAATTCCAAGCCGTATTAGATCAGGTATTTCCTGAGTATAAAGGAGTTTTTGGGAGTTTATATGCAGAAATATCAATAAAAACCTTACACGCCTTCCCTACCTCCGAGTCTGTCTTAAAGGCTGGGGTGGACGAAATTACACAGTTTATTAATAAGCATTGTAAAGCACGTTCTTTTAATTGGGCACATGGAAAAGCAGAGGAATTAATCGTAGCTGCAGAACGCAATCCATTTCAGTCAACTCTCTATCAGAGCCTTCTTGTCAGTTTGAAAATGTATATAGATTTACTTCAAGCGTACCACTACCAGCTTTCTACGTTGGAGCGTGAGATTAATGAGTTAGCGGTACAACTTGAAGAATATGAACTACTCCAAACAATTCCCGGTGTAGGTGAAAAATCGCTGCCACGATTATTTCTGAAATCGGCGAAATTGATCGGTTTAGTCATCCCAAAAAGTTAGTTGCCTTTGCAGGACTTGATCCAAGTGTGTTTGAATCCGGACGCTTTAAAGGTACAAAAAATCATATTACTAAACGTGGCTCAGCTAGGCTTCGCCGTATGCTTTATACAGCGGTTCGCTGCTCTATTCGTGATAGCCGTAAAAAGAAAACAACCGATGAGACCATAGCACGAAATAAGAGATTAAGAGACTTCTACGACTTGAAACGCGAAGAAGGTAAACCATACAAAGTAGCTATTATTGCATGTGCTAATAAGCTTTTACACTGGGTTTATGCGATGTTAAAAACAAAAACACCGTTCCAAGAAACTATTTAATAACAACGTTTTCCAATACAACAAAAACCTTCCAAATAGATTCGGAGGGTTATTTGGGTTGCACATTTTTAGTATAGCATGAAGTAATTTTTAATTTAAAAGATTTTTATTGACAATCTATTAGCTGGTTTAATTGAATAAAGCACCTTCCTTATTCAAGGAAAGCGCCCGTTTGTTGAGGATTGTTATTCAATTAAAGCACCCGCTAATTTGTTAATCTTTATTAACAAACTCGTAAATTTCTTTAACCGAATTACTTGTTAGTGTGTATATAGTGTGCGTGTCTTCTGTATTCATTATGGTTCCAGATTCTTCTGTAATCCAAAGAAAATAAGTTTCTTTACCACTACTAAATTGATACTGTGGTTCTGTTGCCATGTTGACAACACCAGGCTCTTTTTTTGAATTGCTTACTGCCTTTTCAAATATAGCTACTTCTTCCGATTCTTCTATTTCTAAATCAATCGTTTTAGTGTTAACGTGCGCTTCCTCTTCTGCACTCTTTTCAGTTATTGATTCGCTTGTTTTAGTTTCTGTCTCTTGAGAACAGCCGACTAATACACAACTAATTATTGCAAATACTATTGCTAACTTTTTCAAAATAACCCCTCCTTTAAAAATTTTAGACATTAATTTTTGAATAAAAATTTCAAATCTTCTACGCTTTCTAATTAAAGCATAAATTGCCTATTCTCATTAAATGGGTTATTCCACAATCTGGTCCTATTTATGAAGAAAGACCCTCTCCTTATTCAAGGAAAGCGCCCGATTGTTGAGTATAGAAAACCACGAAACCCTCTATTCGTTTTCAAAATATGCAGACTTTAGTGACTCTTCAATGTCATTTGAGTTTTAATATTATTTTCCCTTTTGCCCTACCAGACTCTGCGTATTCCATCGCCTTTTGAGCATCATCAAAAGAAAAGACTTTATCTATTACGGGTTTAATATTACCTGCTTCAATATAGTTTGCAATGATACTTAATTGTTCTCCACTGGGTTCCATAAACAAAAATGTATATTGAACATTATGCTTTTTTTCAAGTGAAGTAAGTTTACTACTTGCTGCTGAAAACAACAATGCTTTAAAAAATCCTGAACCATATTCTTTTGCAAAACGAGCATTCGGTAATCCCGAAACGGAAACAATTTTACCACCATCTTTGACAACATTAAATGATTTTTCTAGTATCTCGCCCCCAAGTGTATCAAAAACTGCATCAAAATTTTTTAATATATCTTCAAATTTTTGTGTTTTGTAATTGATAATTTCATCTGCACCAAGAGATTCTACTAAATTCATGCCGGCTTCACTGGCAGTCGTTGCAACAGTCGCCCCCTTTAATTTTGCCAGTTGAATTGCAAACGTACCAACACCACCAGCCCCAGCATGAATTAAAATCTTTTCTCCTTTTCGTAATTGTAGGATGTCAGTAAACGCTTGGTATGTAGTTAACCCAACCAACGGGATTGATGCTGCTTCTTCAAAGGTTAAATTTTTAGGTTTTAAAGCAATATCATCTTCATGCACAGAAATATATTCAGCAAAAGTACCAATTTTACTCTTACGTGGACGTGCATATATTTCGTCACCAACTTTAAAATGAGTCACTTTTGCGCCAACTTTAACTACGACACCAGAAAAGTCGCTCCCAAGAATAAGAGGCATTTTATATTTAAGCAACAATTTCACTTTCCCATCACGTATCTTAAAATCAATGGGATTGATACTAGCTGCATGTATTTCTGCTAGCACCTCATATTCATTAATTTCTGGTGTAGGCATTTCTGTCAAACGCATCGGGACCTTCCCATACTTTTCTATAACCATTGCTCTCATTGCGTCTGTTCCTCCAACTTTTGTATATTACATTCCATAATTCAATGAAAATCTTCCAAAAACTTATCAATATCCGTCACAAGATTTTTTAATAAACCTATTTTTGAACGTATATTAATAAAATAAAAGTTCTTTGTGCCTTCTTTACGCATTAATATAACATCGGCCTCCCGCAAAATCTTAAGATGATGTGAAACGGCCGGTCGAGAAAGATGCGTTTTTTCAGTAATTTCGCCAACACGCAACCCTGTTTGACAATCAGTTCCCATTAATACTAAAAGAATCGATTGACGGGTTTCATCACCAATCGCCTGTAATACTTTTTGAGAACTAATAAAATCTTCTTTGATATTATTTAGTTGGTCCTGTTTATTCAATGAAATACCTCCAATACTCAGTCGAATGGTTTAAGTCGACGAACCATATCACTGAACACAACAATATTATATTGTTAAGTTTGGCGCAATATTGAGAAAGCAAATCGATACGAATCAATTTTTATATAAACAATATAAATTCATTTCTAATTCATTTGTTTCATAAATGGCTCTTCAATATAAAAAGCACTTTTCCTTTCAAGAAAAGCGCCCGATCGTAATATAAGGTCAGCCAGATTTTTCTGGTTGACCTTTTTCTTTTAGGTCTTATTATAACGGTAGTGGGGGTAGAACGTAGCGCCCGTGGGACTCGATCCCGTCCGCAAAACTGTTCACCCCCTACTTGTATAAGCATGTTTCAAGCTGGTTGGGACAAGGATCCCGTTTAA
>NZ_JBHTFK010000034.1:0-49437 GCF_042666115.1 Ureibacillus sp. GCM10028918
AACATCTGCTGGCATCAATTTTGATGTCCAAAATTTTGTTTCTCTAAATTAATAGAAGAAACTATGTTTCATTAACGTTTTGTTGTTCAGTTTTCAAGGTTCATCGCTATCGCATTATCTTCGCGACAACTTTTAAATTGTATCACCTTATCCATATCGGTGTCAAACATTTTTTACAAAAAGTTTTTCAACACTTCATTGATAGACAACTTCCATATCATATCAACTATTGGAGCTAAAGTCAATAAATAATTTTCTTCGCTTTATAGTAAATTTTTGATGTGTTTTAGTGACTTGTATTAATATATCACCATTATAATGCAATTGCAATAGATTTAGACAAAAAAATTATTGGAGTACTGTTAATACTCCAATACAAAGAACGCCTGGTATCCCTAAAATCGTTATTGTCAGTGCTGAAAACAAATTGACAGGGACAACTATATCATACCCATCTACTATAATATGAGCTATGTACAATAAAGCAAAAGAACAAGCAAGTTTAAACCAAAGAATCGCCAATTTTTCAAAAACAACACCGAATCCTACTTTTCTTCCTATTAATATACCTAAAAAAAGTAGCGCACAAACAACACCAATTGCTATGTATGTTGTCAAATATGTCTCCCCTTTACGAATATCTATTCATAGGAGCATATGCTTTAGTGGCTACCCTTAGTATGATTATTTAATTAATATTTTTCGAATTCGTGCTTCTTTAAATAAATAGAAATGAATACTTTCCGCAATTTTCCGATTTGCGATGACCTCTAAATTATAATCATCTACAAGATCTTCAATCACTTTGGCACTACTCCAGTCATCTTTTGTCTCTTTTATAAGATTGACTAGCTTTTCATCAAATTCTCTCTTTAATTTCCCTTTACGACTAAATATCACACTACTCCACTCACCTTATACTACTAATATCATGGGACAACAACGCCTAAATCATTTTTTTGTTGGAGTTGTATCCAGAACAAACTATGTGCGAAAACATGTTATTAAAACTAATACAAAAAGAGTGGGTAAACAATTGCAACAAATCTCACTGTTAACGCTTTTAAAAGGTGATGAAAATTCCCTATAATTCGCGGCGGCCTTCCAATGCTTTTGATAAAGTAACTTCATCCGCATACTCTAAATCGCCGCCTACCGGTAAACCGTGTGCAATGCGTGTTGTACGAATTCCGGATGGTTTTACAAGACGAGAGATATACATAGCTGTTGCTTCCCCTTCAATTGTCGGGTTTGTTGCCAAAATAAGCTCTTTTACCCGTTCATCTTGTAAGCGTGTGATTAAAGAAGGTACATTGATATCTTCCGGCCCTACTCCATCCATTGGTGAGATAGCACCGTGCAAAACATGATAAAGTCCTTGATAATCACGCATTTTTTCCATTGCAATCACATCTTTTGGGTCTTGAACAACACAAATTGTCGATATGTCACGCTGTTTATCAGAACAAATGTGACATGGGTCTACATCTGTAATATGCCCACAAACAGAGCAATACATTAAATTTCTTTTTGCATCGATTAAAGCTTTAGCAAAGGTTGATACCGTATCTTCTTTCATGGTTAAAACGAAAAATGCCAGTCGAGCCGCAGTTTTCGGACCGATACCTGGCAATTTCATAAAGCTATCAATGAGCTTTGATATTGGTTCAGGGTAATACATTTATGTTTCCTCCTAGAATGGAAGGTTTAATCCTTGAGTGAATTTACCCATTGTTGATGAAGTCGTTTCTTCTACTTTCTTTAATGCTTCATTTGTAGCAACAACGATTAAGTCTTCTAACATTTCTACATCTTCTGGATCAACTACAGATGGATCTAATTTCACGCCAAGTACTTCACGTTGACCGTTTAACGTAATTGTTACCATACCGCCACCAGCAGTACCTTCAAATTCCTTTGCATTTAGCTCTTCTTGAGCTTGCATCATTTCCTTTTGCATTTTTTGCATTTTCTTCATCATACCTTGCATATTTCCCATACCGCGCATAATAAAATTCCTCCTAATATTATTTAATTTTTTAATTTGGATCAGATAAAATTTATACTCTTGAAAGCAGTGCACCAGGATTTTAAGTTAATCTTCGACTACCTCAACAAAATCCTTACCAAACATCTTCTCTGCTTCTACAATCAAAGGGTCCTCTGAAGCAATTTCTTGTGCATCATCAATAAATGGTTCCTCGTCATTGTCTCTATCTACATTTGACCCATCTTCTGAAGTTCCTGTTTTCTGATTCAGACCGTTTTCTTTAATAAAATTTTGACGCAGGGTCATCCAATCGTTTTCAGGTATGCATAGAATCTCATACATAGTTCCTGTCAATTGAGATAAACTTTGAGCGAAAAGGCTAGTAAACTCTCTGTTTTCGGCAACCATTCGACAATGTATATCATACTTGAATTTTATCACAAATGCACTACTTGAAGCAGCAACAGGCTCTGCTTCTGCCAATAGTGCCGCTTGCGATTTTTGCAGCTGATTCAAAGACTGTGCCCATGCATTTTTTATGTTATGAATATCTTGCTTTGTAGCACCTTTTAACACTTCGCGAATACGGCCAATGGGTGCATTGAAGTTATTCGATTTAGCACGAGGGCGAGCTGCCTCTTTCTGCTGAACACCGCTATTCACTTGTACCTGAACACCATTTTGGAGCTGCATTGTTAACTGTTGCACCATTTTTTCAAGATTCGCTACCTTTTCATTAATGGCAGAATCTATTACCACACTGCCTACTTGGGCTTGAGCACTTACTGCACCGCTATTCGGGATTTGCGCCATCTTCAAAAGAGCAGTCTCCAAATAGATTTTTGTATGATGAGAGAAGCGCATTTCTTGTTGTGTTTTAGATAGTATATCGATATATCCGTAAAGTGTATCGGCACTAAATTCATGTGCCAGTTGGATAAACTTGTCCTCAGGAGATACAAGTTCCAGCAACTCTGTTAGCTCGCTGCTTGTTTGTAATAACAACAAATCTCGGAAGAACGTAATTAAATCCTCCGCTAAGCGCAGCGGATCTTTTCCATCCGCAATTAGCTCTTCTATAGCAGTTAATACTTTGGCTATTTCTTTTGCCTTTAATGACTGTATAACCTCATAAAAGATATCTTGGCTAATGGAGCCACTTACAAGTAAAGCATTTTCTAGTGTCAACGTTTCGCCGCTAAATGAGACAACTTGGTCCAATAAGCTTAAGGCATCACGCATCCCACCAGCTGCAGCTTGTGCAATTACTTTTAACGCCTGTTCCTCATAAGGCAAATTAATATCCTCTAATACCACTTTCATTCGCTCTAAAATATCATTTGAGGATAATCGCTTGAAATCAAACCGTTGACAGCGTGAAATAATTGTTGCGGGCAATTTATGAGGCTCTGTTGTCGCCAAAATAAATACCGCATGAGGAGGTGGTTCTTCCAGTGTTTTTAATAGTGCATTAAAAGCACTTGTTGAAAGCATATGCACTTCATCAATAATGTACACTTTAAAACGTGCATTCGCCGGAGCAAACCTTACCTTTTCAATGATGTCACGCATTTCTTCAACACGTGAGTTGGAAGCAGCATCAAATTCAATCACATCTGGATGCGAACCTTCTGTAATGCTCAAGCATGTTGGACATTCGTTACAAGGCTCACCGGACGGAGCTTTTTCACAGTTTAATGCTTTTGCAAATATTTTCGCTGTACTTGTTTTCCCTGTTCCACGAGGACCTGAAAAAAGGTAAGCATGTGTTGTTTTATTTGCTAGCAGCGCATTTTGAAGGGTTCTTTTTACGTGTGTTTGACCGGACATTTCCCGAAAGCTTTGCGGCCTATAAACACGGTAAAACGCTTGATATGTCAACTATTGTCACCCCTTCTCTTTTCCCTTTAGTCTAGTAGCTATATTATATCATAGGTGTGCGGCTCTTTTCCCTTCCAACGGTAAAATTGCCATTCAGTTTTTATAAAATTAGTCACCGAAAAAATAAGGAGCCACTAAGTTCAAATAGCAGCTCCTCATTTATATAAATTCCAATGCAATATGTTCAAATGTTACTTTTTTTAAAATTTATTTCTTCTTCATTTCCTTCAGCAGCTGAGCGACATTTGTTTCTTCGGCAGGCATTTCGGCTACCGTCGAGGTTTTCTTCACTCGTCCGGAAGTTTGTAGGAAGCTCCATCCAATTCTCCGAATCGTAATATCAATAAAGAACAATAGCATACTCGCTAAGACAAGCCACAATGTAATACTTTGTTTTTCTGCACTCTTCATTGTAAATTCACGGAAGGTCTCGGTTGGATCATCTAACATTTCCCCGCCAGTTCTCTCTGTCATTTGCGCTAATAACGTTTCGTTTGGTGGATGTAGTTGATATTCCTTACTATAAGGAATTGTTCGACCGGCTTGATAAATTGTGCCGTCTCCACTTGTAATTCGGAAGAAAACTAGTCCCGGATTCGCTTCAACTGTAGCGCGCACTTTACTCGCAGACATAGGTTCCATTTGAACCTCAAGTTCTTCACCAAACTCATTGACAACGGCTATATCCAAAAGTGCCGCCTGGTTGGTTGGATCGGTGATGACAAATGACCCTTGTGCATCCAGGCGGATATCATAGGCAATTTCATTATAGGTTGGCAGCATTCTTGAAACTGCTGTTTGCCAGAAGTTTGGCCATTCCTCCCAACGTGCCCAGTCGCCAGTCCATACTCCCGTTGAATCCGATGTAAAGGCAATTGTCCGACCTAACCCATATTGCCATTCTGCCAATACAGGATCTTCTTTCTCACTTTCTGCTATTACCATGGCTGTTTGCTTTGCAGTTGTACCAATGTAAGCATTCATTTGTGGAACACCTGCTTCAAACAGCGCATCCCATCCTTCTGCACTATAAATAATAGGATAGAAAGGATTGTCTTCGATATATGTTCTTGATATCATTGCCGTTTCCCGTGACAGAATGGAAGGTATGGTCGTTTCATCGAGGACACTATAGAAACGTCCACTTCCCCACTCGCTTAAACTTTCCAATAAAGCGGCATCCGCATCGGCCCCAATGGCAACAGTGGATAACGTAATATTATTTTCTTTTCCAGCTGCGATTAAGTCTTCATAACTGCTAGCTGTATAAGACTGGCCATCCGTTAGCAAGATAATGTGCTTCCGTTGCAATTGGAGGTCTGTTAAATTTTCATAAGCTAACTCCAATGAGGAATAGATTTCTGTCCCGCCACCTGGAGCGATTGATAAAATCGTATTTACCGCCTTTTCTTTATCCGTGAGAGGTGCTGTTTCTATAACTTCCCATGGTCGGTCATCGAAAGCGATAAAACCTAGAGTATCTCCATCCCGAAGCAATTCCACGGACCGAGCTGCTGCTTCTTTTGCTAACTCAATCTTAGGTCCCATCATACTTCCAGAGCGGTCAAGGACAATCGCCAGTCCAAGGGAAGGTAATTGCTGTTTCCCCTTCACTTCCATTTCAACAGGTAAAAGTGCTTCTATCGGAGTTTTAAAATATCCTCCAAGACCAAAGCTGTTTTCACCGCCGACCATCATAAAACCGACGCCGAAATTTTTCACGGCTTGCTCGATAATACTCATTTTCCCTTCACCAACAAGGTGTCCAGGGATGTTATCAAAAATAATCGCATTATAGTGTAAAAAGCTTGATAGAGAATTCGGTAATTCACTGGAGGAGATTACATCATAATTGACTGAATTCGTCCCAATCGCAGAAGCAATGGATGAACCTTCTTCTCGGTCACTAACAATCAAGATTCTCGGCGTACTTTGCACCATTGTGACACTGGTTAATTTATTATTTTCTAAAATGGCATCCTCATCCACTTGGACAAGGGCTTCATACTTCACCAACCCTTCTGCCTGTCCGACATGACGGTAGGTAAATACATTTGCTCCTTCTTCTAGTTGAACTGGTTCCTGATAGATGAGTTGATCATTTTCGTATAAATAAAGTTCCCCTTGTGTGGCTGTTGTTGATTCAATTTCTGTTACTAGTTGTTGTTGTTCCCCAGCATATGCTACTTGAGGTGTTGTAAAGCTTTGAATCGAAACGTCCGCCGCTACATTTTGGCTTAACTGAACAACATCAATTGAAACATTTGAATCCGTTAACTTTGTTAATTGCCCTACTGCATCACCCTTAGTTTCTAAACCATCTGTCAACAAGACAATACGCGTTGCCTTTTTTAGGTCTACAACTCCAGTAGCCAGTTGTATTGCCCGCGCAATATTTGTTTCTCCTTTATTTACCATATCACCTAGTTCCGGAACATGCTCTAATGTTTCCGTTAACATCGACTCTGTTTGGAGATTGGATGCAAAGGAATACACACCTACACGATGCTTTTCTTCCTTCGATTGCAAGCTTTCTTCTATAAAGGAAATTGCTTGATCTTCTATCCCCTCCAATGACGCAGAACGGTCAATTAAAAATACAACCTGTTCTTCTTTAACCGGCAGCAAAAGGTATGGAGAGCAAATCGCAAATACTAATAGGATAGCTGCAAGAATTCGTATACCAAAGACGATTTGTTGATTCTTCTTTAATTGCTTTCGATGTTGCCACCATGTCCAAATGAAATAACCAATAAGAGGAATGAGCAGCAATAGTGCCAGTGGGTGATCAATTCGCAAATCCACGTCTTCTTTGCACCTCCCACTCTAGTACAAGTAATAAAAGAATCGGTATTAGTAACCATTGTACAAATGATTTCTTGGTTGTTTCTTCTTCTCCACCGTTTTGAATCGTTCCTAATTCGAAGCTAGTTCCTTCTTGTATTGAACGTTCTCCACTTGAGAGCTGAACAATAAATTGTTTTTCTTCTTCCTTTGAATTGATGGTGTAAGCTCCCGGAATGGTCGGAGCTCTAAACTCACTTCCCCCTTCTACAGAGGAGATATACTCATCCTCGCTGGAATAAATCGACCATTCCCCCATTGATAGTGAAACAGCTCGACTTTCATTCGGAGAAAATGTACCTAGGTTTTGTGTTCCTTCCATTAACTCATTTTGAATCCCCCATAATAGAAGCGGGAATGAAGGATGAAGCGGCCAATCTGTCTGCCCGATATCGGCTAAAATCACTATATCTCCTCTTGATGACCGTTGAACAAAAGGTTTTCCATCAATTGTTGCAATCGTTGTAAAGTCATCAAAAGCCGGATAGAGCGAACTAACATAGACATCTTCTAATGAACTAAAAGCAAATAACGAGTCCTGTGAAACATCCACAAGGGCGTTTACCTCTTGAGCATCTACATCATCCCGTCCAATCAACACGATTGGTGAGGAGGATTTTTCAAGAAGTTCTTTTTGATTTGTCACGATCATTACATCCTCCATACCCAATAACTGATCTGAAGGGACAATTTTCACATCTGTATTCAAAGCTTGAAACCCCTTTTGAACAAGCTGATGCATTTGTTGGTCAATTACAATTTCCGACGTTCCACTTCCTATCAAAGTGACCATCGTATTGTCCATTTCATAATCATCTTCTACTTGGATCGTTGCAATTAATAAATTCGTCAAAGGAAGGCCCTCAAAGGTTTTGGACCATTCTTCTCCGACTTGCAGCGTAACCTCCTCTTGAATGACTCGGTTATCCTCTCCATCCAATATAGAAAGCTGAACTACTTTTGTACTTTCCGCCTCATTTTTTAGCCGGACAAGAGCTAAAACCGTATCTTCTAATGCTGTTGCTGCTAATCGGGTAATCGATACATTTTCAAGCTCTTTACTTGCGCCTTTTACGACCCACGTTACTTTTTCACTTTCGATTGGAAGCTCTTCACGTTCAACCGAATCCGTAAATAAGTAAATAGAGGTTGCCGATTCACCTATAAATGCTGTTGCCATATCAAATGCTTTAGATAGTTGTTCTTCTTCATATGTTACTTCTATATCTTCAATCGCATTATGTATGACGGATCTTCGTGTTTCTTGACGAACGATTGTTTTCGGTTCATCTCCAGTGGTTATAATCGTTACTGGCCGACCGTTTAAAGCCGAAGCCAAAGTCTTCATTTCTTTTTTATGGTGATCAAAAGTTGTACTTTCTCCATCCTTAGCAAGCATACTAGCTGACGTATCCACAATCCAAATTGACTGTTCCCCTGCAATTTCTGTTGTTTTAACAAATGGATTCATGAGAGCGAGTACAAACAAAATAAGGGCTAATAGTTGCAAATAAAGAAGGGCATTTTTTTGTAAGTGCTTTAAATAAGGCGAAACTTTTGTTTCCTGCATAACTTCATCCCAAAAGAGAGTTGAAGAGACAGGCTGGTCCGTATATTTTTTACGGAAGAAATAATAAAGCAGGACGATAACCGGTATGAATGCGGTCCATAAAAACAGTAGATTAGTAAATCCCAAATAGCTTCACCTCACTGTACCCAATGCGATTTGAGTAATTTATGGAAAATGGCATTTTGTAACCCATCCTCCACTACAAGTTGTATTTTACGAATTCCAAAACGATTGGATAAAGCATCAAATTCTTTTTCGTGCGCTTCTCTTGATTTTTCATAGGCAGCCAACACACGATTTGAAACAGACACATTCACATCCCGTGCGGTTTCAGCATCAATTAAACGGACATCTCCTTTATAGGAGGGATTCAATTCATTCTCCGTCAAAATTTGAATGCAGCGAATATCCCCTGCAAATCGCGGTAATCGCTTGAAAAATTCCTCCCATTGGGCTATTGGTTCAAGCCCATCTGTAATAACAAATAGAACAGTACTATCCTTAGGCAATACTTTGAACCCTTCCCGCGCAAAACTGCTTGTACCGTTTGCTTTTTCCAAACCGGAAACAATTTGCAAAAAGTGTTTTCTGTAGGTTGCGCCTTTGCGTCTGAAGGGAAGAGCACTCATTTCTCCTACATAAGAAAAGGACAGCCGATCATCCCGATTAAGCACCATTAGTCCAATAGCCGAAGCAATTTGTCTTGCAAACACCCACTTCTTTTCTTCATTCATTGACCGCGTAGCATCCAATAAGATATGTACCCGCATCTCTTGCTCATCTAGAAACCGTTTAATAAAGTATTTTTCCGTCCTTGCATACACATTCCAGTCGACCTGCCTCACATCATCCCCCAATGTGTATTCGCGAAAATCAGAAAAATCAAGGGACGAACCGAATCGTTGAGAACGATTGCCACCTTTATGCTGCCCCCGTAATTTAGAGGAAGTTGCTATGGATAAGCGACTAATTTTCGAAACCCATTCATCAGGTAATATTAATTTTTGATTATTCATAGCCCCACGCCTTGTTGGATTGAATTCAAAATACTTTCGATTAAATCATCTGACGTTTTTCCCTCTGCTTCTCCTTCATAATTCATCATCATTCGGTGACGAAGAGCTGGTTTAGCAACTGATTTAATGTCTGCAATCGATACATGGAAGCGCCCTTGCATAACTGCACGTGCTTTTGCCAATTTAATGATACTTTGCAAGCCACGAGGACCACTTCCATACATCGCATATTGCTGAACATCCGGCAGAGCCATTTCTCCTTGTGGATTTGTAGCGACAACTAGATTCACTGCATATTCCATCATTTCATCTGCAACCAATACTTCTTTTACCATCTGCTGTGCTAAAATCAGACCGTCACTGTTCATCACTTTATCTAATTCCACTTCTATCGCACCCGTTGTACGTTTCATAATTTCCATTAATTCTTTTTTAGATGGATAAGGGACTACTATTTTGCATAAAAAGCGGTCCATCTGTGCTTCCGGCAATGGATAGGTTCCTTCCATCTCAATCGGGTTTTGCGTCGCTAAAACAAAGAAAGGTTTTGCCATTTTCTTTGTATCTCCTAAAATCGTAACGGTTTTCTCCCCCATTGCTTCAAGCAAGGCACTTTGCGTTTTGGGTGTTGCCCGATTTATTTCATCCGCTAAGACCATCTGGCTAAAGAGCGGTCCCGGCTGAAAGACAAATTGCTGTTTTCCGTTCTCTGTTCGCTCAATAATATTCGTCCCCGTAATGTCAGTAGGCATTAAATCCGGAGTGAATTGAATACGGGAAAAGGATAGATCCAATACTTCTGAAATTGTTCGTATTAACATTGTTTTCCCGAGACCTGGCAAGCCCTCTAACAAGGCATGACCATCGGCTAATACGGAGTACAGTGTAAATTCTATGGCTTCTTCTTGCCCAACTATGAATTTCCCTATCTCTTGTTTTACCAGCTGTAATTCCTGACTTATTTCGTTATATTGCTGTTCACTAAAAGGCATTTCGTAGAACCTCCTTATTCCGACTCTATGGAAGAAAAATATGATTGTACAATGTCTTGCAAATCCTTTGGTAGCTGCATTCTCTCTGAGCTTTCTAAGTAGCTGTCCTTATAGTCCCCTATGACTTCTTCATAAGGTCGAACCGTTCCTTTTTTAACCGGAACAGGTCCTTTCTGTTCCCCAACCGCTGTTCCTTCACCTAGTGAACCACCATCAACGGTTGTTTCACTGCTACCACCCACTCGATCTGGAATGGAAAGTAAATCGCGGTCACCCTGACCTACTCCAGCTCCAATTCCACCCTTGCCGCTTCCTATTCCGCCATTTCCACTTCCTTGCCCAGAACCAGCGCCGGAACCGTTGCCGGAGCCATTTCCTTGACCCTGACCTTGCCCATTTTGACCAGAAGCGCTATTGTTTCCTTGGCTTTGTTGACCAGAGTTCGCATTATTTCCCGTATCTCCTTGTGACTCTTCTTGGTTTCCACTTTGTTGTCCATCACCTTTACTTGAAGAATCACTCTGTTCATTTTCCGAACTATTTTCCGTTGACTCCGAGCCAAGTTCACTAGCTATGGCATTTTGCAGATCAAAGCTAATTGGTTTTCCAAGCTTACTTAAGGCCGTTTGAGTACTATTGGCAGTATTAGCTATTTCTTTTTGCAGTTCCATAAGCTCTTCTAGCTGCTTTTGCTCTTTTGCACTTATGCCGTCCGTTCCTTCACTACTATCCTGCTTTGCCAACTCTTGCTTTTCCTTTAATTTTTGCTCCTGAAGCTTTAATTCCTTTTGTTTCTTCACTACTTCCCGCAAGGCTTCCTCAGAGGTTTCAATTTCATTTAGTTTGTTTTGCAATTCTTGCAACTGTTTTTTTGTTTCTTTTATTTCAGATTTTTTCTCAAGTTCTGCTACCTCTTTTTCCAGGTCATTGATAACATCCTGCTCTTTTTCTATCACAAGGGCTTGCTGCTGTGTTGCGGAAGGGAAAATAGATAGAGCTCCCATCGCGATTAAAACTACGACAATTCCCACCAACACCTTAGGCTTCCAAAGAGTTTTTTCACGTTTCATAAATTGTTCAAAAGCAACTGGTGATTCTTTTATCGCTTTTTGAATGATGGAACCTACTAATGGATTCGACTCATCCTCTAAGGAAAGAGCCGTCACTAGCTCATTATGAGGATAGAAACTATCTAAACGATGCAATGCCTCTTTTTCTCGAACTCTCTTCCACCAAATATAAATAAAGGCTGCCATGAAAATTCCGATTCCCACATAGATTGTGGCATCCCGGTAATAAGGAAAAACAAATAAACGGGAAACTAGTAGAATCGCCGCGCTTAGAGAGAAAGCCAAAAGTATTCCATATTGCAATTTAGGAAGTGAATGCTCTAAATTTAAACTTTTTTTTGCCCGATGGATAAATTGCTCTAATGATTGACGGCGATTCATCTCCTTTTCCTCCTTATCTGTTTGTTTTCATATTCGCACGTAATTTACGAATGGCAATTAATAAACAAAAAACTGTCAATAGCACATAGAAGATTAAATAGCTCACCCAAACTGGGATAGAAATTCCAACTACCGTCTCCAGGCTTGTTGCCATTTCAGGATAAAGAATTGTTATCATCAATGCTCCCGGATTAATACTTGCCCAAAAATATGAAATAGGGGAAAATGGCGTTGCATTCGGCTGGGGTGTTCCCGAATACATGAACATTTGCTCCATGGACATACCCACAAAAAATAGGAAAGCCGTAATCCCCCCTAAGAAAATCATTGCTCCATAAGTAGCGATCATTGATACAATCGTTCTTTTCGTGATGGTTGAAAACATAATCCCAATACTTCCGATTGCAATCAGTGTCACCAAATAAAATAGGAAGATTGTAATTAACTGTGAAGGTGCGACTCCACCAAACAAAAATACAAGACTATATAAAGGCAAGCCTGCCAACAGCATTAATACTAAAAATGCCACTGACGATAAAAGCTTTCCTACAATAATTTGTGTGGAGCTTTGAGTTGTTGTCAGTAAAATATTCAATGTTTGTTTTTCACGTTCAGTACTAATTGCTCCTGCAGTTAAGCCAGGGGTAATGAACATCACAAGCCCCATTTGAATCACACTTAGAACAGCAAACATCGTAAAGCTATCACTCGGTCTAAAAAAGGCAGTACCCGAAAACTGTGTGTAAATTAGTAAGAACCCCGTAACAAAAATACATAAAACCGCTAAGTAAAACATTAATCCTGAGAAGCTTTTAAAGGAGCGGAATCGTAATTTTAATTCCTTTAACAAAACTGGATTTGAAAAGCGTTCCATCATTGTTCATCCGCCCCCTTCGTTATCGCCATAAAGACATCTTCTAGATCCTTTTCCTCTTCTGTTAATGAGAAGATCGAAATATCCGCGAGTAATGCTTTTCGTAAAAGATTTACTTGCTCCTTAGTTTTTCCGCGATAAGTAAAGGCGATTTCGTTTTTTCCATGTGTTACTTCTATTGAACTAATTAATGGGTCCTCTTCAAAAAAGGCGCGGGCCTTTTCGATATTATCCATTACCTTTACAATGATGCGTTTATCCCCTTGCAATTGGTCTTGAATTTGAGCAACATTGCCATGGGCGATTAGTTTTCCATTATCGATTACACCTATTTCATCACACATTTCCGCAAGTTCCGGCAAAATATGCGATGAAATTAAGATTGTTTTCCCCATTGATTTTAAGTGCTTTAAAATATCTCTCATTTCTACTCGGGCACGGGGATCTAAACCGGAAGCAGGTTCATCTAATATTAATACCTTCGGATCATGAATAAGTGAGCGAGCCAAACAAAGGCGTTGCTTCATACCACGCGATAGTAAGTCAACATATTCATAGCGTTTCTGTGTTAGATTCACGAGCTCTAGTAATTGCGGAATGAGTACTTTTCGTTCTGCTGCAGGCAGTCCATAGCTCGCCCCGTAAAAATCTAAATATTCATCTGCCTTCAACTGGTCATAAACACCGAAAAAGTCAGGCATATAGCCAATTTGTTTGCGTACCTCTTTCGGTTCGCGTACAACACTTTTTCCATTGATAAATGCATCCCCGGCAGTTGGTGAAAGGAGCGTGGAAAGTATAGAAAATGTAGTGGACTTTCCTGCACCATTCGCTCCTACAAAGCCGAATACAACACCTTCATCCAATGATAAAGTTAAATTATCTAATGCCGTAAAGGAGCCATATTTTTTCGTTAATCCTTGAATATCCACCATCATTATTGTGCCACCCCTTTAATTTCAACATCAGGCATTTTAACAGGTGACCCCATATCATCCGTTAATCGAACAAGGATTTTCAATTGACCCTCTGATGATATATATTGGTCTAAATTTTTTGTGTAACTTGCACTTGCATCTTGAATATCTTCAAATTGGGATGTACTCCAATTCCAGACGGCAAGTGATGTGCGATCGGAGGCTTTATTGGAGATTGAAACTTCTGTCCAAGATGTGCCATCCAAAAGTTCCTCAGGGGCCGAAATATTGAAATTATAATCCCCTTTATCCAAATACCACTCATTTGTTGCATCATTCATCAATTCCATATAGCCGGATCCATTTGTTGGTTCTAGGTTTTCTTCCAAAGATTCTTTATCCAGAGTAAATTCGCCTGATAATTCGATTGCCGGCTCAAAGGACTGAGCAATGTAGGCTACCGGCGACATTTTTGCATTCCCATCAAGTTCGATTCCTACTAACGCCTCTTTTGTCCAGGCAGTTATAGCCGGTAATCGTTCTCCCTCTATCAGTGCACCAACCCCATACTTCAACTTTTCTAGGCGAACTGGCATTAGATCATCCTTGGATTGTGCTTGTGTGTAATTATAATTTGAAAAGGAAGGTGCAAGTAAAACAGAGTTTTTTACTTCTTTCGATACTTCAAGCGTTTCGTTCGCTTCTATATCCCCTAACTCAATCTCCCGAGTTCCAGACCATATCGCCACATCATTTAATTTGAATGGGAAGTGGTTTGTAATGCTTCCTTCGACTTTTCCGTCCTTTAGCGTTAACTGGATATCCATATTCCCTGCATTCTCTATCTTCGTCTGCCCCACAACGGATTGAACAGACCAGTAATTTAAGTTTTTCAAATTAATAGTAGAACCATTTGCATGCTCTTTTACATAGGATTTTTCATGCAGTACACTCTCGGATGGATTTGAATAGAAAGCTGAATTTCTTGAAGCTACGGCTGTCGTATTTTCATCTGTAGTAAAGGTAAAGTCTCCTCCGCGATTTGTTAAGATTGACTCCACGTAATGCCCAACAAGATTTTCGCCTTCCACTTTATAAAAGGCGGACTGTTGAATTTGCGATTGCAGCAAACGATCCTTTGCCCCGAATATGAACATACATAGTGAAAGTCCAATCGATAGGACCGGGATAATCCACCAAGCATGTTCCCGTTTATCCATTCTTTTTAATACGAAGTAAAGTAACGGTCCAACTAATAAGATATAAACGATTATTGTGATCACAAGCAATGTTGTCGATACTTCAAAAGAAGGGAATAGTTCATTCACACTCCCGACTTCAGAAGGAAGGTACTCATTTATGCCACCGTAATACATTCCAAACGAATTATTTTGTCTTGAGTTTTGCAAATTCAACATTGGAGCAATTAATTTTGCATAACCATCCATTCCCGAAAGTGGTTGGTCGCCTAAAGAGAAAGTTGTTTGAATAACACGTCCACTACCTAACAACCTGCTTGATGCGAGGGTTGTATCTCCATCTGCAAGCAAGCGAACACTTCCCTCTTTTTGCTGAGCCTGATAAACTTCAATATCTTCTGTAAAGATTCCCTGCTTTGATAGTGCAGTTAAACTTTCTTTTGAAACACTGACCCTTTCATTTGAAAGGATTAAGGGCAAATGGTCTTTAAACAGCCCTGCGGATGCCTCCACTTGATCGGAAGCACCGATTAGAAGCGTTCCGCCATTTTCTACCCAATTGTATAGTGCTTCTTGCTGCTTCTCTGAATAATCAGCAAGACTTACTTCATCCACCGCGATAACATCTGCCATCTCTAATCCTTTTGTATCTGATGGCAATTCAAAACCTTTCAACTGATTAACATGGAAAACTTCCACATTATAAGTTGAAAATTGTCTTAACCGTTGTAAAGCAGATAATCGGTCACTGTTTTCAGTCAACGTATAGATAAATGAAGCTTCTTTTTCATGAAATTGTGGACGCACCACTTTCGTACCTGTATATTCCACAGGTTTTCCCTTTTCAATGCCACCTTCATAAAAGTAAAATAGATTGGCTTGTTGATTTCCACTGTACAAATAATCATCGGACAATCCATTTAAATAGAGCTGAATGGTTTTTGTTTCTCCTTCTGCAAGATCTAATGGATAGACCAATCCCGATCCAACAGAGTATGACTCGGCCGCATCAATGACTAAATCACCCGAAAACGCTGAGCCGTTATTAGTGATGGTTAATTTGACCGGTAATGGTGTGTGGTATTTCACTTTATTGGATATTCCCGCCTCAGCATGAACATCTAGTTGAGGTGCTGCACTCGCACTATCTATATGTAGGAAACTAATAAAAAATAAAAATAGCAGTACAACTGGTATTAATCGTTTTAACAAAACTTAACCCCCTTTTTCCTTCTTTAATTGGTACGTTAATTTTACAATTAAGTTCCATTATTACCAAATAATTAATTATTTTTTAGATTTTGTTCGCATTGTTCGTAATACTATAATCGTTAGTAATAAATTTCATTACTTAAAATTTGTTTATAAGAAAAGTTCTAAATCAGCAACAATTATTATTTGTTTGACTAGATTAGAATCTTTTATAATATTTGTTTAGGTAGGCGTGCTAAGCACAAAAAAGTTGTAGCTTCTAAATCTTTCGTATAAAGTGCGCAGCTTACATAGGAGAATGGGGACTATGGATAGGATAGTTTTCTGAATACTAAATTTATGAGGAGTATTATCTGTTGGCGAAAATTTTTTCCACAACAAAAAAAGACAAAACCAACAGTTAAGTTGATTTTGTCTTAATATGTGCCTGCATGGCATGGCTTAATATGTATATTAAAGCCGTGCACCTTTCTTCGACAGCCGTACATAAGCGTTACTCTTGTCGCCAGCTCAGGTTAGGCTACCCCGCGGCACATGGATGAAGCCACTTAATGCTGCTTCCTTCCGGACCTGACATGGTTCGTGGGTATCCATTGCGCAGGACCCAACCTTCAACGCTACGTGCAAGAGGCAGACCAAACATACGGACAGCCTCAGAAAAGGAATTCAGTCTCGCTAGAGCGGATTGCGAGTTACAGGGCACCGCTACCTCCCCACCTAGCACGGCATAAATTAGTATACTTTATACCAAGGGGTAAATGCAATGTTTTGTTCTGGTTATTTTGGAAATGTTATGTTTTTCTATTAAAGCACATTTATTTTGAGTTATTTTCATATCTTTATATTATCTTTTTTGAGGAAAACAATCTTTCAACAAAATACTTTAGTTTTTATTGAACACTCTTTTCAATATATTTGATGATAGCAGAAAGTTTTTGCCAATCTCCAATAAAAAATCGTATAAAACTATTGACCAAGGTTATAATACATGATATATTATTTCTTGTCGATACAGTTCGACATTATACGGAGGCATACCCAAGTCTGGCTGAAGGGATCGGTCTTGAAAACCGACAGGCGGGTTACACCGCGCGTGGGTTCGAATCCTACTGCCTCCGCCATTTTTTTATAAACATTCAACTACTTAACCGTTTCTTGTGTATACGGTTTTTTATTTTATTAAACGACTTAAGAGGTTTTTTACCTTTTAAGTCGTTTTTTTGTACCTTGATAATTTACGACTGTCGCAAGTTTTCGTCGCAGTCAAAACAAGTATACCTAGGTTTACATCGCTTGCAAGGATAATTCCCCATTAAAATCGCAAACCTTCCATCTCAGATTGGGTACCTCACCGTTTTACTCTAATCCTATAGCCGACTTTCATTATCAAATCATCATCCAAGCCTAAAACAATGAAAAAAGACTATCAGCGCTAAACGCCGATAGTCTCGAATGAATATTTTTATACAATATCGCTTTATTAAGCTTTTTGAGTGTTTTCAACTTCAGTATTAGGGTCAAATTGACCTTCCCATTTAGCAACAACAAGCGCTGCCAATGAGTTTCCTACTACGTTAACCGCAGTACGTCCCATATCTAGAATACGGTCAATACCTACGATAAACATTAGACCCTCTGGTGGTAATCCCATTGTGCCGAACGTTGCCAATAATACAACGAATGATACACCTGGTACACCAGCCATACCTTTTGATGTAACCATCAAGACTAGCATTAACATGATTTGTTGACCAATACTTAAGTGAATACCGTACATTTGAGCAACAAATAGTGAAGCGATTGCTTGATATAATACCGATCCATCTAAGTTAAATGAATAACCTGTTGGAATAACAAATGTTGAGATATGCTTTGGTGCACCAACTTGTTCCATTTTGTCCATAATTCTTGGAAGAACCGTTTCTGAACTCGATGTAGAGAATGCCAAAATTAGTTCTTCTTTAATCACTTTAATTAATTTAAAGATACTGTACCCAATGATTTTAGCCATAATACCTAATATAACAACTACAAAGAAAATCATTGTTCCATATACAGTTAACGCTAATTTAGCAAGCGGGATTAACGATGCAAAACCATATTTGGAAATTGTTACTCCGATTAAAGCGAAAACGCCAATAGGAGCGTACTTCATAAATAAGTTTGTTACATAGAACATAGCATGTGATATACCTTCAAAGAAGCTTAATGCCGTTTTCCCTCTTTCGCCTATCGCTGCGATACCAAGACCCAATACCAATGCAAAGAAGATAATCGCTAGCATATCGCCTTCAACCATTGCCTGAATAGGATTTGTAGGAACTATGTGAAGAAGTGTATCTACAATAGATTTCCCTTCTTGTTCATGTGAAGTATCAACATAACTAGAAATATCTGTTTGGTTTAGATTATTCATATCTATACCAGAACCAGGCTGGAATATATTAGCGGAAACTAGACCAATTGCAATTGCAATCAATGTCATCCCGATGAAATAGGCCAATGATTTACCACCCAGTTTACCAACGGATTTCAAATCACCAACACCAGCAATTGCAACAATAATACTAGAAAGTACAATTGGTACAACAATCAATTTGATCAATCGGAGGAAAAGATCCCCGAATGGCTGTAAAACACTTTGTGCCGTTTCGCTTCCATAGAAGATTCCACCGACAACAATCCCTAAAATAAGACCGATAAAGATTTGCGTAGCTAAACTTAATTTGAACTTCATTAATTACCCCACCTTCTTGATGATTTTTAATTTAATTAATTACTCTGGTAAGGGAAACAAGTATATGAATGAAACTTATTAATATAATTAACACAAAAAAGCTTGTACCATCGACTAACTAAATCTCTTCATATCGCTTCCTTTAAACGCTTACGAGGTTAGCTTTCGGGTTAGGACTTCGGAAACAGTAAGCCCTTTCTTTTCAGAATTCACCTATAACGGAGACATCCGTATAAATCATTTGGGTCCCCCGCTCTTAAAATAAGATTAAGCGAAATATAGCTAATTAAATACTATCATTAATATACTTTAAAAGTAAATACTAGATTATTTCCATCTTAATACGCAGATCTAAAAGAAACAAGAGCGGCCAAGTATTCATGCGGTTCTTGATTGTCTCCTTGATACGGTTGTAAATTGCAGGTTATGTTGCAGGTAACACTTTAGCTGTAATCGTTATGTAGAAATAAGAATAACGTTAGATGGAGATAATATGGTATTATCATACAGAAAAAACAAAATAAGCCGCGATTTTCTTTCGCGACTTTTGAATGTAAGCAAACTCGAAATATTAAGTTCAGCTCTTTGCATATTCAACTTTTTATTTTGACAAAACCTTATCTAAGTAAGCACGAATGGATGACTCACCACCAGATAAGGCAACAGATTCACGCAGTTCATCTTTTCGCATTTTATCTTCTGCTTTACTTGCTATTCTTTCAACCTCTTTATTGGGAACGATTACAACACCATCCAAGTCGCCAACTATATAGTCACCTGGATGGACGGTTACACCACCAATTGCAACCGGTACACCTACAGCACCTCCCCCATTCTTAAAACCTGCCGCAACCGTTGTACCTAAAGAGAATACAGGAAAATTTGATTCCCGAACTGCTGCAAGATCACGTATAACCCCCTCTACAACGAATCCTTGTACCCCTACACCCTTTGCTAATGACATAACAAAATCCCCGGCTACTGCCCGGTTTGTATTTCCTTTTGCATCAATCACGATTACATCGCCCTTTTGTGCTTTACTTATAGCTTCTAAAACAGCCCCATTCTCTCCATCGGGCAACCTTACTGTAAGAGCCCGTCCAGCTATTTTGAAGTGATCACTAAGCGGTTTAATGCTACTAGCAACATTTGTATACCCGCCTATTGCATCTGAAATAGCCGTCGTAGGTAAACCGAATAACCTTTGTTGAATAATAGTTGTTTCCAATTCTACCGCCTCCTAATTGGCTAAATATTGTAATAATTCAAATAATATAGGAATATTAGATTAAGTTAAATAAAATTTTTTAATTAATTTAGATATCGGTAGCCCCATTAAAATAGCGCAGACTGGATAAAATGTGATTGAGGATGCTCTTCTTATAAGTTTTATTGAACATACATAATGACAATAAGGAGTGACATGTATGAAATCGAATCGATTAGTAACACAATATCAAAGGGATAACGGCGAAGCAGGTTACAAGATGACAACATTTGAAATTGATGTCATCGCAAAATCGACTGGAGGACTTGCTCCTACCATTTTATATTTTCACGATAATCAGGATGTCACAGATGACATTCGTTCCCTCAGGTTTGGGGTAGACTCACCTTTTACCTTTATCGATGATTACGGACAATTTCAAACCATGTTATATAAAAAAGAGCAACAGGCACTTAATAATTTATATGATACGATTAGTATTAGGCCTAAAAATATGTCAACTCCAAAACAAATCTTGTGGAGCTTCGGTGTGTTGCTTTTAATGACAATTCCATTATTAGTAGCAATCATACTGCGATAACTGAAAACCCCCTGTATAAGCAGCATCTACAGGGGGGTTATTCTATTTATTCTTCTATTTTTCCTTCTACCACTACATCATCCGCACTAATATTTTCACCAAAAGCGGGCTTTAATGTTTCATCATATGCTTTGTGGAAGAATTGCTCTTCTCCAAGAGCTTCCAGTTCAGTATTTAACCATTCAAGTAGTTCAGTATTCCCTTTTTGAACAGCGGGAGCAATATAATCTAAATCTCCTAATGAGGATAGTGCTACAGAAAAGTCTGGGTTTTCATTTGCCCAGCCAAATAATAATGCATTATCCTGAGCCATAGCATCTCCACGTCCATCTTTTAATGCCTCAAAAGCTTCTGTGTTTTGATCATATTTTACAAGTTCAATTTCTGGGTGATTCTTCATGAAATACGTTTCTGCTGTAGTTCCTTTTGTGACAATCACTTTCTTTCCTTCCAATTGCTCTACAGACTCAATTGCAGCTGAATTTGGAGAAACAACACCAATCGCTACTTTCATGTATGGGTTAGCAAAATCCACCTGTTCTTGACGTTCAGGTGTTACTGTAAAGTTCGCTAACACTACATCTACTTTGTCGGATTTTAATAAATCCACGCGTGCTTGTGCTTCTGTTAACACATACTCTACTTTTGATTCATCACCTAGTAAATCCTTTGCAAGACGTTTAGCAAGTACCACATCATAGCCTTGATTCTCCCCATTTGCATCAACATAACCGAATGGTGGTTTATCACTAAACACGGCAACACGCAATGTGCCGCGTTCCTTAATTTCATCAATCGCCGATGCTGTTTCTTCAGTAGTGCCTGATTCGTTATCAGCAGTTCCAGAATCTGTATCACTGTTTCCGCATGCTGCTAAAATAATCATTGTCAACGCAGCAAATAATAGCACTAATAATCTATTTTTCATCCCTTTATCCCCCTAAAATTGTAATATATTTAGAAATTGTTGAGCACGCTCGGTTTGTGGATCGGAAAAGAATTTTTCTGCTTCTGCTCGCTCGTGTATCTTCCCTTTATCCATAAAAATAACTTCATCTGCAACGAGTCTTGCAAAGTTCATCTCATGGGTTACGATCAGCATAGTCATTCCTTGTTCTGCTAACTGTGCAATTACATCCAATACTTCACGGACCATCTCTGGATCAAGTGATGCGGTTACTTCATCAAATAACATGATATCTGGATTAATACATAAGGCTCTAACAATTGCGATACGCTGCTTTTGACCTCCAGATAATTGTCTAGGATAATCATTTGCTCTATCTGCTAAGCCAACACGCTCCAAAAGTTCTTTTGCTTGGGTCTCTACTTCATGGCGCGGTCGTTTTTGTACTTTCAATGGAGATAATAGAATATTCTCCATAACGGTTAAATTGGGAAATAAATCATAACTTTGAAAAACCATGCCAATACGTTGACGTACATTTCGCCAGTTCGTGGATTTATCAATCAGGCTCTCGCTTTCTAGTAATATATCTCCACCTTGTACTTCTTCCAACCCATTAAGACATCGCAAGAAGGTACTCTTTCCACATCCCGAAGGCCCTAAAATTGCGATTACTTTTCCTTTTTCAACCTGTAAATCGACCCCATTTAGGACAGTCTTTTCACCATATTCTTTAATAAGTCCCTTCACTTGCAGAATCGGAACTTGTTCACTCATTATTCTAACAACTCCTTAAGCCGCCCATTTTTGTTCGAGCTTTCTTGAAAAGCGTGATAATGGGAAGCAAATACAAAAATACATAAAAAATATAATACCGTATATCCAAAACGAGGCTGATGGATATTCTAGGTTATTTACTTCTATAATTTGCTGTCCTACTTTGATTACTTCAATTACGCCAATCATCGTTAATAAAGAAGTTGTTTTAATCATCCGTGTAATTAAATTGATCATTGGTGGAATCGATCGTTTCGTTGCTTGTGGGATGAGCACATAACGATACATTTGAACCGGACTTAGCCCGAGAGCTTTACTCGATTCAACCTGATGTTTTGGCAGTGAAATGATTGCTCCACGCACTATATCGCTCATTTCGGCTGTCCCCCATAAACTAAAGACAATAAGCGCAACCACTTCAGAACTTAGATTTATGTCGAAATTGGCAGGAACAATATAATAAATGACAAATAACCAAACTAGAATCGGTATGATTCGAAACAGTTCCAAATAAATTCGGAACGGAATCTGGACAAGTTTATTTTTGGATGTTCTTATTACGCCTATAATAATTCCTAATGCGATTGAAATCACAACCGCTATGAGCGCGACACGCAAAGTTACGAGAAGTCCCAAAAGTAATCGTTGCAAATTTATACCTTCAAAAAGGACACTAATTCCCGAATTCAGCATGTCGAACTCTCCTTTCCAGCCAAGTTAAGAACAATGTTAAAGGCAGTAAAATGATTAAGTATCCAATAACCAACATGAGTAAAGCTTCGTTTGTTTTATAAAAAATACCCATCAAATTTTTTGTAGTGTTCGTCAGCTCTAAAATGGCAATTCCACTAAATACCGACGTTTCCTTTAAAAGAAAAATACAATTCGCACTAAAACCTGGAACACTATAGGAAAATGCTTGTGGGATAATTACATAACGCATTAATTGTAGATTACTAAGTCCGATTGCTTTACCCGTTTCGACTTGGGATTTAGTAACAGCTTCCATCCCTGATCGGAATACCTCAGCCATATAGCTTCCTCCTAAAAACGTCAACCCGATAATGCCGCAAACTTCCCCACTTAGAGTGATTCCTACCTTTGGCAGTCCATAGTACAAAAAGAATAATTGAATTAATAGCGGCGTATTTCGTGCTATTTCTAGATAGAATTGAACAATGTTGCTTAATGCTTTTATTTTGAAATACTGAATTATACTGCAAATCAATCCAACTATAATTGCAAAAACTATCCCTATAAAAGCAAGTTTTAGCGTTAACCATAGTGCTGTTTTATAATGAGGGAGTACATCAACCATATATTGCCAATCGAATGTCAAATTTTCCACCATCTAACAATTAATTATTTACTAAAATCTGCTGACCAGGCTGAAGTGTTTCGACACCTTCAACTTCAACAGTTTCAGGATATTTCAGTCCCAATCCAGTATTTAAGCAGACAACATGCTCATCCTCTTGAATCCAGCCTTGTTCACGCAATGTTTTAGCTGCTGCAAATGTTGCTGCACCTTCTGGGCAAATAAAGTTTCCTTCTAATGATGCCACTTGTTTTTGGGCCTCTAATAATGCTTCCTCAGAAATCGCGATAGCACATCCATCAGTTGCATAAATCCCCTCTAATACCAAGAAATCACCCAACGCTTTTGGCACGTTGATACCAAATGCACATGTAGTTGAATTCTCGAAGAAGATAGATTCTTTTTCTCCCTTTTTCCAAGCGTCAACAATAGGTGCACATCCTTCTGCTTGAACAGCTACTAAACGTGGGAACTTTCCATTTTCAATCCACCCTAATTCCTGCATCTCCAGAATCGCTTTGTAAATTCCGATAATGCCTACGCCACCGCCAGTTGGATATAAAATCACATCTGGCACTTTCCAGCCGAATTGCTCAACAATCTCATATCCCATTGTCTTTTTACCTTCAATACGATAAGGCTCTTTTAATGTAGAAGCATCATAGACTCCTTGATTTTGGACTAGGTTTGCTACAACCTTCCCTGCATCACTGATTAAACCATTAATTAAATGTAGATCACCGCCTGAAATATAAACTTCTTTTCTTGTAATTTCAGGTGCGTCTAGCGGCATAACAATTGTGGCTTTAATATTTGCTTTAGCTGCATATAATGCCCAAGCAGCTCCAGCATTTCCGTTTGTCGGCATTGCCAATTGCTTAACGCCTAGTTCTTTTGCTTTCGAAATACCAACACTTGCACCTCTTGTTTTAAAGGAACCCGTTGGGATGACACCTTCGTCTTTTATATAAAGATTATTTAGCCCGTATTCAGCACCCAAAGTCGGGAGCTTTTCAAATGGGGTCATCCCTTCCCCCAACGAAATAACATCAGCTTGATTATGAACCGGTAGTACTTCATGGTATTTCCATAAAGTATTTGGACGATTTGTGATTTCTTCACGTGATACATTTGCTTTTACTTTTTCTAAGTCATAGCGTACTAATAATGGTGATCCACACTTACATAATTGTTGAATTTTATTTTCCTCATATGTTTCGCCACATTTCGGGCATTCTAAATGGGAGATATAACTAAATTTTGTCATCATCTTTTCCTCCTAAATAAAAAAGGCAGCAACTCGCCCCTAATTAAATACTAGGTACGATTGCAGCCTTTGGTTTTCCAATCAGCTTTATATGAAACTAACATAATCTTAATATCAGTTTTCCGATAAGTCAACTATGTTTTATGAATTTTCTTACTCTTCATACTATAATTACTAATATGAACAAACTCAGCGAATAAATAAAAAAGCCAGTAATAAGTAACATTACCACTAGCTTCTGTATCCCTTTATTATATTTGAACAGCAATTAGCTCCCTTTTTTCAGTAAAACATCTTGATGACTCATTAAAATAGTTAAAATCTCTTCAGCTGTTGTGGCAACCTTTAAAATCTCACGTTGCTCTTCGCGAATAAAGCCTTCTTCAATCATCTTATCAAAATGCTGAATAAGGGCATCGTAAAACCCATCGATATTATATAGAATAACAGGGTTATGATGTAAGCCAATTTGAGCCCAAGTAAAGACCTCAAAATACTCATCCAGCGTGCCACAGCCACCTGGCAAAGCAATATATGCATCCGATAGATCGACCATTTTCTTTTTTCGAACGTGCATCGATTCAACAAAATGAATTTCTGTTAAGTGTAAATGGGCAATCTCGCGTTTTTGTAAATGTTCGGGCATAATCCCTATAACCCTACCATTGTGTTCTAACGCCGCATCAGCAACTGCGCCCATTAACCCAATATTCGAACCACCATAGACAATTCCAATTTTAGATTTCGCTAATGTCTCACCTAGCTCTTTTGCCTTTTCTATATAAACAGCTTTCTTTCCTGTTTGTGAGCCACAGTAGATCGCAACGTTCATTTTTATTCCCCCATAGATCAATTTGGTATAATACAAGTATACTGCGTAATTATTAATACTTTGTTAAAAAGGAGAACGTTCTATGAAAATTTGTCCTTTAGGTGTAGGTGGTGCTTTCACAAAAAGCAACTATCATAATAACTATATCATTGAAGTAGACGAAAAATTCCTATTGATTGATGCAGGAACGACTTTAAGAAACAGTCTGCCAGCGGCTGGATATGATTATTTAGCAATCGATTTTGTCTTTATTTCACACCTTCATTATGATCATGTCGGTGGTTTAGAAGAATTAGTTATGACTCGTTTTTGGCAATTTGAAAATGGACAGCACTCACCTATAAAAACAACCATAATCGTCCACGAAAAGCTTGCATCGCTTTTGAAGAACTATCTAAAAAATAGCCTAGAAAATCAGGAACGTACTGTGGAAGATTTTTGTGATTTTATCCTCTTAAAGAATGGCGAAGCCTTAACCATTGGAAACTACACTTTTTCGGTGATTGATACTACAAATTTTCATGCAGACGGTTTAATTAGTGCAGGCTTTAAATTATCATCGAAGAAAGCAAACATCGTTTTTTCGGGAGACATTAAACACTTAGAGCCTACAAAACTGATAGAGCAAATTGATGAAAATACCGTTGGAATTTTCCAGGATGTAAGTTTCACCTTTAATGGTGTCCATGCAACCCTGAAAGAAGTGCTGGATTATTACCCAGCTCGGCTTCATGGAAAGATTTATGCCATGCATTATAACGATAATGTAGAAGATTATAAAGAAGAAATAAAACAAGCCAATATACAACTTGTGAAAAAGCACGAGGTTCTTGAATTGCTTTAAGATGAAAAAATAGCACTGTCGCTAAAACCAGTGCTATTTTTCATTTTATGGGAGTTTTCATTAGAACTGGTCTTCTTCTTTGATTAAATCATACGTAATACAAATTGGTTTATTGGAACGAGGATCCTTACTAATAACCGCATCAATATTGAATACCTTTTTTAACACTTCGGATGTCATTACTTCCTCTGGCGTCCCTGCTTTAACTAAATTCCCTTTTTCAAGGGCAATCATATAATCCGAGAATCTTGCTGCATGATTTAAATCATGTAAAACCATCACAATCGTACGCTTTTCTTTTTCATTCAAATTCTGAAGCAGCTCTAATACCTCCAGCTGGTGGGCCATGTCTAAATATGTAGTGGGTTCATCTAAAAAAATGATATCTGTATTTTGCGCAAGAGCCATTGCAATCCAAACACGTTGCTTCTGCCCACCTGAAAGCTCGTCCACATAGCTATTTTTCAGTTCATAAGTATTCGTCGATTTCAACGCCCAATCGATAATTTCTCTATCTTCCCTCGTTAAACTCCCAAAGCCTGATTGGTAAGGAAAACGGCCATAAGAGACCAATTCTTCTACTAACAGACCGACCGCACTATCTTGTGTTTGAGGTAAAATGGCTAATTCTTTTGCCAATTCCTTTGTATTTTTCTTCTGAATCTCGGCACCATCCAGCATAATCTGCCCTTTCTGATGCGGGATAATTCTGGTCATAGCCTTTAATAACGTTGATTTACCACAACCATTTGACCCAATGATTGTCGTGATTTGACTATCAGGTATTCCAATTGTTAAGTCATTGACGATTATTTTTTTATCGTAACCAACTTCGACATTACTTACGTTCATTCGCATTTATATAATTCAACTCCTGTATCCCTTCTATTAAATAAGAACCGTTCTCAATTAAACTATTAACCAAAATTATTCTCTTTTCTAAATCAAATGTCAATAACAAGTTAATGAGATTAGAGCTTTATAATGCTGGTGTAATAAAGCATTCGGTATATATTATGTTAGAATTTTTGTTATTTATCAGGACAACCTATTATAAGGAGGTGGTATGGATAGTGGCAAGCCGCATTTTATTAGTCATTCTATTCCTTATAGGCTTTTCACTAGATGTGTCTGCTGAATTTCCACTTAAGGCAACATTCATAAGAGATCATCAGCTTTGGCTAAAAGAAGGAGAGAATGAAATACAGCTCACAGAAAATCAGCATGTTTCATCTCCACAATGGTCCTATGATGGTCGCTTTATTGCCTATTTGGCTGGAAATAAGGATGGAGAAAAACAGTATTTAACTATCTATGATTCAAAGAATAATGAAAGTTACCAGCCTTATCAAAATGTTGAAACCGCAAGCTATAAATGGTCACCCACTACAAACCAGTTAGCCTATTTAGATGAAGGAATATTAAACGTTACGCAAACAAAAAATGGAAGACCACAAGCTTTTGAGAATGTAGCTCTAGGTGTTAGCAATTTTGAGTGGTTCCCAGATGGCGAAGCATTCATCGTTTCTTCTCAAACAGATTTGGTGCCAACTGGATGGGGACCAGTCCCTCTTTTTAAAGTCCCCTTGGACACCCACTTAGATACAAAAAAGATTGAACCATTTTATACGATTCAAACGAATTTAGAGGACTTATTTGCGATTGATACCGCTTATTTTAAATGGAGTGCAGATGGAAATTGGGTTAGTTTCTTGGCAGTTCCTACTGCCTCTTGGTCAAATGACAGCAATACATTGTGTGTCATCTCATCAGCAGGTGATAACTTTCAAGTGATAGGCAAGATGCTTGGCTTTGAAGATTGGATTAAATGGGCGCCATCAAAAAATCAACTAGCCTTTATTTCTGGTGAAGGTAGATTTTTTGTTGAAAATAAAAACACAGCTATTACCGATATTCCATCTGCAGCTTTACCAAAGGAATACACACCTAAAGGGTATGTCGATCTGGATTTAGAATGGCTCTCCCCGGATAAAATCATAGTGGCTCGTTCTAAGGATCATAAGGATTGGAACGAAGGACCCATTCCAATAATGTATACCTCTCTATATACCATAGACCTTAAAACTGGTGAACAAAAGCAGCTTACGTTTCCAAAAGACAATGAATTGGATTCTTCACCTCAAGTAGTTGGAGATACGATTACTTGGCTGCGAAAAGTTGAAAAACAAGGTATAGGCGACGTCTGGGTAATAGATCGTATAAACGGCCGGGAACGTCTATGGATAAAAAATATAGAGTCAGCACCTGTATTTTTCAATGTTGGTAACTAAAAAAAGTACCTCCTCTTTCAATAAGGAGGTACTGCTTTTTTGAACTATACTTCTTTTGTTTATGATGCCTTCATTCACTATTTACAAAAATGACTAGTCTGCACCTGTCGCAAGCTTTCGGTGCAGTTTTTAAGGTTATGCTCTTTTGAATAATCTTTCTTTTATTATAATGCCTTTTATTTTACTTACGTAAATGGCTAGTTTGCACCTGTCGCAGGCTTTCGGTGCAGTTTTATGGTTATGCTCTTTTGAAATAATCTTTCTTTTATTATGATGCTTGTTATTACTTACGTAAATGACTAGTCTGTTCCAGCATGTATGCAATGCGTTCCACAATGCTTTCGATTTGTTCAGGGTTTCTCATTAAGTCGTAATCGTTAATGTCTAAACGTAATACTGGACAAGAATTGAAGCTGTTAATCCAGTTTTCATAGCGTTCATGCATTTCAATCCAATAATCGTTAGGTGTTTGCTGCTCCATTTCGCGACCACGTTCTTGGATGCGTCCAATAATATTGTCAATTGGCCCTTCTAGATAGACAAGTAGATTTGGATGCGGGAAATAAGGCGTCATCACCATGGCATCAAATAGATTTGTATATGTTTCGTAATCAGTTGGGTTCATTGTGCCTTTGTCAAAATGCATTTTTGCGAAGATGCCTGTATCTTCGTAAATGGAACGATCTTGAATAAAGCCGCCACCGTACTCAAAAATACGTTTCTGTTCCTTAAAGCGTTCAGCAAGGAAGTAAACTTGCAAATGGAAGCTCCACTTTTCAAAATCATCATAGAACTTGTCCAAATATGGGTTTGTATCTACTTTTTCAAATGAAGTACGGAAGTTTAAAGCTTCTGCAAGTGCTTTCGTCATCGTTGACTTTCCGACCCCTACTGTTCCAGCAATGGTAATCACCGTATTGGAGGGAATATTATATTTTTCTCGTAAATTCATTCTATGTGTGAACTCCTTTGTTGTAGCTTTTCTTCTACTAATTTTAATACCTGCTCTAGATCTTCAGGATTTTTTACAAAGTCTATTTGGTCGCCATTTAATTGAATGACGGGAATATCAGGATGCATCACTTCAAAATGTTGAATGAATTCATGATAATCCGCCGCTAATTGCTCTATGTAATCCCGCGTAATCATTTTTTCGAATTCTCTTCCACGCATCGCAATCCGATTCATTAATGTATCGTTACTTGCATGTAAATACACAACCATATTCGGTCGTGGCATATCTGCAGTTAATATATTGTAGATGGATTCATACTTTTCAAATTCTGAGGGCTTTAAAGTACGTTTAGCAAATATTAGATTTTTGAATATATGATAATCCGCAACGACAGGTGTCCCTGTTTCTATAATATGTTTTTTAATATCGCTCAGTTGTTTATATCGATTACAAAGGAAGAACATCTCCGTTTGAAAGCTCCACTCATCAATATCTTCATAGAACTTTCCTAGAAACGGATTTTCATCCACGATTTCTTTTAATAGATGGTATTCAAAGGCGTTAGAAATCGCTTTGGATAACGACGTTTTCCCCACACCAATTGGACCCTCTACTGTAATAAATGGAACAGCCATGAGAAGTCCCTCCTTCAAGTCTAAATTCGTCAATGCTATTCATTTTATCATATGAGCTTGTCGAAAAACAGAGACAGTGAATGAACAAAATAAGGAATTATTATAAAGGTTATACAATGTCAAGATAGACCATTATTTTTATCTCTTCTAACTACCGACAATGTTTCATACGTTCTTTTTTCCATACTGCCATGTTAAACTATCAAGCAAGGAGAGATGAACGTGGAACTTTTTGAAAGAGACCGGAAATTTATGCTTGAAGCAATGGAAGAAGCAAAAAAAGCACAAGCCCTGGGTGAGGTACCGATTGGAGCTGTGATTGTCTATAAAGATCAAATTATTGGACGTGCACATAATTTACGAGAAACCTCACAAAATGCTGTCACACATGCCGAGTTAATGGCAATTCAACAAGCCTGTGAAGCGATTGGAAGTTGGCGATTAGAAGAAACAACTTTGTATGTTACTTTAGAGCCTTGTCCGATGTGTGCCGGGGCGATTCTTCAATCCCGTGTACCCCGTGTAGTCTACGGGGCTAGAGATATGAAGGCCGGCTGTGTTGATTCTTTATACCGCTTGCTTAATGATTCCCGCTTTAACCATGAATGCGAAGTAACCGAAGGCGTTTTAGCAGACGAGTGCGGTGATATGTTAACTAGTTTTTTCCGTGCCATTCGAGAAAGGAAAAAAGCTGAAAAATTAGAGCGAAAACGTTTGGAACAAAAGGTGAAGGAGCATGAAATTTAGTAAATTAAAAAAGACCATGGAAGGATTTTTGTGTGATTCCTTAAAGGGTCGAATTGAATTACATGCAGCTGTATATCGCCATTCTCATGACGATCAAGCGCGAGTATGGCTAACGTTTGATAAAGAGCAAATCTTCAGTGCCGCCGATTTTTCATTTTCAGTACAGCACTATTATCGAGAGCAAGAATTGAAAGAACAGTATGCATTAAATCCCATTCCATATAATAAGGATTGGGAAGTAATGTTTAACTCACCAGAAAGAAAAGCATTAATGGCAGCATCCAATCAAGCCGAAGAAGAGCTAGTCGAAGCTGGTGTATTGGGGAGCTGGCATCTCTATACTGCTTTATTGAGTTATCCTCATCTATCAATTGAACAAGCTTTGACTTCGGAAGACCCCTCGATTCGAGCCTTTGCGTTATTTGACCGCCGAGTTGGGAAACGTCGTCTTTTAAAAATTCAGAAGGTTGAACATCTCATAGAGGAGCTGTTTTTTAAAATTCGTTGCGAGGTTGAAGGACTGAAAAGGGAAACTAGTTGAAATTCATTTTAAACACAAAACACTTGTTGCTACTTTCTATCCTACAAATCAGGGACTTGATTTCTTCCTCTGTCCATTTAACCACTCTATTGTGTCAAATCACTAGCCCCTCTGTTTTAACCTTAGTTATTGGTTAAAACAGAGGGATTTTATTCAAATTGACTTATTACTCCCTAGCTATAACATATTGGAAGATTCAAATGAAAAAGGACCAACCCGCTAAGGTCAGTCCCTTCCCAATAACTTCTAGTTAAACTTCGTCATAAATTTTTCTAAGCGATCCATACCCTTTTGTAATACTTCTAGAGGCTGTGCGAAAGACAATCTAATGTAGCCCTCACCAAATTGTGAGAATGCACTGCCTGGAACCGTCGCTAGCTCCTGTTCTTTTAGTAGACTTATACAGAAATCAAAAGAGGTCATGCCCGTTTTCTTAATGGACGGGAAGATATAAAATGCTCCTGCTGGTTTTACAACATCAAAGCCCATCGCAACTAATCGTTCATATACATAATCGCGACGTACTTTATATTCTTTCTTCATTTCAATTGGATCATTTACTCCATCTGTTAAAGCTGCGAGTGCCGCATGCTGACTAATGCTTGATGCACAGCTAATATAATAGCCATTTAGCTTCGTCATCTCTTTTGTTAAATAGCCCGGCGCTAACGTATACCCAATTCGCCAGCCTGTCATGGAGTGAGACTTTGATACACCGTTGATAACGATTGTTTTATTACGCATACCTTCATAAGAGGCAATCGATTTATGTGTTTTTTCATAAGTTAACTCACTATAAATTTCATCAGAAATAATAAAAATCTCTTTCTCTTTTAATAGTGAAGCAATTTTTTTCAATTCAGCATCTTCAATAATTGTCCCGACTGGATTACATGGTGAAGGAAGAATAACGCATCTTGTTTTCTCTGTAATATGTTTTTCAATTAATTCGGCCGTTAAGACAAAGTCTGTAGCTTCTGTATCCACACAAACTGGAACTGCCCCGCAAAGCTCAATAAGTGGGATATAGCCAGGGTAAGCAGGAGCTGATAGAATCACCTCGCACCCTTCTTCTAAAATGGTTCTTAATGCAATTGTGAGTGCACCTGAAGCACCATGTGTCACAATAATTTCATCTTGCGGATTATAAGAAAGTCCGTAATGAGTATCATAAAATGCCCCAATAGCTTTACGTAATTCAATAATCCCCGCATTAGGCGTATAGGATGTAAAGTTTTGATCAATCGCTAGTTTTGCCTTTTCTTTGATTTGAGTTGGTGTTGGAAAATCCGGTTGGCCAATTGTTAAGTTAATTGCATTAGGATAGTCTACTAGCATGTTCGTAAACTTCCGAATCCCAGAGAGCTCTATTTTCTTTAAGTTTTTATAAATTAAATGTTCCATTCTTTTATCCCCTTCTAGTAAGCTTTTTTACATTTCAAATAATCATTATTTTCATCTTACAATATTTGAAGAAATATTTTCACACTTTACTACAATAAAATCCTACTACTTTTATTTCTTTTCTACTTATTTTCCAGGCTATATTTTTTATTATTATCGAAATAATAATCTTCTTGATGACATATTATGCATCGAAAAATACTTTTCCCGTATTTTTCAAAATTAGTATGAAAGGAGAAGACGTTAGATGAAAACATTAACAAGAATATCAAACGCCATTATGGAAAAGTACCTGCCAGATCCCTATATTTTCGTTGTAATTTTAACGGTACTTGTTTTCCTATTAGGGGTTATTCTGACACCTAGCTCACCACTAGACATGGTTGTTTACTGGGGTGATGGGTTCTGGGGACTACTCTCTTTTACAATGCAAATGGTCATCGTCTTAGCAGCCGGACATGTATTAGCTAACAGCCCTATCTTTAAGAAATTCCTATCTTCCATTGCAAGTAAGATTAAGAAGCCTTCGAGTGCCATCATAATCGTATCATTCATTTCGTTATTAGCTTGTTGGATTAACTGGGGCTTTGGCTTAGTCATTGGTGCTTTATTTGCAAAAGAAATTGCACGTCATGTAAAGAAAGTTGATTATCGATTATTAATCGCCAGCGCTTACTCTGGTTTTATTATTTGGCATGGTGGTCTAGCCGGTTCCATTCCTCTTTCAGTTGCAACAGAGGGGCATCCATTTGCAGGAATCATGGGTGTCGTCCCAACTTCCGATACGATTTTCACACCGTATAACTTGTTCATCGTGATAGTGATTGGGTTTACATTGCCTTTCTTTAACCGTTGGATGATGCCAAAAGACGAAGATGTAGTCGAGGTGGATCCGGCATTATTAGTAGAAGAGGAGCAAAAGTTTCCTCTTGCTGAAAAGACATTTGCTTCATGGACTGAGAGAAGTTCTTTATTAACAATTTTAATTGGACTTATTGGTCTTTCCTATTTAATTCATCACTTTGTGACGAAAGGATTTTTACTAGATTTAAATATCGTCAATACGATTTTTATCATTCTTGGTATTATTTTGCACGGTACACCTCAGCGCTTCTTAGCAGCGGCTCAAGCAGCCATTAAAACGACAGCCGGTATCGTGTTCCAATTCCCGTTCTATGCAGGGATTATGGGGATGATGACGGTATCTGGATTAGCTGGCGTTTTTTCAGAATTCTTTATTAGTATTTCTAATGATTTCACTTTCTATTTATTTACTTTTTATTCCGCCGGATTAGTGAACTTCTTTGTTCCTTCCGGTGGTGGTCAATGGGCAGTGCAAGCACCGATTATGTTAGATGCCGCACAATCTTTAGGGGCAGACTATGCGAAAACGGCAATGGCCATTGCATGGGGAGATGCCTGGACCAATATGATTCAACCATTTTGGGCATTACCAGCTTTAGCTATAGCCGGACTTAAAGCAAAGGATATTATGGGCTTCTGTTTATTCGTGCTACTCTTTACTGGCGTAATTATCAGTATCGGATTTTTATTCTTTTAAACTAATAAATTGAAAAGAACAGGGCTTGTCACTTATTACAAGTCCTGTTCAAATTTAAACTATGAAATTAAGGAGCCAATAATTCTTGAATCTCTTCTAGCATTTTCTGAGCCGCTAAGACTCCACCTGCTGTATTCCAAACAGCATCGCTCACGCTATATGCCTTGCCATTCTTAACAGCGGATAGATTTTCCCATAATGGATCAGTTGTCCATTCTACTTCTGTTGCAGATGCTGAATCGTCTCCTGTTGGCAGGTAAGTAAAGTAGAATAATAATTCCCCATCCATTTGTGGAATTAGTTCTTTCCCAACTTCTACTGCCATTTGATTATCTTCAGTGAATAACTCAGCTTGCTCTTCCACACGATTAAAGCCTAACTCCTCTAAAATAACGCCTGAGAATGAATCCGTGTAATAAATTCGAGAAGTACCTGATAGGAAACGAACAACTGATACAGATTGATTTGTTACATCACCCAAAGTCTCTTTAGCCTCTTCAACCTTAGCATCATAGTTTGCTAATACCTCTTCTCCTTTATCTGCAGCGTTTACCGCTTTTGCATATAATGAAAAATTATCTTTCCATTGACCTGTTAAAGTTTCAGCAAAAACAGTTGGAGCAATTTTACTTAAGTTTTCATAATCAGCTTCTTGACGAACTTTGTTACCAATAATTAAATCTGGCTTTAACTTAGCAATCGCTTCTAAATCGATTGCTGTTTCTTGTCCTACAACTTCTACGCCATCCATTTGGTCAGTAATATGTTCGTACCAAGGTTCACCTGACCATGAAGATACCGCACCAACCGGTTTTATGCCCAAAGCAAGTAATGCCTCTGTTCCTTCATTTGTTAACACGACAATTTTTTCTGGTGTTGCAGGAATATCCGTAGAACCCATAGCATGCTCCACTGTGTATGCTTTAGACTTTTCCTCTGCTGGGGCAGCACTTTTCGATTCTTCATTTGATTTTGAGTCGCTACAAGCTGCTAGGATACAAACCGTTAGTAGTAAGAATATACCTAAGATCTTATTAAATGAACTTTTCATCTTTTTTTCCTCCAATATGTGTGGTAGTGTATTATTATGGGAAAATAATTGATAATGATTATCATTCTCTGACAAGCTAAATCATATTCTTCAAACCACCTTATGTCAATACAATATTTGTTAAATTTTCATTCTATTAAAAGGATATCTATATGATGACAAGTAATTTTCTAAAAGTAACCCTATTATTTTTAAGTTCCATCACTATGCTAATTGGTATAGTGCTAAGTATTACATATGGCTATGCTAATACAAATTTACATACCACTTGGGAGGCATTTTTTCATTACAATGAAAGTAATGAACATCTTATCATTCTTGAACATCGATTGCCTCGGGCACTTATTGCCACTTTTGTTGGAGCATCCCTCGCAGTTGCAGGTGCGTTACTTCAAACAATGACAAGAAATCCTTTAGCTTCACCAGGAATTTTAGGAATCAATGCCGGTGCCGGCTTATTTATTGTACTTGCCATGAGTATTTTACAAATGACAAGTCTCTTTAGCTTTACATTAGTCGCATTTTTAGGTGCGACTGTATCTGCACTTAGTATTTTAGCTATTAGCTCTATAGGGGATGGCGGGATGACGCCTATCAATTTGACTTTAGCAGGGACTGCTTTAGGAGCGATGTTTTATTCGTTAACACAGGGTTTATTGGCTATTAATGAAGCTCAGCTGGATCAAGTGTTATTTTGGCTTGCAGGATCTGTACAGGGAAGAGATTTACACCTGCTATGGGTTGTACTGCCGTTTTTATTTGTTGGATGGTTAATCACTGCTATCATGACGAAACAACTCAATTTGCTGTCTCTAGGTGAGGATGTTGCAAAGGGGCTAGGATTGAATATTTTAAGGACTAAATTTTTAATTGTACTCATTGTGGTTCTACTAGCTGGAGGCTCAGTCGCGATTGCTGGACCTATTAGTTTTATCGGACTGATTATTCCTCATATTGCACGCAAATTGATTGGCACTGAGCATCAATGGTATATTCCTTTAGCAGCTCTACTTGGAGCAATTTTATTGCTGTTTGCGGATATAGGGGCACGTTATATTATCATGCCACAAGAAGTCCCAGTTGGTGTAATGACTGCCTTTATTGGTACTCCTATTTTTGTATATATTGCAAGAAAGGGGTTTAAAAAAGGATGAAAAAGCTGTTGAACTTACAAACTAAGTTCTTTTCACAATTAATAGATTTAAGCGCTATGAAAAGACTTGGAATATTAATATTAGTAGTTGCTTTAACGTTTATTATGAGTTTGTCGGTAGGTGATTCCTTCATTTCCCCGCTTAAAGTTATATCGATTATGCTTGGAAATGGTTCTTCATTCGACACTTTAATTGTTCAAGAATTTCGAATGCCGCGCATTATTGTCGCTTTATTTGCTGGGATGGGTTTGGCCGTATCAGGTGCAATTTTACAAGGCATTATAAGAAATCCCCTGGCTTCACCAGATGTAATTGGTATTTCAGCAGGTGCAGGCGTAGCCGTTGTTGCCTTCTTAGCAATATTTAGTGATGCCAATTATTCGTTAACTGTAAGCATGGAATGGATGCCTGTTGCTGCATTTGTTGGTGCCGCGATTACGGCTCTAGTCGTCTACACTTTATCTTGGACGAATGGTGTAACAGCTACACGATTAGTAATGATCGGCGTAGGGATTGCTGCTTTTATGCAAGCAGCCTCAACCGTGCTAATGCTTGTTGGTCCAATTTATCAAGCGAGTAAAGCAAATGTATGGATTACAGGAAGTGTAAATAGTGCGACATGGCAACAAGTGAATATTATTATTCCAGTAATAGCTTGCTTATTCATCATAACCTTACTAGTTACTCGCCATTTAAATTTACAGCAATTCGGTAATGATGTAGCAACCAGCTTAGGACAACGTGTTCAGAAAACAAGATTGGCCTTGCTGCTTTTATGTACTGCTCTTGTGGGAAGCGCAGTCGCATTTGCCGGTACAATTGGGTTTGTTGGATTAATGGCCCCACATATTGCCCGTAGGTTAGTAGGATCTTCCTTTGGTTCTCTTATTCCTGTATCAGCTTGTATTGGCGGAATATTGGTAGTTCTTGCCGATACAATTGGACGTAGCTTGTTTGGTTCTTTAGAAGTTCCAGCAGGGGTATTTACAGCAGCTATAGGAGCACCTTATTTTATTTATCTGTTAATCAAAATGCAAAAAAGGTAGGCTGATAGGAATGATTGAAACAAAGCAGCTACAATTAAATTATGGTGAAAAAATCATTATCGAGCCTTTAGATTTAGTTTTGCCTAAAGGAGAAATCACGGTACTCATCGGTGCAAATGGTTGCGGGAAATCTACATTACTCAGATCAATTGCTCGATTATTAAAGCCAAAAAGTGGAGCAATCCTTTTAAATGCAGAAGATATTACGAGCTTTTCGGCAAAAGAAACTGCTAAAAGATTAGCTATTCTACCACAACAACCAACGGCGCCAGAAGGCTTAACCGTTCTCCAATTAGTAAAGCAAGGACGCTACCCTTATCAAAATTGGCGCAAACAATGGTCTAATGAGGATCAACAAATTGTTGAACAAGCAATTGCTGCAACCGGCCTAACGGAGTTTAAAGATTACGAAATTGAAAACCTCTCAGGTGGACAAAGACAGCGTGCTTGGATTGCAATGACTTTGGCCCAACAAACAGACATTATTTTACTCGATGAACCAACAACCTATTTAGATGTCACGCATCAAATTGAAGTATTAGATTTATTGTACAAGTTAAACCATGAAGAAAATCGAACAATTGTGATGGTACTGCATGACCTCAATTTGGCTTCCCGCTATGCAACGAATATTATTGCACTCGTCAATAAGGGAGTGTATGCACAAGGAAAACCAAAAGATATCGTCACAGTAAAGCTCGTACAAGATGTTTTTCAATTAAATTGCGAAATTATAGATGACCCAATTTACGGAACACCAATGTGTATTCCCTATGGAAATAGAAAATAGCCAAGAACATGTCTTGGCTATTTTTATATATATTTTACTTCGGCGCAATAACATTCTTACTACCCATTATGGTCTTAATACTTCAGGAATTACTACGCTTCCACTTACTTGCACCTGTCGCAAGCTTTCGGTGCAGAGCCGACTTGGTTTTATTTTGGAGCGATAACTTCCTTACCGCCCATGTATGGTCTTAATATTTCAGGTATTACTACTGACCCGTCGGCTTGCTGATAGTTTTCTAAAAGTGCGGCCACCGTACGGCCAATTGCAAGGCCTGAACCGTTTAAAGTGTGTACGTATTCTGGTTTTGCCCCTTGTTCGCGGCGGAAACGAATGTTTGCACGGCGCGCTTGGAAGTCTTCAAAGTTTGAACAAGAAGAAATTTCACGGTACATGTTTTGTGTTGGCATCCATACTTCTAAATCATACTTTTTCGCTGCCGTGAATCCAAGATCAGATGTATTCATTAATAATTTACGGTATGGTAGACCTAATAATTGAAGGACTTTTTCTGCATGGCCTGTTAATTTTTCTAATTCATCATAAGAATCTTCTGGTTTTACAAAGCGAACCAACTCCACTTTGTTAAATTGATGTTGGCGAATTAAACCGCGCGTATCACGACCTGCAGAACCTGCTTCAGAACGGAAACAAGAGCTATAGGCAGCAAATCCTTTAGGCAATATTTCAGCGTCGATAATTTCATCTCGATAGAAGTTTGTTACAGGCACTTCAGCAGTAGGAATCATAAAGTAGTCTGTATCTACTAATTTGAAGACATCTTCCTCAAACTTCGGTAATTGACCTGTACCAGTTAAGCTGTCACGGTTAACGATTACTGGTGGCAGCATTTCTTCATAGCCATGTTCCTCAGCATGCAAATCCATCATAAAGCTCATTAAAGCACGTTCTAAACGAGCTCCCAAGCCGCGATAGAATACAAAACGGCTACCCGTCACTTTACCGGCACGTTCAAAGTCAACAATTTGTAAGTCTGTTGCAAGATCCCAGTGTGGTTTCGCTTCAAAGTCAAAGTTTGGTTGCTCACCCCATGTAAGAACCTCAACATTATCGTCTTCTGTTTCACCAACAGGAACAGATTCATGAGGGATGTTTGGTAAACGCATCATCATATAATCGAACTTTTCTTCCACTTCACGAAGCTCGTTATCTAATTGCTTAATTTCGTCTCCCACTTCACGCATGCGGGCAATGACTTCATCGGCATTCTCTTTGTTGCGTTTCATCACTGAAATTTGGTCTGACACTTTATTGCGTTCTGCTTTTAATACTTCTGTTTTTGCAATTAATTCACGACGTTTTGCATCCAACACTTCAAACTCATCAATATTCCCTAAATCTTCATTACGAGTTAGAAGAACTTTTTTCACTTCTGTATAATTATCACGGACACGTTTAATATCTAACATGTTGATTCCTCCATTTATAATATTTTATGATTACGTTACTACTCCACTTCACCGTATTAGAGAAAGAGAACACAAAAAGCCCTCATCCCCATAAAGGGACGAGAGCTACCCGCGTTGCCACCCTAATTGATTAGAAAAATTTCTAATCCGCTTATCTCATAACGGCTTTTCAACCGGCAAAAGCCTACTGCGAATTCAGCTTAAGCAACTCAAGGACGGATTCACAAGTGCCTTTATCAGCTTCCACCACCCGCTGACTCTCTTAAAAAAACGTGCTTGCTACTACTTCCTATCATCGATGTTATCAATATGTTCTTCGCCATTTGCGAATCAAATTAACCATAATGTACTATATGCTGTTCGATTTTGCAAGAGGAGACTTATTAAAATCTCTCACCATTTCAATAAAATAGTGCATTAGACGAGTATCTTCAGTTAGTTCTGGATGAAACGAACATCCTAAATATTGCCCTTCTTTTGCTAAAACTATTCGCCCATCAAATTCTGCTAAAATTTCAACATTGGGACCAACCGAAACAATATGTGGTGCCCGTATAAATACCGCTGAAATGTCGTCGCCAATCTGATCAACCGCTATTTCCACTTCAAAACTGTCGGCCTGTCTGCCGAAGGAATTGCGTTCTATCACAACGTCCATTAATTTTAGATGTGCTTCATCATCTCCGACAATTTCTTTAGCCAATAAAATAAGTCCTGCACATGTTCCAAACATCGGTATTCCCAGCTGAGCTAAGGAACGGATTGGGTTCAGCAATTGATGGCGTTCCAATAATCTACGCATCGTTGTACTTTCCCCTCCAGGTAACACAAGTCCATTTAATCCCGAGAGGTCATTCAAAGATTTGACTTCGTTAGCTTCACACCCGAGTGATTGAATCTGATGAATATGCTCCCTCACTGCTCCTTGTAAAGCAAGAACCCCTATTTTCATCCTACCAACCTCGTTCCTGCATACGTTCACTATCCAGGAGTGTTGCAATTTCAATGCCCTTCATTGGACTTCCTAACTCTTTTGAAACCTCAGCAATTAATTGATAATCCTGGTAATGAGTTGTCGCTTCCACAATGGCACGGGCAAATTTTTCAGGATTTTCGGATTTAAAAATACCAGAACCAACAAATACACCATCTGCTCCTAATTCCATCATTAACGCAGCATCAGCAGGTGTTGCTACCCCTCCAGCAGCGAAATTGACCACTGGAAGACGTCCTAATCGTTTAATTTCAACCAGCAATTCATATGGTGCACCTAAATCTTTAGCTTCAGTCATTAGTTCATCTTCATTTATGCCAACCACACGTCGAACCTGCGCATTTACTTTCCGTATATGGCGTACAGCTTCAACGATATTGCCAGTGCCTGGCTCACCTTTTGTACGAAGCATCGAAGCTCCTTCCCCAATACGCCGAGCAGCTTCCCCAAGATCACGGCATCCGCATACAAAAGGTACCGTATAGTGACTTTTTAATAAATGAAATTCTTCATCTGCCGGTGTTAATACTTCACTTTCATCAATATAATCAACACCCATTGCTTCTAATACACGAGCTTCTACAATATGTCCAATTCGAGCCTTTGCCATTACTGGAATGGATACAGCATTCATGACCTCTTCTACAATGCGAGGGTCGGCCATTCGTGCCACGCCGCCAGCTTTTCGAATATCTGAAGGTACACGTTCCAAAGCCATGACTGCGACTGCCCCTGCTGCTTCCGCAATTTTAGCTTGTTCGGCATTAATCACGTCCATAATGACGCCACCTTTTTGCATTTCTGCCATTCCACGTTTTACTCTCTCTGTTCCAACTTGTCTCATGTAATTTTCCCCTCCAATACTTTGATGTAATCAAGTATAATAAAAGTTGACCATATAAAAAGAGTCAATTTTCTAAAAAGTCTTATGGTCACCCAGGAGGAACGCCCATGGATATGCTAATCTTCAAACTAGAAAAAAATAGTAAAAGGCCATTATATGAACAACTTTATATCGGAATGAAAGATGCGATTATTACAAAACAAATTGAAGTCGGAACAAAATTACCCTCTAAAAGGAAATTAGCCGACTTTTTAAATATTAGCCAAACAACAGTTGAGATTGCATATGGACAATTACTTGCAGAGGGCTATATTGCTTCTAAACCGCGTATAGGCTTCTTTGTTGAGGAAATTGATGAATTACCCTTTATTGAAAATAAGCAGGCGAAAATAACTGTTGAAACCCATTTAAAGGGAATCGATCCATATAAATATAATTTTCATCCCGGAAAAATTGATGCAGAATCCTTTCCTTTTGCTATTTGGAGGAAGTATGCAAAGGATTTATTTGATTATCCATCGAAGGAATATCTCCAAGTAGGCGAGCCTCAAGGAGAGTATGAACTTCGTTTAGAAATTGCTAATTATTTGTATCAATCAAGAGGCATTATATGTAACCCGGAGCAGATTGTAATTGGGTCGGGGACTGAACATCTACTGCCTATGATTTTACGTTTAATCGAGGCAAATTCAAAAATTGCTCTAGAAAATCCCGGTTATTCCGCAATCCCTAGAATTCATTTAGCAAACAAAGCAGTTCCCATTGCTGTCGATGAAGACGGACTACTCGTTGATGAACTAGAAAAAACGGACGCGAATATCGTCTATATTACCCCTTCCCATCAATTCCCAACAGGAGCTGTACTATCAGCTGCGAGAAGAACACAACTATTGAATTGGGCATCCAAAGCCGCGAATCGGTATATCATTGAAGATGATTATGATAGTGAATTTCGTTATATTGGAAAGCCAATTCCAGCATTACAAGGGATGGATCAGAATGAAAAGGTTATCTATTTAAGTACTTTTACGAAGTCTTTAATGCCTTCACTGCGTGTAGCTTATTTTGTTTTGCCCCCTTCACTTTTGCAATCCTATCAGGAGATTTTTAGCTATTATTCCGCGACAGTACCAAGGTTCGACCAACACATCTTGGCGAACTTTATGAAGGACGGGCACTTCTCAAAACACCTAAATCGAATGCGGAAAATCTACCGCAAAAAGCATGATAAGCTAACCAATACGATAACAAGCTTTTATCCGACTACATCCATTACGGGTGATCATGCAGGGATGCACATTTTAATCTCAGTGCCCTTGGATAAGTCAGAATATGACTTAAAGAAACTTGCAAATGAAAACGGTATTGGCGTTTATCCGGTATCTGATTATTTATTAAAGCCAATTGAATATGAGCAGCCAACTTTTTTAATTGGTTTTGGTGGTGTGGCACTTGATGAAATTGAGCCAGCTATTCATAAACTGATGAATTGTTGGGGGATTAAAAGAAGCCATAAAAAAGGGAAACCTCATGAATTATGAGACCTCCCTTTCCCTTATTGATCAAGTAATTGAATATTGTAATTCTCAAACCAGCGATCGATTTGTACTAAGTATGCGAGCAGCTGAGGACCTGCCATCAATTGACCGAACCATGGCACTTTAAAGGATGATCCGCCTGATGAAACAAGTTGCTCTAGTTGATCTTTTTCAAATAGCTCATGCAGTATCGATTCTTTTCTTCGAAGTGTATTGCTCAATAATTCTTTCACACCATTTGTGTATGCGGGATGATATGTTTTTGGATATGGATTCTTTTTTCGATATAACACTTCTTCTGGTAAAAGACCTTCTACTGCTTTGCGTAAAAGCCCCTTCTCCATATTTCCCACGTTCTTCATTTCCCACGGAATATTCCATGCATACTCTACGATTCGGTGATCTGCAAATGGCACTCGAACTTCCAGGCTAGCTCCCATACTTATACGGTCTTTCCGTTCCAATAATGTTTGCATAAAATAGCGCATATTTAGATAAAAGAGCTCTCGTTGTTTTGCTGCTTTTGGATCTTCCCCTTCTAGCTTAGGTGAATCTTTGACAGCTTCCTCAAATGCATGACTCATAAAGTCCTTTAATTGGAGTTTTGACTGCCATTCTTTTCTTAAGAAGCCTTCGCGTTCATCGGCTGAACGAATCCATGGGAAAAGTTCATAATCACGGTGAAACCATGGATACCCCCCAAATACTTCGTCTGCACATTCGCCTGATAAAGCCACTGTATAGCCTTTTTTAATAACACGACAAGCAACCAGCAGGGAACTATCGATATCCACCATACCGGGTAAGTCACGAACCAGCATGGCTTCTTCTAAATAATCCACAATATCCTTTTGAGAAAGAATTATTTCAAAATGATTGGTTTTGAATTCTTCCGTCATTTTGTTAATCCAGTAGCTATCCTGGGATGTCTGGAAATCATTCTTTTCAAAGAATTCTTCATTGCCCTCATAGTCTATAGAGTAGGTTTTCAATGTACGTCCTTCTTGATTGTATGAATTTGCAGCGATGGCCGTAATAATACTTGAATCTAGACCCCCTGACAAAAATGTACATAGAGGTACATCGGAAACAAGCTGACGTTTAATCGCATCTGTTACCAAATAGCGGACTTGCTCTACGGTCTCTTCAAAGGAATGTTCATGCTTTTCACTTTTTACGTTCCAGTAACGCCACTTTTTCAAACCCTCTTTAGAAAATTTCATTGCATTCCCTGGCTCCAGCTCTTCTATCCCTTTATAAACACCGTTTCCTGGCACTCTTGATGGTCCAATACTTAATAATGCTGCAAGCCCACTGCGGTCAATCTGAGGAGTCATTTGAGGATTGGCTAGAATGGCTTTAATTTCAGAGCCAAATAAGAGAGAACCCTCTTTTAATGCGTAAAAGAAAGGCTTAACTCCTAAACGATCTCGAAAGGCATATAAGGTCTCCTCTTGTTCATCCCAAACTGCAAATGCATAAATCCCATTCAAATACTCGACGCATTGCTCTCTCCACTCAATGAATGAAGCTAGCAACACTTCCGTATCCGATGTTGTAGAAAAGCTATATCCGCGTTTTAAAAGCTCTTGGCGAATTTCTTCTGTATTATAAAGTTCTCCATTGTACACCATGCAATAGGATTTGTTTTGATGTGATTTGCCCATTGGCTGCTTTCCACCAATTAAATCAATCACAGCTAATCGGCGATGCCCTAATAGCGCATGTGTGCTGGACCAAACATTGCCATCATCCGGCCCTCTCTTATTCAAAGTTGCTGTCATAGCTTTAGCAATATCTTCTTGATTCTTTAAAGATTGTGTATAATCCACCCAACCTGTAATGCCACACACTTTTATCACGCTCCTTCACCTACTAGCTTATGAAAGAGTTGGGCGAGGTTGTTTTGTCCAAGAAAAAAAAGTGTGTGACCATTTCAATAGCTACTAGTACACGCGATTTTCTTGCAAAACAAAAAACTGTTCTATGATTTTCCGTCATAGAACAGCTTAAAATTAGAATAATCCACCAACGAATCCTGTAATCCCATCCCAAACATTTCCGAAGAAGCTACCTACTCCTTGGAAGAATAGAGATACAAACCCGGCACGTTCAACACTACTTGTTGTCACGACATCTGTTGAAAAACTTTTGCCATCGATAAATCCATAGTCTTCACCTTCTGTTTTTTCGATGATGACTTTACCAACAACTGCCCCTTTTTCAACTCCTGCTTCGAGGGATTTCTTATCCAGTTCCAATTTAGGAGCATATAGATCTTTTTCACTTGTTTTTACTACTAGAGAAATCGGCTCTTTTACTGCAATTTCAACATTATCTTCTTTTCCTTTTGTAACAGCAAGTGTTTCATTGCCTTCAAAAACAAAGTTACTTGGTACAATTTCTTGTTTTGTAAATTGTCCAAAACCATAATCGAATAGTTTTTTAGCTGCATCAAAACGGGCAGTACGTACACTATTTCCATTTGAATCTTTTGCATTCATTACAACTGCGATTAAGCGTGTCCCATTACGTTCAACAGTCCCAGTAAAACATTGACCTGCTAAAAGTGTTGAACCTGTTTTCAAACCATCTACACCCTGATATTCACTTACTAAGCCCGGTAACATCCAGTTCCAGTTGGCCATTTCAATTTGGTCTTCTGTTCCTTCACGGAAAGTTTTCTTTGGAATACTAGAAGTCTCTAAAACTTCCGGATGATCCTTTAAAAGATGATAAGCTAGTTTTGCAACTGATTTTGCCGGCATGACATTTTCATCTTCAGGACCTGTACCTTCTGGATGCATACCAAAAAGATCTGCATTATTTAGACCCGTTGAATTTACAAATTTATATCCTTCGAGACCTATCTCTTCAGCTTTTTCATTCATAAGTTTCACGAATTCTTTTTCAGAACCCGCAATTGTTTCGGCAATCCCTACTGTTGCTGCATTTGCTGAATAAATTGCCATTGCTTCATATAACTCCTGAATGGAATATGTGCCATCTTCACGTAATGGTACATTACTTAAAGCACGGTCTTGTGACATTTTATATGTATACTCGGTAACATGGTATTGTTGATCCCAAGTTATTGTTCCTTCTTTAATGGCATCTAGCAGGATATACTCAGACATCATTTTTGACATACTCGCGATACCTAATGAAGTGTCCGCGTTCTGTTCATATAAAATCTTCCCTGTATCTGCTTCAATTAAAATTGCTGCATCAACGTTTATACCTAAATCTTCTTCCGCACTTGCACTTGGTGTAGCAGTTACAAATGTGCTGATTAACAGGATCGGAATCATCAAAAGGCTAAACCATGATGCTTTCTTAGCTGTTCTCACAAAAAATACCTCCAATATTTGATTTACTTTACTTTCGTCATTTTATCATAGAACGTGCAAGAAAAATATTACGTTTAGAATAGAAAAACATGGTTACTCGTTAAATTTAATAAAATTAAGTTTTTATTTACAAATTACTATTCACTAAACTACTATTTCCCTATTAAACTCTTAAATTTATAGAGGGACTATCTACTCGAAAAGAGAAAAAAGCACACTTCTAACATCAAAATATGACGTTAGAAGTATGCTCGAGGTTTCCAACTATTATAGCGAATAGTTAGGTGCTTCTTTTGTAATTTGAACATCGTGTGGATGAGATTCACGAAGACCTGCACCTGTCATACGAATAAATTGTGAATTCTCACGCAAACTCTCTAAGCTTTGTGCTCCACAATACCCCATACCTGACCGAATACCACCAATTAATTGATGAATTGTATCTGTAAGAGGTCCTTTATATGGTAAACGACCTTCAATACCTTCCGGTACAAGTTTTTTCGCATCTTCTTGGAAGTAACGATCTTTTGAACCTTTTTCCATTGCAGCTAATGAACCCATGCCACGGTAAACTTTAAAACGTCGTCCTTGGAAGATTTCTGTTTCACCTGGTGATTCTGAAGTTCCTGCTAGTAAAGAACCAAGCATGACAACATGGCCACCTGCGGCTAAAGCTTTTACGATATCTCCAGAATATTTAATACCACCATCTGCAATGATTGTTTTACCCATTTCTCTTGCAACTGTTGCACAATCATAAACTGCAGTGATTTGAGGTACACCAACACCAGCAACAACTCGAGTTGTACAAATCGATCCTGGACCAATCCCAACTTTTACGACATCTGCACCTGCTTCATATAAAGCACGAGTAGCTTCACCGGTTGCAACATTACCAGCGATAATTTCCAATTCAGGGAAGGCTTCACGAATTTGTTTTACTGTTTCAATTACACCTTGTGAATGGCCATGAGCTGTATCAATCACGATGATATCTACTTGCGCCTCTACAAGCTTGGATACACGTTGCATTGTATCACTTGAAACACCGACTGCCGCTCCTACTAATAAACGACCTAGACCGTCTTTTGCAGCATTTGGGAATTCAATTACTTTTTCGATATCTTTGATTGTAATCAACCCAGTTAGCTTACCGTTTTCATCAACGATTGGGAGTTTTTCGATTTTATATTGTTGAAGGATTTTTTCAGCTTCCTCTAAAGTTGTTCCTACAGGAGCTGTAATCAATGCTTCTTTTGTCATAACATCTTCAATTTTTAGTGAATAGTCTGAAATAAAACGTAAGTCGCGGTTTGTAATAATCCCCACTAATGTTAGATCATCTTCATTATTTACGATTGGGACACCAGAAATGCGATATTTACCCATTAAATGCTCTGCGTCAAATACTTGATGTGTTGGTGTTAAGAAAAATGGATTTGTAATGACACCATTTTCAGATCGCTTAACTTTTTCAACTTCTTCAGCTTGTTCTTCAATACTCATATTTTTATGGATAACCCCAATACCACCTTGACGAGCCATAGCGATCGCCATTTTGGATTCAGTTACAGTATCCATACCTGCACTTATAATCGGGATATTCAGTTTAATCTTTGGAGTTAATTGTGAAGATAAGTCAACCGATTTTGGTAATACTTCTGAATGCGCTGGTACTAATAAAACATCATCAAATGTTAAGCCTTCTTTGGCAAATTTCGTTTCCCACATTTCGTAAATGCCTCCATTTTCTTAAAGAATATTAATAGTAAGATTAACAACATGGTATCTAAGTGTCAAGGACACTTTAAAAGAAAGATTATTCTAATAATTCTATTAAATCTCCGCCTTAACTTTTCATTTAATGAATAACTGTATAGTTTCGATGAGCAACTTTATTTAGTATTTACTTCTAAAAGATATTTATTTAAGTTGAATTAGAAATATCTAAATGTTTAATATATGTAAACGAATTCAACTGGATTAAATAATAATTTCCTTTAATAATTACATTTTCCAACTTATATGTACTTTAATTAGAAACAGACTAATTTCACAAATCCTATTATCTTATAGAGTAATTTGCAAAATAAGAGGGCTGCCTTAGCATCCCTTTCTTAAATGGTGTTTTCTGTAAAACTTTCTTTCACTCACCACCTATTTTGCAATCTATTGCTATAAAATGTTTATTACTTCCTCATCTTAATAAATGATTTATTTGTATTCTATTTAAAGTATTAACCGTTCATTCATTTCCAAAATAAAAAACCACTGATTACTCAATGGTTTTTTTGTCTAGCGACGTCCTACTCTCATAGGGGCTACCCCAATAACTATTTGGTGCTAATCGCCGAAGGGTGATACACGTCAACTAACTGCATCATGTGCGCCGAGCCGATGCTCGTGTACAAAGTACACTGCGCTTCGTTCTCCTTGATTCCTTGTTTTCCTTGGTCCTCCCACTTCTCGAGTATGTTCGATCGTTTTTATTTCTTCTTATCTGCGTGGATTATTATATTTTTAAAGTAAATAAAAAAACCGCTGAATACTCAGCGGTTTATTTTCGCCTAGCGACGTCCTACTCTCACAGGGGGAAGCCCCCAACTACCATCGGCGCTAAAGAGCTTAACTTCCGTGTTCGGTATGGGAACGGGTGTGACCTCTTTGCCA
>NZ_JBHTFK010000035.1:0-53092 GCF_042666115.1 Ureibacillus sp. GCM10028918
ACATTTCACTCTCGCACCAATACCAAAACGTCCTTCATCACACCTATGAAAGACATTTCACTCTCGCACCAATACCAAAACGTCCTTCATCACACCTATGAAAGATATTTCACTCCCGGTTCATTATCAAAATGTCCTTCATTCCGACCACGAAAGGCACCCTCATCCAATTTCACTTTCATTCGTCCTTCTCGCTAAAAAGCATCGAATGATTATCCTTCCGGAGTCGTCTTAACTATAGAAACCGTGGCACTACTGCCATTTGTCGTTCGCCTGTTCCTGCTAAAATACTGATAACATAATATAATGACCAACACAATTTCAATTGCGTCCCCACCATAATACATGAGCATTCCACCTTGTTGTGCTTCAGCAGCATCGATTCCAGCTGGCGGATTTGCATATATCCATTTTGATAAAATCCCATGGGCAGCCATCGACATAATTAAAAGAATTGCCCGTAATCGAAAACTAGTACGATGGGGTGTCACTTCTACATAGATTATGGATAGAGTGAAAACATAGCCGGCCAAAAATATATGAACGTGAACAAGTACAAACAGCCACATAGAAGAATGCATCAAACTATATAAATCGGTAGCATAGAGAATCCACAGTCCCCCTGCATTCAGAAAACTTGCTGCAACAGGATGGGTAACCCACTGAACATAATTATTTTTTAACAGTTTGCTCAAAAATCTCCCACTTGTGACAGAAACAGTTCTTAAAAGAAGTGTCGTCGGTGCAGCAAGTACTAAAAGTAATGGGCCTAACATACCCAGCAGTAAATGAGTGATCATATGTGCAACAAAACTTGTATGCGCTAGTTCAGCAATGGGGCCAACGATAGCCAATGAGACAGCCAAAACGCCCATTATCCAGAAAGCAATTCGTGTTCCTGGCCATTTCTTATATTTTTTATTCGATCTATTAACCATTACTAAATAACCGACAATGAATACGATTGGTAAAGCATAGCTCAGCAAATCGAGAAAACTATTTACTCCGATTCCGGCTCCATGATGATGCATTGCTATTCACCCGCTTTTTTCTTTGGCTCGGGTGTTTTTTTCTGTGCTACTGCAATCAACCCAATGACAATCATAAATCCAGCAATTACATTCCACACGATGTCGTAGTATATAACATCGTCGACATAACGAATCTGGTGCAGACGCATGAGTTTATGGTGAATGATGCCATCATATAATTGGAAAACACCGGCACCTAAAATAACAGCTCCTATCCAACCCCTTCTATCCCATACATTTCTCTTTCGAAGATCTGCCAACATAAAAAGAGACACAACTGTGGCGAACCAACTAAAGGCATGAAAAACCCCATCTGAAACCAGCCCTATACTAGTTGTAGATTTATCATAGAAATGGTGCCAATGCAAAAGTTGATGGAAAACTACTTCATCTATGAAAGCAACTAACCCTAATCCAAATAAAATGCCTGACCAAAAATTAAATGGCTCATCTTTGCTACTTTTTCTTTTTTTCATTGTATTCACCCTCAAGTATAATCTTGCTACTCGTCTCATTTTATCCACCTATGGCAAAAACTATAAGTTATGCTAACAATAATCAAAATTAAAAGGGTACCCGTTCTTCGAGTACCCTCTTTCGCTAAAATTATTTAAAAATAATCAGGATTTTTCCCTTAATATGATAAAGAGCTAATATGCCGGCTCCTGTTACTCGATCAGTAATATCTGTATGCGTTGCCATTTTCGTGGATTTTATGTGCTAACTGAATCGTTGATATAGCAAGTTCGGAATAAGTGACTGATTTTTTCGGATTGAATAATCCATCCTGTGAAGGAAGAATACCGATTGCATTTGCTAAGGCAACATAACCCTTATAGGTTACATCATTCGCATCTTTTAGTTCATTAAGTTGATAGACTTCCATGTGTTTTGCAGCTTGTTCTAGACCAAGCGCTCTTATATACCACACTGCAAGCTCTTCACGAGTAATATTCTCGGAAGACATAAACTGACTTTGCTCAGTATCCACAATTTCCATTCTCACTGCCTGTTCCACTACATGATAGTATTGATTGTCTGGACGAATATCTTCAAATGTTTGATGAGTCTCTTCCTGTTGTGGGTAGTCTCTTTCATAAACGTATGAGATTGATTTAAGAAGAACCTTTAAGGCTTCTCCTCTCGTTACTGGTGAACTTGCATTGAAGTTACCTTCATCAATTTCCAGTATATTATTTTGAATAAGGTAGTTTAGTTCTTCTTCTGCTTTATCATCTGTTACAACAGGATATTCTGTTCCACTAAACATACTTGTCCACTCACCACTAATTGCATCGATTGAAGTGTACGACTTTTCATTATAAAGGGGAGTATACACAAGGGAGTAGTGCTTCGTTTCCTCTGAACTATTTTCTTTCGCATATTGTAATTGCAGACTAAGAGACTCATCGAAAACTTTTTTCGCCTCTTCCTTCGATATAATTCCATCAGCTGTTGGCCATTCCTCTATATCAAGAGCATTCACACTAAGATTATTTAATGACCCATCAAAATTAATGCCTACACTAATATCATTTCCTGCGACCACAATTCCATTAACGATTCTAGGGAATGCGAAATTATAAACACCATAATCTTCGTCCGTATATGGTTGTGCAATAGGCTTAATATAATTATGCAAAGATGAAGGTACCCATTCCTTTAAGTATGCTATTGCCTTTGACAATGCTTCCTCACTAGTTAATTTTTTATCAGTGCTTGGTTTCTCTCCATTTTGCCTTAAAACTTCATTTTTTAAATTGTGATATTGAACTATTTCACCTGTTTGTTTGTCTAGCTCCAGGCTTGTCCCATACCCACCATTTTGAGATTCATAAGAGTAGTTAATGATAATGATGTCTTTGCCATCGCCATTTGTTCTTTCTTCAATGCTATCAAATCGTAACTTAATGTCATCAGAATCAATTGCTAACAATTGTGTAGCAATCTTTTTTGCATCTTCAACTGAAATAGCCTCTTGTCTTGGTTTTAATGGTTGTTGCACCAGTTTTTCTACCTTTTGATTGTTTGGCAGATTCTCTGTAAAACCATTATTCGTATGCCATTGACCAGTTAACGCATTGACGCCAGAATACTGAGTTACTGGTGTATAAACTAGTTGTACAGTAGGTTTATCTGTTCTGTAGTCATAGTTTACCTGGTATTGTAATTGCAGATTAATTTTTTCTTTTATTTTACTTAATACCTTTTCTTCACTCAGTAGGTTTTCTGCTTTTTCAAATGTACCTTTTCCATCGCTAGTTTGATTTTGATAATATTGAACTATATCCCCATTTCCAAGTACTACCACTTCCATCCTTTGATCCGCGACTTCGATTTTATTTTCTGTACGGATAAACGAGAAATAATAGTGTACTGGCTCTGTTAACAATTGATTTGAATAATAGTAGTAATATTCATTATTATTCTTATCTAGTTGGTATTGTTCCCCACCCGAAAATTCCTTCATAAAATCCTGTGCGATTTTTTGCGCATCTTCTTTCGTTACTTTCGCTGGGAATAGGGCATCTGTTTTGTTGATTGGTTCAAAATGAAAACTTTCCAATTCCAAGTTATCTCCCTTAAAAGTGGCACTTCCGTATATTTCTTTACCTTGCATTAATTTCGTAAAGCTTAGATCATATCGGATGGTTTCATCTTCTGGATAATAATGACCCGTACTCAGATAGAAATCTTCTATAGAGAGAAAATCAAATTTCTTCGGAAAAAGCTCCTTAAACTTTTTTACTATCTCGTTTTTCGAGATTACATTGTCTGTAGCAGCTACTTCGATTTGCAAACTATTTGCGAATGGTTTTTCAATTGTTTCGGCATTCCCTACAGACATTGCTCCTAGAGACATTGCAACTGTTAGAATAGGTATACCAATTTTATTTAATTTTAACAAAATATCCCTCCTAATTATTTCTACCAAATATTGTATGATAATCTTTCGAAATTAAAAATAGGAATTTCCATTTATCTTAACTTTTCATCGGTTCATTAATTACTTTTGCATAAAAAAAGGCAGCTTACCTTTCTAAACTGCCCTTTTCACATAGTTCATTTATTTTATTTATAATTTCAAAAACTTTTATCTTAACGCTTCACCACATTGAAATTCTCACCAATCAATAACCAGTTTTGCGGGAATGGGAATCCAAGCTTCCAGTAACTTATTCCTCGCAAGTTCAATCGTTTCATTAGATTAAACTTTGCTTGGATGGATCTTGCATCTTCGAACCATACTTTGTGTGATTTCCCTTCATTATCCACATAATTAAAATGTGGAGCCTGTGCCGTATAATCATACTCAATAACTGCATTATTTGTTTGTGCTAGTTCAATTGCTCTTTGCGGACTTACAGCTCGCGCATATTGCCCCCCCTGAACAAACGGCAGCGTCCAATCATAGCCATATAAATTTTGCCCCATCATTATTTTATTTGCAGGCATTTCTGTTAAAGCATATTGGATTACCTCTTCTACTTGTGGAATTGGAGATACCGGCATAGGCGGTCCACCTGAATAACCCCACTCGTACGTCATAAGTACAGAGAAGTCTACAATTTCTCCATGTGCTTTATAATCATGGGCTTCATACCATTGTCCAGCCTGCTCAGCACTTGTTTTCGGTGCCAGTGCAGTCGAAACCAGGAAGTCTTCTCCATGTAAATAATCCACTGCTCTTCTTAAGAAATTATTGTAGGCTTGCCGTTGATCACCTGGAAGAAATTCAAAATCAAAATGAATATCTGATACACTGCCAATTCTTCGTGCTTCTTCTACTATGTTTTCAAGCAGCACATCCTGAACAGCCGTACTTTGTAAAATGGCTTTACCTAATTCACCACTGAACTGACCATTTTCAAGATTGGATACTACCATCATTAAAGAGGCTCCAGCTTCCCTTGCCACCTGTGGTATTCCCTCAATGGGAAGTGGGTCAAGACTTCCATCTCTTCTTGCTTCATAGCTGAATGGTGCTAGATACGTTAAATACCGCCCTACACTTCTTGCTTCATTCAATAATTCCTGACTAACAGCGTCACCCGTTGGTTCAATATAAATATTGACTTCTGTACTTCGTTTTTGCATAGGTGGGATGTATAGCCGTGTTCCAACACTTAAAGGAGTGTTTACATTAATGCCATTGACTTGTGCTAGCGTGTTTGCGTTTAAACCGAAACGCTGAGCAATCGAATATAACGTATCTCCTTGTTGCACCCAATAAAAACTGCCAGTAATCGGAATAACCAATGCTTGCCCAATGACTAAACGCTGCGGATTTTCTATTTGGTTAGCTGTGATGATTCTTTCAGTTGTTGTGTTATAGGCTTGTGCGATACCAAAAAGAGACTGTCCATTCTGGACCACATGTATTTGAATCTCATTTCCTCCCTTTTATCGTTCATGGTAATTACACCTAGTATTTTATGTTTCTATTACTCTTTACATAACATACTTTTGAAAAAATAAGAATCTCGGAAAAAATATTAAGGAGCACTTACACGTTAAATCTAAATATAAAAAATTCCTATTCATAGCCAAAACTATAAATAGGAATCGTCATTTAGTTGACAATATTATGTTCATATAGATAATCATAGGTGATATCCACAAATAAGTATTCGTGATCATTTAATGCCATTGAGAACGTTCGAGTCATTTCTCCCGTTTCAATATCACTATAGATACTCGATAAATTGCCCTTTTCCGTATTTCGTATTTTGATAATATTAAATAAGAAATAAGGTCGCCAACTCCAGTTCTTACCTACCGCACACTCTTCAACATCCCACTTTCCATTATGACGAACGATATTGGGAGAAATCTGAAAGCCTTCATCATTACAAATATAAAAACGGAATGCATAATCCTCTAACTGTTTGGCTAACTGTAGGAGTTTTTCAACATTTTTGCCATCTGGCTTGGTAATCTCGACGATTGATGTAATCTTTTTCCCTAAATTCTTCATTTCTTTAAATTTACTTTCAAGCAATCTTTTTTCAGCAGAAATAAATTGCTTACATTCATTTCGGAAACGGACCTTTAATGTATCTTTCGGAATGAACTCACTTGCCGGCTTTTGTAAGTATACCCCTTTAAAAAATCTTGCTCCACTTTTCCATGCATGATGTAATTGGTAATCGGTCTGGATGTTATCAAACATTAAAGCTGCACCAATTTTCACTGCTAACGACTGAATCGTTGTAAACACATGGTTTTGTGCTCCCCATGCATTATAGTTTAATTGGCTGACATTAATTTTTAACGTAGCTGGTTCGAACATTAAAATTTGGTCAAGATTACTCTCGGAACCTATATGATCTAACGCAATTTTTACCCCATACGTTTTAATATAACGAATTGGATGCTGCAGTTGCTCTGTTTCCCCTTGGTACTTATGCTCAGGTATGACAAGATAGATAAATCGCAATAACTCTTCACCCAAGATTTCTTTTAATAATCGGAAATATCCATCACCAAAATCCTCCATTAACAAATTAGGATTACATGGAAGATAAAGTCTGACATGATTTTGAGAAACTTCTTCTTTTGCTAATTCGATTGCTTTTTTGACAACGGCATGTTCCAAATCAGTACGGATATCTATTGGTATTGCATCATCATATGTAAAATCCAGTACATTCACCGATTCCCCATTGTTCTTAATCTGGCCAATTACTTCGTAGGCGACGATCACATGCTCATCTGCACTATAAATTGGTTCGAATAAAATATTGATTTCATCTAACTTATCAAGAAAATCAAGTACATCCATCCACAAAACCCCCATGACTTACTACTTTTCATATCCCCATTATACACCAATTCATATGTTGGAAAAGATGAGACAATCCAAACAATTTGGACAGCGCTCTACACTATCATTATATTCGAGTAAAGGTTATTTCAAAACCTTCGCCATATTTCACAAAACAACTATTTCATTTTTTGAGCTTAAAATTTTGCATGCAAAAAAGCCATTCCAACTCGCTGGAATGACTCTTTTTTATATTTAAGTACACAGTGATAGGTGTAATATATAACGATTTTACTTACTTAATGTTGCACTAGCTGGTTCGATTGTTCCTTTTTTTTCCGAATTATTCGTAGTTGTTTTGCTATCCGGACTTACCGAACGCTTCAAGAATAGTGATAGAACTAATGCAACAACCGTAATACCTGTTGCAATTAAGAATGAATACTGAATTCCATCAAGCAATGCTTGTTGTGTAATTTGTGCTTTCATTGTTGCCATTTGCTCTTGTGTCATCGGACCAGTTGCATTCGCCTGTGCTTGTGCAGCTAACTCTTCTCCAGTTGCAGTTGTTCTCTTGTTCATAATCGCAATTAACAACGCTGTACCAATTGACCCGGCAACTTGTTGGATTGTATTGTTTGATGCTGTACCATGTGGGTTTAAACGAGCTGGTAAAGAGTTTAAACCGTTTGTCATGATTGGCATCATAACCATTGAGATCCCAATCATACGAAGTGTATAAATCATAATAATGTATAGGTGAGTTGAATTTAAATCCAGCTCGTGTAAGTAATATGTTGAAATTGCAGTAATTGTTAAACCAGTAATCGCCAAAATTTTCGGTCCAACTTTATCAAATAAACGCCCTGTAATTGGTGACATGATCGCCATTACAATGGCACCTGGCAACATCATTAATCCTGATTCGAATGGTTCAATTCCGCGTACATTTTGTACATAAGCAGGCGTTAAAATCATACCGCCCATCATTGCCATCGAAAGTACTGCACTAATGATAGCTGACAATGCATATAATGGTGATTTGAAAATCTCCATACTTAACACAGGTGTTTCAAGTTTTAGTTGACGTAAAACAAATAGTGTAACTCCAATAACCCCGACGATGATTGTCGTCAGTACGATTGGATCCGTCCATCCATCATTTCCGGCATTACTAAATCCGTAAAGTATTCCACCGAATCCAATTGTTGAAAGAACTAGTGAGAAGTAATCTAATGTAACTTTTTTGTTTGGAAGTACATTTTCTAATTTCCAAATACTAAATAATAAACTTAAAACGGCAATTGGTATGATCATCTCAAAAAGTACTCGCCATTCGTAATGCTCTACAATCCAGCCAGATAAAGTCGGACCAATTGCTGGAGCGGCAATCATTACTAACCCGAACATCCCCATCGCTGCTCCGCGCTTTTCTACTGGGAAGCTAATTAACATAACGTTCATTAAAATTGGGGCCATTACAGATGAACCCACAGCTTGAATCATACGCCCGGCTAATAAGACTCCAAAACTTGGAGCAATCGCAGCTACTATTGTACCCACTACGAAAATGGACATTGCAAAAATAAATAATGGTCTAGTTTTAAAACGAGTAATCAAAAATGCAGAGGCAGGTATTAATACCCCACTCACTAGCATATAACCTGTTGCCAGCCACTGTACAGTTGAATACGTTACACCCAAATCAACCATAATGGTTGGAAGTGCAACATTTAGTAAAGTATTATTCAAAAACGCAACAAAAGCGCCCACAAAAAGAACCGCAATCATTAAATACGGGGGCTTTTCCAGTGTTTGATAATTATTATTGCTCATATTTATATTTTCACTCTCTCTCTTTAATCATTTCATCCCTCGAAATACATTCTATACCGTTAGTCTATTTTTTTCAACAAAAAAATAATTATAGTTTAAAATGTTGAAATGAAAGTGTTTTCAAATTATACTTACGGTATAAAACTTTCAAAACAAGGGATAGTCAGGTGACGTTATGAACAAAAGGAAACGACAAATCATACATGCAGCACGGCAACTTTTTTTAGAGAAAGGTTTTAATGATACATCTATTATCGACATTATATCTTCGGCTAATGTGTCTAAAGGAACATTTTATAATCACTTTAGTTCGAAAACACAATGTTTAATTGCCATCCTTGATGAAACAAGAGAAGAGATCATTAGTACCCGATTAGAAGTAGCGTTAAATACGAACCCTAATGATATAAATGTACTACTTAAACAAATGGCGTTAATAGCCTATGTCCATCGTAAGCGAAACTTAATGCAAATATTTGAAGCCGTATCAGGAAATAAAGATCAAGAATTAAAACAAGTACTAGAAAAGCATCTAATCCACGAGATTGAATGGCTTGCTTCTAGATTGGTTGATATATATGGAGAAAATATTCGTAAATTCTCATATGAGTGTGCGGTACAAGCCATTGCCATGATGCAAAACTCTTTTCGCGTTATTGCCATGGTCACAAAACAATTGGCTACACCTGAAGATGTGGTAAAAAATGTACTAAATCATGTTGAAGGAATCCTTGTTCATTTACAGAAAACGAATAGCGTTTTAATCACTTCCGATATATTCCAAGCTCTTCATCAAAAAGCAGAGGAAACACAAATTACAAAAAGTACACTGCTTCAACAACTGCACGGTTTTACAGAAAAACTAACTCCTGATGACATGGAAAGCGGAGTCGAATATGCAAAGTACTTACTAAATGAACTGCAAACAGAAGAGGAAAAAACGTATATTTTAGAAGCTGTCCTACCTGCTTTTAAAAATGCTTTTAAAGACACTTCTCATGAAGCAGAAGCAAACGAAATATCCATTTCACTATGGCGATATCTACAAATAAAGAATGAAGAGAAAAATTATAATGCCCCTTATAGATGATTTAGTGAGGGATTTATAAATTGGGATACTTTGGAGCATACCTACAACAAGAAGTATTGGCAAAGAGGAATTTAAATAAGTAAAGCATCTGTGCAATCATTATCGTTGTTGCACGGGTGCTTTTTCTATATAGAAAAATATTATTTAAGCTAAACCAGGATTACTGTATAAATATTTAACTTTAGGTGTCTATATCTAAATTATATTCTAAATATGACGATATACGTCTTAATGAATTGTTTTAAGAATAACACTTGAGGTGAAACAAATGAAAAGTATTAAACATAAGTTACTTCTGATAAATTTAATAATTATTATTTTGATATTAATTTTAAGCAGCATTACTTACTTATCAATCAATAATTCCAATGACAATGTTCAAGACATTCTGGAAGAGGAAATGCCCCTGCTAATAGCCGATGAAAAATTAGCTTTTAATATTGCTGAACGAATCGCTCTAGCACGTGGCTACTTGCTCTACCCTGAAGATCAATCCTTCAAAGAGTCTTTCATGACGTATACGGAAAACAGTATGTCTCTGCAAGAGCAAATACTTAATAATGGCGCATCTGAAGAGGCAAAAATCCTTATCAATCAAAGTATCGAATGGAGAACAATCGTTACGGATGAAGTGTTTGTTGAATTAGAAAAAGGAAACCCCGACAAAGCTATACAAATAATGAAAGAAAAGGCACAGCCACTTGGACGTGAGATTATGATTGGATTTGAGGAACTTTCTACCAAGAGAGAAAACTTAATTGTTAAAGATGGAGATTCAGTCCTTCAATCACTTGATACTGTAAATATTACAGTACTGGCTATTTCAGCAATTGTTATTATAACTGCGGTTTTGTTATCCCTATGGAGTGCTCAAACAATTACTAAACCAATAAAAATTGTCATGAAGCGTATGCATCAAATCGCTTCTGGAGACTTACAATTTTCCAACTTAGAAACTAAGTCAAAGGACGAAACTGCTCAACTTATGGATGCTACAAATAGCATGGGTAACCAATTAAGGGATATTATGAAAAACCTTATAGTATCAAGTGATATTGTGACTAGTCAAAGCAAGTCCCTTGCAGTCTCATCAAACGAAGTCAGAGAAGGTAGTTATCAAATTGCAAAGACAATGGAAGAATTAGCATCCGGTGCACAAGATCAAGCACAGGATTCCGCTACTCTCGCAGACACTGTAACAGATTTTATCAAGCTTATGAGCGAAACAAACCAATCCGGAAACGAAGTCAGAGACTTAACAGAAGAAGTAAAAACATCAACAGATACAGGTAATCAGCTAATGCTTCAATCTGAACAAAAGATGGTTGAAATCGAAGAGATAATAAAACAATCTGTTGAACGAGTAAAAGGATTAAATGAGAAAGTTACTAACATCACTACCCTGATTAATGTGATTACTGGAATTGCAGAACAAACAAATTTACTAGCATTGAATGCTGCCATTGAAGCTGCCAGGGCTGGAGAGCACGGTAAAGGTTTTGCGGTAGTTGCTGATGAAGTGAGAAAACTAGCTGAGGAAGTTAAGCACAGTGTATCAGATATTACGTCTATAATTTCTGCAGTACAATATGAAGCAGGTAATGTAAGTAGTTCCTTAACATCTGGCTTTGAAGCTGTACAAAGTGGAACACAACAAATAAAAGAAACGTCTGGAACATTTAATACAATCTCTACTCTAATAGATCGTATGGCAAATGGGGTCGCCATCATATCTAATGATTTGGAAGCATTGTCTGCACGAGGTGAGAAAATGAACGGTGCTATCGCAAGTATAGCAAGTGTATCAGAAGAATCAGCTGCCGGTATTGAAGAAACGACTGCTTCTACGGAACAAACATCAAGTTTAATGGAACAAATATTAGAAAGTGCAGAACAATTAGCAGGGCAATCCGAACAATTAAATAAAATTACTGGTCAATTTAAAATATAAGAACTAAGTAAAAGAGGAAGATTTAATTAGATCTTCCTCTTTTCTCTGTTAACTAAATTCTCTAATACCCCCAGCATCAGATAAGATAATGCCCACAAAGTCCCTGATATCCGAACTACCAATCGAATTAGTTTAGTTTAATAATTTCAATACGATTATATAATTATTTTCGGGGTAGATAGTTAGGTAGTGAATAAATTAAATCTAGTAATTCAATAGAATTTTATTCCTATTAATTTTTAACAGTTATAAAGCAAAGATTAGAAGGAGCCTAGGGATTATGCAAAAATTTTTACTAACCTTAGTCGCATTAACTTTATGGGTTTTCTATCCTACAGATTCAGTTGAAGCCAAGGGAGAAACATTTACTATTACACCAAATAGCGAAACATATAATAGAAATTTCATGAGTCAATCGAATTACAATAAGTATACGAAACATTATTTTTTAATTCGTTCATATCTTGAGCAGCTTGAAGAATCAGGTGGAGGTACACTCGTATTAGAAAAAGGAACTTATACTGTGTCAAACGTATTGTTCGTCCCTTCAAATGTAACGATTAAACTAGAAGACGGTGCAAAAATTGTAAATGGAAATAAAACTGGTACATCTAAAGTTGATGCTAATAAATCCATTTTTCAGTTGATCCGGCCTTCTCTCGGGAAAAAAGAACATGTCTATGGCAAATATGAGGGTGAGAAAAACATCTCCATTATCGGCTCTGGTACAGCGACCATTGACTTGAATTTCGAAAAGGATGGGATTGGGATTATTGCCGGCCATAATCAAAATATCAGGATTGAAAATATTAATTTTATAAACATGTATTCTGGCCATTTCATTGAGATGGACGCAACAAAAAATGCTGTTATCTCCAATAATAAGTTTATGAATTCAAAACCTTCCCCAACCAAAATAAAAGAAGCAATTAACATCGATACCCCTGACAAGCTAACGAACGGCTGGAGCTCTAAGTGGAGTAAGTTCGATAAAACACCTAACTCCAATATAACAATAGAAAACAATGTTTTCTACGACCTGGACCGGGCAATCGGCACACACAAATATTCTGGCGGGAGATATCATGACCACATCATCATCCGCAATAATAAAATAGAGAAAATGCGTCAGGATGCAATTCGCGTATTGAATTGGCGTAATGCTATAATTGAGAACAATATAATTAAAAATGTTGACCCCGGTAAATACAACGCGAACAGGGGCATACTGGCCAGTGGTGCCATCAACCCAACTTTCCAAAAAAATATATTCGAGAATATACCGCGCGCTATGCAATTCATAGCTTGGAAAAACAGTGATTCAGGTTCCCAATATGATGTAACATATAATGAATTAAGTGAAGAAAATAAAGAAGCTCTTACTTCAAATAGCATTATTCATTTTGTGGAAGATTTTATCCGTATTAATGCTAAATCTATGATAGTTAATAAAGAAAATACTGAATTAATACCCGTGCTAACAACATTCTCCTGCTTTATAAAAAGAGGCCTATATTTTACCACCATGTCTTTGTGAAAGTTACATCATGCCAATCGTTTGCAGAGGAGTGCGTTGTATCTTTAACGAATGATTAAGTCGAATAAAAGTAAAAACAGCCTTGCTAGATTTATAGCAAGGCTGTTTCACTAAATTACATCTGATGCTCCACATTTACACGTTTTACAAACAGTGAAATGACAAAACCGATAATCGCCATAATAATGGCAAAGATGAATGCATCCTGAACTCCTGCTGTAAATGCAAGCAAAGGATTTAGCGGGTTGGCTGGATCTTCTGGCGTAAATGTTTCTAAACCAGAAGACATTATAGAGATAGCGACAGCTGTTCCAATAGCTCCAGCAACCTGCTGCAACGTATTCATAATGGCAGTCCCATCAGGATACAGCTCACGCGGAAGCTGATTCAAGCCATTTGTCTGCGCAGGCATCATGATCATGGAAATACCTATCATCGTAATGATATGCATAGCAATAATAAAAGCGGAGCTCGTTTCGATTGTTATAGTCGAGAATCCAAACATTGCTCCAAGTAAGATGACAATTCCAATTCTAACGAGCCATTTCGGTCCGTACTTATCAAACAATCCACCCATAACTGGTGACAGAATCCCATTGATAATCCCGCCCGGCAAAAGAAGAAGACCAGCTGCAAACGTAGTAAGTGCGAGTGAAGTTTGTAAGTAAAGCGGTAAAAGAATCATCGTTGATAGCATAACCATCATGCAAACCAGAATTAATAAGAGGCCAATTGTAAACATTGGATACTTAAATGCTCTTAAATTAAGCATAGGCTGCTGCATTTTCGTTTGTCGAATTGAAAATAGTATTAAGGAAGCTACACCGACAATAATGGAGATAATAACGGTTGGACTTCCCCAGCCGCCGCCTTCTCCTGCACTGCTGAATCCAAATACGATTCCTCCAAACCCAAGAGTCGATAATATAATAGAAAGAAAATCAATTTTGGGCTTGGTTGGTGTTGCAACATTTTGCATAAAGAATAAACCAAAAATAAGGGCTCCGATTAATAGTGGAAGTGAAATCCAGAAAATCCAGTGCCATGTTAGATTATTAATAATAATACCCGAAATAGTCGGACCAACAGCTGGTGCAAACATAATAACAAGACCTATAATACCCATAATGCTACCACGTTTATGTGGTGGGATAATTAATAGCATAGTATTAAACATTAATGGCAGCAATAAAGCTGTTCCAACCGCCTGCACTACACGCGCTATCATTAAAACAGCAAATGTCGGCGCAATAGCTGCTATTAACGTTCCAATAATTGACGCAATTAGTGCTGTAAAGAATAGCTGTCTTGTAGTAAACCATTGCATGATGAGTCCTGAAACAGGTACCAGAATACCTAGTGTTAGAAGATAGCCCGTGGTTAACCACTGTGCCGTTGTTTCCTGTATACCAAAATCATTTATAAGATTTGTTAATGCCATATTTAGGGCTGTCTCACTAAACAAGCCTATAAATCCGGCAACAACAAATGAGATGATGATTGGGACAACCCGTAAATCACCAATATTGATCTCTCCCGATTTAACTTGCTGTGTATTACTCATTTCCATTTTGTTTCTCCTCTTGTGTCTCTTGACTTATTATTAATAGCAAGGATAACTGCTTTGCAATCCTTCGCAATGGATTTCCATCTTGATATGTAATCGATAAAATGCACGCGCCTTCTATCATCGCCGCTATGGTTATCCCTAGTTCTTCCGCCTGTTCCCTCTTAAACCCATACTGTATTAGGATTTGAGCATGTAGAGACTGTAAATCCTTGAAAACCATCTCACATGAATAACGAAGGTTCTCATGTGTAAATGCTGTTTCCGATGCGATTAATCCAATTGATAACCCGTCTATACAACTTCTCGTGTCAAATACAGCAGCAACATTATGAAGATAATATTCGAATGCTTCGGCTGCCGATTTTTTTCCAGTTAAATCCCTCTCAGCATCTTCGAACACATACTTTCTCATCATTGAAATGGCCTCAATGGCAATTTCTTCCTTTCCGTTTGGAAAATGATAATAAATTGAACCTTTGGGAGCTCCACTTTCTTCAATGATTTGATTAAGCCCGGTTCCGTTATATCCCTGTCGTTGGAATAAGCGAGTTGCTGTTTGCAAGATGACTTCCCTTGTATTTTGTTTTTCCTTCATCCAGAGCTCACCCCCAAAAATTATAGCAACCGGTCTAGAGTATGTTAACGAAATTTTTTATATGAGTCAATAAGAATGACTTTAAATTTATAATATCTTTACAATGAAATCTGCCCTACGCAAAAAATATTTTATTGCTGGCAAAGGGTTGGTGAACCTCATAGTCAAAGGGTAACACCCTGCTCTTCCAAACAGATGCAGGCATCAATACCAATTACTTGAAGTACGCTTATTGGAAGACTCCTTCCAACACACAATGTTACTACCCATATCGGGCGCACCATAAAAACCACTTCTCAAGAATAGTCTTGAAAAGTGGTTTTGCTTTGGTATTTATGCTTTTTAGGGATAACCGAACTTACGTCATACCACCCGTAAATTTAAATCTTCAACTTTTACTTCGATGGCTTAAATTGGTCATCTAAATATCGCGCCATGAATGCAGCAAAATGTTGACGTGATAGATTAATAAATGGCTTAAATGTTCCATCTGTAAACCCGGTAGTAATATTGTTTGCTACCAGTGTGGAAATATAGTCATAAGCCCAATAATCTTTTGATATATCCTTAAAATCAACTGGATAAGTTCCTTCTATGTCATTAGCTAAAACCAGGATCTTAGCAGCTTCAGATCGCGTTAACTTTCCGTTTGGTTCAAAATACTTTTGACCTTGTGCGTTTACTTTTCCATTGATGATACCTAGTTCAACAGCCTTAGCAATTTCTTCATATCCATAATCACCAGGCAGCACATCTATAAATCCTGGATTAACGACATTAGAAAAATCCGAAATTCCCTTTTCTCTTAAAATCAGCTGTAGAGCCTGGATACGAGTAATTAGGTTATTTGGTTTAAATGTACCATCTGCATAACCTTTAATAATCCCTTTTTCTGTTAAATACTCAATCTCATCTTCAAAGGAAATGACATCTTTAAATGTAGATTCACTATCTAAATCTACTTCGAAATTAGGCGTTGCTTTTGGTAACGTTCTAGCGTTCGTTGCTTGTTCAAATGAATAGGCTAAATCTAATAGAGCTTGTTCACTGTATGCCAACCCTAAGAAAGAGATTCCAACAGGTACCTCTTCCTTCGTAGCTCCAGCAGGCACCGTAATTTCAGGGAATCCTGTTGCCGAAGCTACATAACTTGCAGCATAAGTATCATAGGCTTCACATACATATGTTGGATCTTCCTTATCAAATCTCGGTGACGCTGGACAAGACATTGTTGGGAAAACAATCGCATCCAAATTTTCCCTTTCCATGATTGATTGAATTTCATCACGTACTTTAGGCATTTCGTTTGTTATGATTTGATTATATTCCGCGCTGTCTTTAAATTCTGCTTGTTCCATAGAGGTTTTATACCCTTCTACACGTCCAGGATTTACTGGCGTTGCCGAATTTAAAACTTCAGGAGATTCACTAATATTGATGATTTCTTCAAGTGTTTTTGGTTGCCCTTCAGGGAGCTTTGCAAGGTAATCTTCCAATTGAACTTTAAAGTCCGCATCATTAATCGGTCCAACAATTGGTGTCCATAAATATTGTGTTAGTTCTGAGAAAGACACCGGAACAGCCTCTGTACCTATTTCCTTCATTTTTGCTATAGCTTCTTGCGCAATCGCATCCACTTCTGCATTATCTCCAAAGAGGTCAACAGCTACGCCGATTCTTGCGTTTTGTAATGCAGTCTTGTCTAAGGATTTACTATAATCTTCGATAATATGTTCCTTTGCAGGCAACGTTTTATCGTCTTTTTCATCGACCCCGGCCATAACACTCAATACAATAGCTGCATCCTCCACGGATCTTGCTATCGGACCAGTCGTATCGAAATTTAAAGAGGATGGAACTACCCCACTGCGACTTATTAAACCTAGAGTGGGTCTTATGCCAACTAGCCCAGTAACATTCGCTGGTCCTCTGACTGATGCAGATGTATCCGTACCTATTCCAAATACAGCAAAATTGGCTGTGACTGCTGCTGCAGATCCGCTACTTGATCCAGAAGCATCACGATTCAGATTGTAAGGGTTTAAAGTTAAACCACCCAAAGAGCTGTATCCTAATCTTCCATAAGATGCTGCTAACTCTGACATATTTGTTTTCGCTAGGATAATTGCTCCTTCTTCCCTAAGCTTCTGAATGACAAATGCATCGTCTTTCGGAAAAGCATTCTTTAATGCAACAGAACCCGCAGAAGTAGGCATTCCTTTTACGTCAATATTGTCTTTTACAACAATTGGAATACCATGAAGAATGCCTCTCGGTCCATTCCCTTGTCTTTCTTCATCTAGTTGTTTAGCAAGCTCGATCGCTTGATCATTAATTGTAATGATTGAGTTAATCGCTGGACCTTGCTTGTCATAAGCTTCTATACGCTCTAAATAGTACTCGACCAATTGTTCAGAAGTAATTTGGTTGTTATTTAAAGCATCAGAAATTTCACTAATACTCTTTTCAAATGCATCAAATTCCATTTCTTCTGCTGAAACACTTACCAATGGAAGCATCGTCATTACTAAAATAAATGCAATCAGGGTTTTATACTGATACAACGTCTTAAACATAGTGTTTCCTCCCTATTTCTTTCTCTATTAAACTATTATTATCATCAAAAAAATATTATATTTTTATAGTTTAAATTGCTGTATAACTTCTTCTAATTCTACTGACATTCTAGCTAACTCTTGAGCTGCTAATGAAACTTCCTCCATTGAAGCACTCATTTGTTCGGAAGATGCAGCAACATTTTGCGAATGTTCGTTTACCTCTATACTCGTTTTCGAAACTTCCTCTATATTGGCTACAACTTGTCCTATATGATTTTTCATGTTTTCCATTGCTATACTGACTTCCGAGATTTTTCCTGTGACAGTAAGAACCGAATCCTTAATTTCCCCAAAGGCCTTTCCACTTTCATTTACAAGTTTTATTCCTTCTTTAGCAGAGTTCGCCCCTTGATTTACAAGGCTCATTGAATCCTTTATGCCATCTTTTATATCAATAATTATTTCATTTATTTGCAATGCCGAATGGCTCGACTGCTCTGCAAGTTTTCGTACTTCATCTGCTACTACCGCAAATCCTTTTCCATGTTCACCAGCTCTTGCCGCTTCAATTGCAGCGTTCAAGGCTAATAAGTTTGTTTGCTCTGAGATTGACTGTATCATCAAACTGATCTGGCTAACCTCATTTGATTTCTCATTTAATACGCCAATTTTTTCAGCAGAAGAGCTTACGTTTTTGTCTATTTCACCCATTTGTTTTACAGTCTGCTCAACAACATCACTACCTTGTTTAGCAGTTTCTGCTGAATAATGGATAGAATGACTTACATTGTTCATGCTCACCGTTACATCATCAACGTGCTTAAACACTTCGTTGATTATATCTACAGCATTATCCATAGCGACATTCTGTTCGTCTGTTCCAGTGGCAACACTTTGGATTGAATCAGATATCTGATTTGAGGCTTTTTGATTCTCTATAGAAGATGCCGCCAGCTCCTCAGAAGTAGCAGATAATGCCTGAGATTCAAATGAAATCTTTTTAATGGTTTCTTTTAAACTATTAGACATAATATTGTAATTCTTGGCCATATCTCCAATTTCATCATTCGACTTAATCTCAACTAATTGAGTCAAGTCTCCATTTGACATAGCTAATGATACGTCACTAATACTTTTGATTCTTCGAGTTATACCTAAGCTCACCAAAATAGAAACTATAACGGCTATTACCGCAATAATGCCACCGATAATGAATATATTTGTACGGATGGAGTTTGCCGTCGCTAAAAGTTCACTTTTTTCGATTACGCTGATATATTTCCATCCTTCATTTTTTGAAGATACTGTGTTTAACACATAATCTTTGCCATCAATTTTTGCTTCAAATGAGCTATCTTTACTTAAATTCTCTAGTTCTGGAACTTTCAGATCAGAAATTGGTTGGAAGTTTAATTCTGGATTCTTTGGATGTGCAAGGATTGTCCCATCTCCCTGCGCTAATATTACATAACCATTTTTTCCTATACTAATTTCCTTAATCATATTTGTTAGCCCATCTAGACTTACATCTAGGCCTAACACACCTACTTGTTTCCCGTCATTTTCAATCGTAACAACATTACTTACGATAATTCCTTCTATCCCTGTTGCAGCATAGGCGCTTGTTAATTTTACTTTTCCTGGATCTTCAGCAGCGGTAGTATACCAAGGACGATCTCTTGAATCGAAGCCAGCTGGCACTGGACCTTCGGGATATTGGACATAACCTCCATCCGATGTACCCATATAAACATAAGCGGCATTAGGATGACTCTCACTAAATTGAGAAAATACCTCATATATTGCTTTCTCTTTCCCCCCATTTGCTGAAGGGGTCATGTCAATTGCTTCCTCTCCCTCTACGTCCATATAGGAGGTAATACTTGAATCTGCATCTTTAACAATAGGATTGGTAGCTAATAAATTAACATTTTCCCTAACCGAATCAAAATACATGGAAATCCCATTGTCCACTTGCTTAATTTCTCTTTCACTAAAATTGATATAATCTTTCTCGGTTTTTTCGCTGACTGTTTTATTTACTAAAAATCCTATAAAGATAATCGGTACTAATGAGATTAATAACGAATAAATTAAAACTTTTGCTTTAAACGAAAATCTTCTTTTATTCATATTGTCAAACCTTTCTATTGTTTTAGTGCAATAAGGATAAGTTGCCTGTTACTGCATAGCTTTAATTTTTAAAACTCTATAAAAAATTTTCCCATCCATTTCAATTCTTATAACCTTCTACGTAGTTCTAAATTAACCAGAAAACTAGTCTATTGAAGATCGACCAACCAAAGGATTTATATAAGTATTAATCAACCGATTTAATAAGTAGCTGATTATTGTTTAGAGTATAGGACTATCGGGTTATAACAACAACACTACATATTATAGGTTTCTCGCCCTAACCCCTTATTGATGGGGTGAGTATAAAATCACAACTTTTATATTCTCATGTATTACTACATTTTTCAACAATTTTTGGCAAAAAACCCAATACTTATTATTAATATAAAGAATTTATGAACAGATCGGACCTTTTGAATGATAAATCACCAATAATATCCACCTTCACGCGATGAAAGAAATAAAAAAAGAGAATTCTCAAAAGATTACTCAAACTTTTGAGAAGCCTCAAGGTTATCGACTAAATTAGCATACACTTTCACAAGTCATTGCGGCATTTGATATTACAGACAATAATAATGTTTATCACCATGCAATATCATCAATTTTTGAACATGAGTTAGCTATGCTGCAAAAGGAATTTGCAACGACTGCTGGAATTCTTAATGAGCTCAGCCTATTATAGGTCTAAAGCACGAGGGAAATTACTGCGCTGTTTATTTTTCATGCTTAAGAAATCTCAGCACCCGATGATATGGACATTTTGATAATGAAGTATCATCATCTCGCAAAAAATATTGTCTCCACTCAAAGTTATCTTCTGCACCGTAACTGTTCAAGTCTGGATGGATAGGTGCCCCATCGTAGTTGGCCAATCTTTCACGGACTCTAGCTTTAATGTTTCGCGCAAAATTCTCCTTTTTATTAAATTCCTGCAGCACCCATCGAGGGGTAATGGCCAGCATCATTACATCAAAATGCCGGCTTTGGCGGTTGACATTGGCAGGAGTTGCACAATACATAAAGTATTTTTCCCTATTAAAACAAAACTCCCACATTGGATTGTGGGGATCCATCGGGATATCTGATGGCCATTCGGTGGAGTCGATTGCCGTCAAGCCGCTAAGTTGCTTCCAAAATAACTGCTCATAATCCTCCACTGTATAGGTATCCCTGAGATCCTCGGGTGTTTGATAGAAAATAATTAGCGAGGTGTAGGAACCGATATATCTAGATTCACTGGTGAACTGGCTCAGTAGTTCTGCTAGCTCATATAACGTGTCATTCTTCCTCGGGTCTCCAATAAAACCATAACGCAATTGGTTCTTCCAAAAACCAATTGTTGCAGGAATACAAGGAAAGGGCTGGTTTTTATCACTCATCTTTGCAGAAAACTTCTCTAGTACCGTTCGTTCCCAGTCGCTTAGCAAACCTCGATGTGAGGGGGCATCCAAATATAAACCTCTCACGTTGTTCACCTCCAGTGTCTCATCAGTATATTCAAATGCCTAACCAAATGAGAGATGTCCATGGCCAAATGGGCTGCCCTCTTGTAAGTGGTGAGTAATTCCTTTGAATTCGATGATATTGGAGGGAATATTGAATTGAATAGAATATCTTCTACGGTTATAAACGTCCAGATTCTTAAAGAAAAGGGCAAAGGTTGTAGCTGCTGGTCTCATCCTTCCCTGCAAGTATGAAGTTTAAGAATGACGGATTTCACAAACGGTCCGTCTCTTAAAATTTCGTTGTACTGCACCCAAGGAAAGACTTGGTCATTCAAATGAAATTAAATTACCAAAAACCTTCATTTCCACGTAAAAAAAGAAGCTCCCCAAAAGTTTTCAAAACTAATGGGAAGCTTCTTTTTATCGGCATGATTAAACGATAGATATTAACACAACCAATTTTTTATAAAGTTGCAAAACCTAAGTTCATACCAACCAAGCTTCTAATTTTGCATATTCCAGGGGTGTTGCCAGAACGTTTAAATATAATTGCCTATCAGAATAGAACAGTGATTGATGGTCTGGGTGATGATTGATATCCATTAACCAGACTGATAAATCTTCATCAAGGATAAGATCTATGGATAATTCTGCATAGTTGCCTTCTGAATGCTCAAGCGTTTTACAAGCTGCGCTGCAAAGTTCAATTATTTCTTGTTCCTTTTTAAATACTTGCCTTTCGTCCATTTGAAATACCATTCTCAATGCATCCCTGCTGTTTAAGACAATTCCAGTCCGATTAAAGTTAGCGGAAATGCCTCCCGTTTCTCCGAAATGAGCAGTAATATACGCACATTTCCAATGGCTCCTACTAGTTTTTTGCATATGGACTTTAAAATTAAAACATCGTTCCACATATTTAATCGATGGAACGGCCTGTTGTACGAGATACGTATCTCGTAGTACGCCTTTCAGAAAATCATTTACTTCCACAGCGGAATATAAACATTCCTCTTCGCCTATGCGATCAATAATGCGATATACACCTTCTTTTTTATCCACCTTAAAAATTTGCTTTCCGTTTCCGGATGCTAAAGGCTTTAAATAGACCGATTCAAATTTCTTGAGCATATCTTCGAGTTTCTGATCGTTATTTAGTAACTCTGTGTATGGCCAATTCCCACGGAGGTGCATAGAGGACTGGAATAGATTCCACAATTGCCATTTACCACTCAAATTACCATTCAGTATTTTCCCCCGCAGAACTGATAACGTTTGATTATATTCATCTTCATTCCATTCCATATGACAGTATAGTACGTCGGGAAATGGAAACTTGCCGATCATCCAAACAGGTTTACTTGTTTTTTCCTCCAGGTGGATGCAATATCCCTCGATTGTCTTTAAAGAATGATTTATACCAGTTGCTGAACATACATAAATAAGGCCATTAATGCTAGAATAACCGGCTAAATAACGAGTATATTTTTCTAATGCCTCGGCAGTCATCTCGCGGCTTTCACTAAAAGCTAATATAGCAATGATTGGACCGATTCGAAGTTTGCCTTCTTGAATTTGCATCTCAAACGGCACTTGTTCAGGCAATTTATATGGAAATTCAGCGATAGTAGAAACCCCTACCGTATTCTCAGGCAAATCTTCGTTCAACTCAACCTCCACTCTCGTCATCCATTCTCCTGCCTGCAAAGTCAGCCACTGAGGTTTCGGATTCATATTTTCCCAAATTGATGGAGGGAGGAATAGCAGATTCTTTCTTTCTTCAGAAATTTCTTTGATATAATAGTTCATCATGTCAACATCTCCGGAAATCCAGCCAGTCTTTTTGCATAAAGCATATTTAAGCGTTTTATTTGATAAAAAAGTTGCCTGTCATTAATATCAAGCGCGAACAATGGACTTGGGTTAACATTATTTATTTCAATAATCCATACCTTTCTAGAGGCATCTATTGCAATATCAATACCTAGATTCCCACAGTGAACACCACATTCTTCTATGCATTGGGATGCCTCATGGGATATTCGGGAAATTTCTTTACGGAAACGAAAAGCTTCCTCCTCAGAGTGTCCAAATATTTTTTGCAATGTTATTTCTCCGACCTCTGCAGTACCGCCTGCTAATATATTCGTTACGATACTACCTTCTTTTCCATACTTGGCTACCATACACAGATCTTCCCAATCACCCGACTGGTTTTTAACCATGACAATCCGGAAATCTATTTTTTTCTCCTGATAGGTTATTAAGTCCAGCGATTGCTGCAATATAAACGTTTTACCCTTGAATTGTTTTTTTAAAAAAATACCAAGTTCATGAACGTTTGAAAAATTACTTTTTTGAGGCTCTCCAGCTTGTTGAAATTCTAATTCCAAGCTGGCTCCCTGAGATTTTTTAACTCTATATATTCTTTCACCCATACTGCCGTGAACGGGTTTAATAAAAATCTCATGGTGTTCATTCAAGAGGTTTTCTATGTCCTGCGGTTTATTGTAAATAACGGTCTTCGGCAAATAGGAGTTTAACTGTGGATTTTGGCTTAACCATTTATACATCTCCCACTTGTTAAATACATAACTATTAAAATAGCGATGACCGAAAACCGTTTGAAAATGATTCCTCCATTCTTTATTAAGATAGATGATTTTAAAAACGGAAGCTGGATAAGGAAAAATGCCTGGTTCCCATTTTTCTGTTTCCGGGCTATATAGGTATCCGTCAATTGTATAGCGAAGAGGATCAATACCTTCCAGCGAAAAGGCAATAATCGCTCCTCCGATATGTTCGTAATCATATAAATAATTGGATAAATATTGTACACTCTCATCTAAGTAGCTTTTATTTGCCCCAACCAGGATGCCAATAAAAGGTCCCAACAAAATTTCATTATTTTCCCGACGAATTTCAAATCGGCAGTTTATAGGGATGCTTAAACCATCAATAATGGAAGCAGATAGCTTTATTTCGTCTTCATCCAATACAGATGATGTTTTTAGCTTCATTTCTAATGCTTGGGTGCCAAAACGAAGGAACCATTTCTTGTTGGCAGAAAGGGTATGATATTTTGCCACATCCGGATGTATGGTCAAGCAGTTGTTTGCATGTAGGTCGGGTATAATTTTATTTATTCGTATCATCATTTCCCCCCCAGCTAAAACCTGCGATGGATGTGGAATATAGAATAGGTTCATAGCATATCTGTTTATAGATTTGTTCATCCAATACTTTAAACCCTTTAAAGGTTGGGCGAACATTTGCTTCAATAAACCAGTAATGCTGATGAGTATCAAGGGCAAGGTCCAATCCAAATTCAGCGAAATGATATCCTGTCAGATCCATCATTTTGCAAAATTCCATCGAAATAGCATGAATATCCTTACTAATGCGGTCACTATCGACTTCCTTACCAAATGCTAGTTCCAATGCCTCTTTTAAGTGAAGTGCCCTTCCACCATTGGAAATGTTTGTTATCATCTTTCCGGTTGGTGCAAGTCGACATTCTATCCCATTGCAAATCCACTGATTCTCTCCATTCTTTTGCATGACAACTCGAATATCCCATGGACTTCCATCAATATTTGCCAAATTCAAAAATGGCTGAATAATATATTCGTTATTTAGGTATTTACCTTCCTGAAGGTATTCCTCAAATTGTGATTCAGCAATAGTAAAATCGTTATAATATCGATAATCATCGATTTCAAATGTTCCGGGAGATTTTAGAGTAATAATCGTTATTCCCCTTCCTCTAGAAAGGCTCTTAGGTTTCAAGATTACTTTTGGATGTCTTTCAAGGATTGCAAGACAACTATCAACCGTTAATAATTCTGTTTTAGGTAAAAAAGGATTAAGCTTTTCATTATCCTTTAATTGACAATACATTTCCCACTTATCAAACCTAACATCATTAAAAACCTGCCATTGAAACTCATCCTTGTATTCATTGACAAAATTATTCCTTTTATTAAAGCCTCTCCGATAGACAACAGTTGGAATAGGTAATTTCCCATACTCCCATCTTTTCGTAACATCGTTATAATAGTGACCGAAAATACACTTTTCTTCCCAATCAATGGAGCAATAACGGAAAGCGATGAACAGCCCTCCTACTTTTTCATATATCCCCATAGCGTCAGTTAATTCTTTCAATCTGCGATGATGATAATAATAATGCTGATCACCGAGCAATAAACCTATAACTGGTCCTATCTTAATCGTCGTTTCGGAATATTCCAATTGGTAGGTGGCGGATGTTTGGATTAGTAGTTCGTCTATCATCTCTTCGGATAACTGGATAATGGCAGGTTGATAAAAATTAGCTCTATCGCTTTCTTGTATGGAGGGCAGTTCTTTCACCAATATAGGTAGCTCTTTTTGGCCAAATTTCAGTATGGTCTGAGATTTTAACTTATTTGCCAATTCGTGCGAAGTAAAAAGAATATTTTGGGATGATTCCCAAGCATCCTCACTTCGCTCAACTTTTATCCAATTCATGGTGTGCACCCTTTTCCATGCCAGAGTTATTCATGAGAAATAATAGATAGTAAAAAGCATTTTGGAGGAGATTTATTTGAGATTCCGAATCCATTTGCCCAATGATGTTTTGATCCTGCTCAAATCCGCTTACATAAATGAGGTAGGGAGAACGGGTATCATCAAAAATAAAGTCAAAAGTAAGACTACCTACGAAGGGAATATAATAATCTAAAAATCTCCCAATCTGCTTTGATACAGCATCCAAGCAATTTGTATAATCTTCAATCTCCTCGATACAAAGATTGTTAGAGGGATATCTTGTTTTCTCAAAAGGAGATTCATATCTGGAGAAAATACCTTGATTGGCTATAGTTGCCGTGATGGACCATTTTGCCTCCCAATTTTTTTGCAGAAAAATCTTCATCTCCAAAGGGACTTCTCCATTATTCAGCCGATCGATTCCCTTTATAAGGAGATGATTCTTTTTATGAGTCATCTTTTTTATATAGGATAGGATGTCTTCCTTTTTGCACCTTTGCCCATTTGCTCCGATATAAATTATATATTCGTCATGATTTTTTTTGATTGTGACTGCTTTTGGCTTGTGGAATGATTTTTCCGGGAGTATAAAAAAAGAATCATATTTATCGAGATAATCCATTAAGGTAGTAGTGTTTAAAGATACCGCTGGTAAAAGATATGGTTGTAAGTCTGTTAAAGAGGATAGCATTTCGAAGATAATTCCTTGTATGAATCGATTAATCGGATTAATAATTAATGTATTTTCCATTTTTCTTAAACTTCTCATTTTATCCATTTTATCCGCGATTGAATGGAGGGCAAGATTATAAATAAAAGGAGGGATATCACATTGTCCTTTATGAACATTGTTTCCTTCTATTATTGTTCCACTGATAATCGCCCCATCCAAATCCAAATTCTCTATAGGAAATAGTACAATCTTCCTTTTGTGTTCCATTGATAATGGCATTAATTGGGTTATTAAATGTGAAATAAGTTTCTGCTGCCTTTTATCATTGTATATAAAACCGAAATCAGCGGTATAATTCTGCACTAACTTCACCTCTTTCATTTCCACCTGCACTAAATCACTATCTATATTATTTATGAACCTATAAAACTTAAACAGATATAGCTTCTAAAATAGCAATATTCAGGAATAGTAAGCTAGTTTTTAGTTCTCTATAGTTAAGGCATGACAATTGGATTTTGAGGGGGAAGTACATATCTTTCCGGGATAACAGGACCCCTATCTTCATGACCGGCAATAACGGTTCCGGGTGTCCATGATCCTTCCGGTAAAATACGTTGTGCGTTGTAGAAATGTGATCCATACCATCGCCTAAAGCTGCTGATAATGCCGAGCGCTGTAGGAGTTCCCGAAGTTGTACCTATTACCGATGGATTACCATTGATTTCCCCCATATATATAGCAACATGGACAATAAAACGAATTCCCTTTTCCTTTTTCCACCAGGTTAATATGTCACCGATTCGAAGGTTTTCCACCCCTTCTAGGTACCAATGGGAATCTTTGGAATCTTCAGAATCCACGTGTTTACTATATACACCATCAATTTTAGTTCCAATAGATTCATAGTTTCTCGAGACACCTGTTAATTCAAAACCAAAGTCGCCATAGACTAATTTAGTAAACCCAGAACAATCTACTACAGCGTCGGAGTGATACGTATTGTAGCCATGGCCGTAAACCGTATAGCCATGATTCATATACCATATCGCTCTTTCTACAATTTGGTCAGCCAGACTTCCCTTCAGATGTTTAACGTTTTTTCGATACTGATCCACTTTTACTAATTCCTTCTTGAAATACATATCATAATTCGCTTTGTAGTTAGCGATGGCTTCTTCTGTTGTTAATGAGACATAAGAGACACTCATCTTTTAGCCCCCTAATATTAAGATTCAATGATAAAAGGGTGCTCTTCTGTATTTAAACACTTAAGGATTCTTTCTTTATATGTTTTCCAAGTAACTTTCTTGAGGGCTTCATCGATTGAAAAATACCCTGCATCCAGGGCATCATCACTCCCAGCCAATTTACCGCCTATCGGAGTCCCCAAAAACAAAACGGTGCATCTGCTGTTTTTAACATCTTGAATCAATCCACATAACTTAGTTATGGAAATATCTATCCCTGCTTCCTCTTTCACTTCCCTAATGGCAGCCGACTCGATCGATTCCCCGTTCTCTACGTAACCACCTGGGTATTCCCATCCTCTTTTCCAGTTTTTGACCAAAAGGATTTCGTTCTGATCATTAATAACAGCTACGGATGCTGCTAATCTATGCTTTGGAAAACCCATTCTATTCGTTCCTTTCAGGAAAATATCCAATACTTCTTAAATAGTTTTCAAGCATTATAATAAATAATTCCATATCCTTATAGGTTATATCCCCTATATTTGCTACCCTAAAAGTATCCTGTACACCCGGTTTACCCGGATAAATCGTATATCCTTTCCTATAAAAATAATCATGCATTTCCTCAAAGTTATAGGTTTTAATAGATGGCTCTACAATAGCGGTAATAATCTTGGATTGATGTTCTTTTTGAACTAAATAAGTTAAGCCTAATTGTGTAATCCCATTAATGAGGACTTCCCAAGCTTTTGAAAATCTTTCGTACCTCTGCTCAATACCTTCTATATTTATTTCGATAATTGCCTGCCTAAGTGCATAAAGTGTTTGAACAGGGGGAGTGAAACGCATCTGTTTTGTTTCTAGAAAATATTTGTACTGTGAATAAAGATGAAGATAGAAATTCCTTGCAGGAATGTGTTGTGTCTTAACTAGGTCCTCAGTCCTGGCAATCACAAAACTAACGCCAGCCATTCCTTGCAGATTTTTATTAGAAGAGGCTACTAGATAACTAATATTCGTCACATCCATATTAATTGGAATAGCTGCATATGAGCTCATTGCATCTACAATTAATTGAATTTGATATTTTTTACAAAGACTGCCTATTGCATTTAGATCATTGAGCAAACCTGTTGTTGTCTCGTTATGGACAACACATAGATGAGAAATTTCCATTGAAGAACGTTGAATCGTTTCTTCCAATGATAAAAGATCAATCGCCTCGTAACTGCTGCTTTTATATTCAATATAGTTTAACTTGTATACTTCAGCAATCTGGCACATCCTTTTACCGTAGGCGCCATTATTGATTATAAGAACGGCCTCATTTCCGATGACCGAACTCAATGTAGCTTCAACCGCGGCAGTGCCTGATCCCCCAAACAAAACGCATGAATAGTTTTTGGGGTTAGCAACTAATCGTGTAAGCTCTCCAGCAATCATCTCCATTACTGCTCCAAATTCTTCTTCTCTAGGACAGATATCCGGCACTATCTGTGCGTATTTAACAGTATCTGTTGTGGTAGCAGGTCCCGGATTCATTAAAACATTTCTCTTTACCGGAGGTAAATCTTTATCTTTGAGTGTGATCATTGGATAAATATACTTCTCTGCGCGCAGTAAATGGTCTTCATTGTCAATTTCACACCAGACAAAATCCTGTAACTTGTGAACATAGATATTCCTTTGGGTTGAAATACCGACTAATGCAGTTTCATAATCAAGCTGCTTATTTTCCGGGAAGACGGACTCTGCAAAATTACACATCACCTTGAACGTTTCTATCGAGATTTTTGTCATTCCAGTTAATTCTGAATTGAAATCCCTTAAGTCCCGACTGTTTTTTGACATATTCACTAGTAAATTATTTTCATCCGTTTCAATAAAAACTTCATCATTGGAATGAGTAAACTCACTTGCCAAAATTACATCGGGTTCCGTATGCTTGATTAAAATTCTTAACGCTTTTTTTTCATATATTAAGTCGCTTTCAAGTAAAAGAAAGTCTTCTGAAACATGGTCTTTTAGATTGTACAGAGTATACATACTGCCCGTATGTTTATAATCATTATTCCGAACACATTGAATCTGAGGGTATTTCATTGTCAATTGATCGTATTGATCGGAGAGATAGCCTGTTCCGATGATAATTGTTTCTATCCCTGCCTCTATTAATTTTAAGATGGATTGTTCAACGATGGATATATTATCAATTTTGATGAAGCCTTTCGGATGGTTTTTTGTTCTCTCTCCCAAGCGCGTGCCCATTCCACCGGCTAAAATAACAGCCTTTTTAATCATTCAGATACACCATCAATCGCTCCTTAACTTCATTCGGCTTCATCTTGGGGCGCCCTAGATTTTCCTTGGATTGCTTTGAGGTATTCATATATAAAAAAGTTAATTGTTTCTCCCGTTTCCATTCTTTTATATAGAATTCTAATTCTATAAGGTTATGAATATGGATAGATTTGGTGTAGCCGCAGGCAGCTGCAATGTCTACAAAATGAACATTGTTGGACACAGTCAGCTGTCCTCCTGTCGAATCGTGAGCATTATTATCTAAAAGGATATGTAGCATATTATTCGGAGCATAGGCACCATTTGTTGCAAGGCTGCCCATCCGCATTAATAATGCCCCGTCTCCTTCGATCACAATAATTTCATGCTCTTTCTTCGTCAAGGAAAGACCAAGACCGATGGAACTAACACATCCCATTGAACCAACCATGTACAGATTATTTGCTGCATCTTCAACTTCGTATAACTCTCGCCCTGTTTTACCGGTCGTAGCCAATTGAACGGTTTTTTTATCCTTTAAAGAATTAATGAGGTCTAGAGCTTCAAATCGTGTGGGAAGTTGATTTTCTTTGGTTTGACCAACCTTTTGAGTATTACCATTTACTAGTTGTGGTTGATCCATTAATATTTCTTTCTCAAAGGTATTTTTTTTCACAACAAAGAAGAAAGACTGATTTTTTTCAATACATGAATTAGCATGGATCAATTGCTGTTTGGCTAGGTCCAAGTCGTCAGCAAGGTACACCCAGTTTATTTTCATAAGTTCAAGCATTTCTGTAGTGATACAGCCCATTAGTTCATGCTGGGGCTCATCGGGAATCCCGGGCTCCCCCCGCAAGCTGACAAACCCAAGCACCGGAAGTCGAAATGGGTAATTCAGAGACACTAATGGCGAGACAGCGTTGGTCAATCCAGAGTTTTGCATGAGAACGACCGGTTTCTTGCCACCAAGATAAGCACCAGCAGCAATGGCTACTGCTTCACCTTCGTTCGTAGCTGCAACGTAATCACATTCATTGATTGCGTAGTTGATTAAATTTTTTAAAAAGGAACATGGAACACCACTAAAAAAATCAAAGCCAAGCTTTTTCAACTCATTTCCAAATGCTTTAGTGCTGATCAAACATATCACCTGCTTGCTTTAAATCTATGATTGTATCGATATCAAGCCAAGAACCTTTTATATATTTCACCCCAATCGGGTGATTTTTACTAATATGATTGAAAAGATCTGCCATTGTCAGCTGTTTAAAATCTTTTCTATCTGATAGTTCCATCAATGCATTTTTCACCACTTCAGCACCGTTTTTATTTACTCTCCAGAGACCTATAAACTCCCCGTGTACTTCTTTTCCTTTTAAGTCTCCAGACATTTTGACAAATTGAACTGTACTGGAATAAAGTTTTTTAGAGTACGGGATATTTGTGGTTACGTAATCTTTATCATTAGCTGCGGCGTTTTCCACATCAGCATCTACGATGAGCGTAATATCGCTCATATCATTAAGGAGGTCATTCAAAATATAATTTTTAAAGATGATATCTCCATAACTAATAATAGTATTTTCCTTCAATTGTTCCTTTGCAAGGTATAATGAATAAAGTTCTTTTGTCTCTGCAAACAAATCATTGTCAATGACCGAAAAACTGGTGGAGGTTACTTTTTCTTTCGCAAAACCCCTGACCACGCTTATATTTTTTATACCAACTTTGTTAAATTCATGTATCTGTGTCAAGAGCAGGGTTTTCCCTCCAACTTCCAACAAAGTCTTAGGGATTTCTTCTGTAAGCCCCTCCATTTCCCCTTGGCTTGCTGCCAATATTACTACGTTAACGTTATTTCCTGTGGCAGGCAGATATCGTTTTTCCGCGACCTTCAGTTCATCCGCTCCTTGTAGGCGGAACACCTCGTCTAATGGAGCAACCTCTTTCTCTACGTTGAGGAGACTTACTTCCTGGTAGATTTGCTTGGTAGTTTCTTGGACGGCTTTAATCGCTGCCCTTAAATTATGATTAGCCCAAATGATGACACTAGCACCTAATTCCCTGAATTTATCAGTTGGAACAGTATAGTATTTTGTGGGTACGAGTACAACTGGAAGTCTATTGCTCCATTCCTTCATAAAAGCCTCTATTTCCTTACTATCCTTTCTATTGCTATGCATGAGGATTGCATCTGCACCAGCAAGGCGATAGGCCTCTGCCCTCCTAAGTGCCTCTTCCAGTCCCCAACCAGCAATAAAGGCTTCTACTCTGGAAACAACCACGAAATCATCATCCGTCTGGCTGTCTTTCATCGCTTTAATTTTCCCGCAAAATTCTTCTATGTCTGCAAGAGGCTGTGTATCCCCGCTGATAAAAGAGTTTGTTTTGGGGAATAATTTGTCTTCGATACACACTCCAGCAATTTGTCTTGATTCCAATTTCTTCACTAATCTTCTTGCATTATTAAAGTTTCCATACCCTGTATCGCCATCAAGTAAAATAGGAATGCTGGTGGCATCACTCATAAATTCCAGTGTGTCCAGCACCTGGGTCCAGGAGGCTTCGTTATTATCCCTTACTCCTAAAGAGGCCGAGATGGACAATCCGCTCCCCCATATTCCTTTGAAACCCGCTTCCTCCACAATTTTTGCTGTTAGACCATTGTGGGCTTCCATAATAAATTCCAATGAGTCAGAAGTTATTAATTCCTTCAGTTTTGTTGTCTTTTTCATTGCTCTCCCTTTCATTATTCAATTTTATTTTTATTAGGGATGAGGTTTCGTTTCAACTCTTTAAAAGATTCCTGAACCATTACTCGATGTGGGATTTTCAATAAGATTGTTGTCTTTTTGTTTAAATAAGGTTTAATGAATGAGTAGATTTCTGTTCCACTGTCGCAAAAAAAAACTTTGCTTGGATCCATTAACAGTCCAAGAGCCTTCCTTCCGATTTCAATGGCTTCCTGCCCTACAACAAATAGGAGGTCTACCTGTGTTTCGACTACCTTCTCGCCCATTCTGGCATACTGCTCTTCTGCATATTTACCATCTCCCAATTGAGGCATATAGCCTAGAAGAGCTATTTTCATTTTAGCGTTTGAGGTTTCCTGAAGAACCTCCAAGGCAGAAGCCATGGACAATGGAGCTGCATTCCATGTATCATCAATAATGGTGCACCCCCCCTGCCCTTCAAGGAATTGGAGATGTTCCTTCATTTGTTCAAATGATGCAAGCCGCTCACAGCATTCTTTTACATTCATTCCTGCAGCAACAGCCGCAGCAATCGCAGCAAGCCCATTATAAACATTTGGCTTTCCATAACCCGGAACAAAGACTGGATAGGATTGACCCTGATGTTCGAGAGTAAACTTCATTCCTCCATTGGAATATCTAATATCTTTCGCTTTATAGTCGCAGTCTTCAGACAACCCAATAAAGACAACATTCTTAAATGAACTTACATCAAGAACCTTTTTAATGTTTTCGTCATCAGCGTTTAAAATAATGACTCCCGTATTTGGATCTAGGTCATTTATTATTTCAGCTTTGGCTTTCATATAGGCTTCCGGAGTTTTACTATCCGTTAGGTGGTAGACATCTATGTTTAGAAGGATTCGTATTTGGGGTTGAAAATAGCGAATGGTATTTGTTAAATAGCCTGGAGAAGCTACTGGCATTTCAAAGACTGCTGCTTCTGTTTCATCATTGATGCCAAGCAAATATTGTAAATTAAGTGATCGCTGATTATTGCTTAGAAAGGTGGAGTGAACTTTGTAGTATTTTCTCAAAATATGTTTTACCATTTGTTTTGTTGTCGTCTTTCCACAAGTACCTGTAATGCCAACCACCGGGATCTCAAAAAGATGGCGGTAAAAGTGTACAAACTTCCAGTAAGCTTCTTCGATATTTGGCACCTGGATTAAGATAACTTCCTCGGGTAAATTTTTTATCAAATCAAGCCTATCTGTAACAATTGCAACAGATGCATATTTTTGTATGACTTTATTTTCAACTTTCATATCCGGATATCGATAAAACAGTACAGTTTGGTCTACTATCTTTTTTGGCCGATAGACTACATTTTGAATGAGCGGGTTTCCTGATCCCTGAACAATATTTCCTCCTATTTGTTCAACAATATCTTGGAGAAATAAACTTTTCATGCAGTCCCTCCATTCACGTAACGATTATTTTTTCCTTTAGTTCTTTAAATGTGTCCAGGACCATCACCCGATGAGGAATTTTTAGGAGTATAATGGAATCCTGATTTAAGTAAGGATGAAGTATTTGATAAATTTCTTTTGGATTGTTAGAAAAGTACACCTTACTTTGGTCCATTCCCATTTCCAATGCTTTTCTTCCAATTTCCTGTGCTTCATCTCCTACAACAACAAGTATATCTACTTGAGCTTCCACTGCCTTCTCACCCATCTTGGCGTACTGCTGTTGTGCGAAGAGTCCGTCTCCTAACTGAGGCATATATCCCAAAAGAGCAATTTTCCTTTTCGTACCTGCCATTTCTTTCATTGATTTAAGAGCTGAAGCCATCGAAAGAGGAGCTACATTCCAGGTATCATCAATAATTGTAGATTCTCCAAATCCAATTTTAAGTTCCAAATGTTCTTTTACTTGTTGAAATGTAGATAGCCGATCTACCGCTTCCATTATATGCACTCCTGCATTCCATGTTGCAGCAATTGCGGCAAGAGCATTATAGACATTATGTTCACCGAATGCAGGGATAAATACAGGATAGGTTTGCTTTTGATGGTGAAGTGTAAAATGGATTCCCCTCTGATCGTAAGTTACATCCGTCGCACGAAAATGACAGCCTTCACTGAATCCAAACGATTGAGTAATATTTGCAAGTTTGCTATTATCTATTTTTTTTATATTCTCATCATCCGCATTTAAGATAAGACAGCCGTTTACCGGATCCAAACCATGCAGCATTTCCGCTTTGGCATTTAAGTATCCTTCCGGGGTTTTACAACCTACCAAATGATACACGTCTATATTTAATAACACCCTAATTTGCGGGCGAAAATATTTCAAATAAAAGAGGATATCTCCCGGGGAGTCAACCCCCATTTCGATGACAGATGCACCTGTATTTTCATCTATTCCAAGTAGATAGCGGTGATTTCGATGGCCTCCGTTAAAGCTTTTATAAGTAGCCAGAACTGGATAGCGGCTTTCAAGTATATGTTTGATCATTTCCTTCGTAGTCGTCTTACCGCAAGTCCCTGTTACTCCAATAATCGGGATATCAAAAAGACCGCGATAGTAATCAATGAATTTCCAGTAGGTTTCTTCTATGTCGTCCACTTTTATGACAATAACTTCATCTCCGAGCTTGGAAAAATCATTTGGTTTTTCTGTTACAACTGCAACTGGCGAATATTTTTTAAAGAGTTTTGAATCTATTCTTGATTTTGTATATAAATCAAGCATTAGTGTATGATGGCTAATCCTTGAAGGTTTTGTAACAACATCTTTTATTAGCGGATTGCCCTCTCCTTGTATCCATATTCCACCAATTTGGGAAATAATCTCGTTTAGATAAAGAGCTTTCATTTTTCGCTCCCTTCTTCTCAGCCAATTTCGAGTCGTGTTCACTTCGTATCTAAAGTGTTCGAAAAAGATTCATTTTAAATGGGCATTCTCCATTATTCAAAGAAGCAGATTATTATTATGTATATACCTTAAAAATCCAATATATGTCACAATTAATGAAAGGACTAGTTCTATTTTTGCTTTATAATAAAATTTAACTTTTGAACTTAGATTTCGGACAAGCTCCAGTAGCCATCAGATTGAGGTGATAAGTCATTCTGTCTAGAAGGCTGTTGTTAATCAATGGGTGAATTCAACATAGGACAATTAATAAGGACACTAAATGGAAAATATAAAATTATCAAAATGGAGAAAAGCTGAGGAACTGGCATGGCAGGGACAGATCTTACTATAATAGGTGAATCTGGCTTTGTGAAAATGATTAGTTCTCGTATAATTCATCAGCACCTACAAGTGTAAGGATGCTGTTGTACTTTTGAAATTTGTCATCCCAAAATTCTTGAAATGCAAATTACAATATAATATAAAAGACTATCTCCTATAGAAATTTTAGGAAGTAGCCTATACTTTAGAAAGTTTTTTTACCATAACTTTCTCGAAATGAGTAAGATATGATTTACATCATGCCTTCCGTAAGGTGAAAATACCAAGATTATTAATAAATCGAAATGTAATATCTTTATTAGGGTCCTACTCTTTTCTTCGTCTTTAAAAACATGCTTAACTTTTCCCTTTGAACTTACTTCTTAAATTATTCATAAAAAATTAGAACCCATTATCCACTAACCATTTCAGAAGATCTTCTTCTCTTTGCTTACTATCGTCTTGGCGTGCATCGTATTTACGCATGTTCTTTTGTGCAACAATCTTTCCATCTACCATAAACAGTATTCTTTCTGTTTTTGCCGCCACCTTTACATCATGCGTAACAAGCATTACCGTTGTCCCGTTTTTATTAATCTCTGCAAGAATTGACATAATCTCTGCTGTCGATTTGGAATCTAATGCTCCAGTCGGTTCGTCTCCAAATATGATATCTGGATTATTTATCAATGCTCTGCAAATGGCAACTCTTTGCAGCTGCCCACCAGAGCCTTGAGTAACAGTATAATCTGCTAGCTTTTCAATACCTGTCATTTGTAAAAGTTTTTTGGCTTTGAGATTTACCGTATTTCTATCCGCATTTTTTTTAATAAGAGCAGGGAACATAACATTGTCAATCAATGATAGATTTTTTAATAAATTAATATCCTGAAAGATAAACCCCATATAATTCAGTCGAATCTTGGCCAATTCTTCTTCTTTTAGATTATCTATTTCACGACCATTAAATTCCACACTACCAGAAGTAATTCTATCCATACCACTTATATTGTATAGGAGTGTAGTTTTCCCACTTCCAGATGGTCCCATAACCGAAACGAATTCCCCTTCTTTAATATCCAAGTTAATATCTTTTAAGATATGAATTTCCTGACCTTTCCCTAATTCTACTTTTTTGTTCATATTTCTTGCTTCTAATATATTGCTCAAATATATTCCTCCAATGTGTTTAATCAAAAGCGCCTTGAGGGTATCATGCCATCTGCCGTGCCATTATTTGGCAGTTCTAACTCCTTAAAACGTTAGATATATCATCTTCTACCCTTACCTTGCAACACACATAAATAGTAATTCCAACGACTACGATCAGCGCTAACGGACATAGCAGCCAAGTCTGCCAAACGACGTGAACTAATTCAATTTTTGCAGCTCCCATAGAATTCAGTGCCATGCTCATAGAGATCTCCCCTAAATAATTTGAGATTACCACGCCAAGCATGATTCCCACTACCAGAACCATCATCGTACCTGCCATATATTGATGACTAATTTGCTTTGAGGTTAATCCCAAACTTCGCATGATGGCAATCTGGGATAAATCCTTATTTAGTATCATTCTAAGGAATAATGCCGTGATTAATATTGCTATGATAATCGCGATGGCAATTCCTCCTATCACTACAGTCCTCATCTGCTCTATAATATTTCCAAGCGTCTGCTGTGTATATTCCTTGATATCATTTACCTGTGCCGTGCTATAAGCATTCTGGTAGTAATCCATTTTCACGCTTTGATCAACACCATTGGCCAAATCAATACTCACAATATACCAAAGTACGGCCTCTACATTTACACCGAGACTCGAATGCGCCTTTGCTGTTTTTCCTCCGTTTGTAATATCCTGATAAATACCCGTAACTGTCAAAGTCTGTTCTTTCCCGTCAGCCTGGACGGTTACTTCATCTCCTACTTTCTTGTTTAGTCCGTCTTTTGTTGCATTAGCAAAAGAAAGCGAGATTTCTCCTTCCCCCTCTGGTGCTCTGCCTTCTAAATATTTTAATGGAAATACGGAAAAATCCCCGATTTCAATATTAATATGGTTCCAGGAACCTTCTGAGTTCTTAACCGGGTAGGAACTTGTGATGTAGGTTGCGAACTTTTTAATATCATTATCATTTTCTAACTCTTTGTACAGTTTTATAAAATCTTCTGTAATACGATCGGTTCTTCGAAGATCGATTCTCATGTCCTGTTTTCCTATTCCCATATACGTAGAAAATTCTGGTGAATTTATGGTGTTATAAACATTTACAGGGAGTATGACAATAAAAGTACATACAATAAAAATAACAAACAGCAGCCTATATAATATGAAACGTTTCCCAACATCCCGCAGCCCCATATAAATATTAGTGCTGAAGAATTTATTCTTTAGCAGTGGGAAATCATGTTTTCTGTTCTTTCCGCGCGCCATATAGTCTCTCCGTAATGCTTCCACCACAGAAATCTTATCGATTCTTTTCAATACTCGCTTGCAGTACATGACAATCATGTAATATACAAGTATTGGAGCTATAAGCGATAGCAAGTATTTTAAGTTGCCTGAGAAATCCGAAGAAATGTATAGCCTTATATTACCGTTTAACAGATTTACCGTTGCAAAGGAAAGCAGATAACCGATAATACCTGCAACTATTGACATGGCTCTGTATTTGCTTAGATATACCTTCTTAATATCTTCTTTGGATATTCCCATTGCTTTCATAATCCCGATTTCTTTTAAATCTTCATCAATCGTTGCCAAAAATGTAAGTCTAATACAGAGCAAAGCTATTATAATCAGTAGAATACTGATAAGTATGATAATCATTGCAACTGCAACATCTGACATAGCATTAAACAACAGAAACATCTTTCCTCCGATTGTAGGACCGTTCGCAGGAAGACCTGCTTCGAGATATGCATTCTGAACAGCATTGGAATCCCCGTTTTCATTCATTTTGAATTCAATCAGAAACTCAATTTCCCCAGCACGCATCTCAAACATTTCATCAAAGTCATTCTGATTAATAACAAACCGTTTCGAAGAAGTAAGTGGAGAGTTCATTTCAAAATCTCTTGCATAATCCGAAATGACAAACTCTTTTTCATACCCGCCGCTTTTTACCGTGATTCTCTCACCATTTTTCAAGTCATATTGTTCCATGAAATAGATGGGAACAGCAACGAATCCTGCCTTTACATCCAGCTTTTCATTATCGAGATCCAATATAAAATCAAATTTCCTATTCTGAACAACAAATGAAATATCCTGTATCGTGCCAGCAAATGTTTGATTTTGGCCAAAATGAATATTGCTTCCATCAACATTTTGAAGAATCATCGTCTCCTGCATCGCTATATGATTACGGTATTGGGCTGTGAACTGGTCAATCTCTGCCTGGTCATATTCTCCGCTATGCATCTGCGAAATATCGGATGGTGCCGCACGTTCCTCAAGTTTCGACATCACTGAATCAAAGTGGTAATATTATTAATTGCACTAGTTGCCAAAATAACTGCCATCGTTATGAATAGTAAGACTGATATAGTTGAAACCTTATTCCTGATGAAATCGTTTTTTACAATTTTTAAGAACAAAATTATATTATCTCCTTCCATTAGGATTCTTTGTAGATTTGAACTGTATGATTATTGAACTTACAGAGTAAGTATAATAAATGGAAATTATTAGAAAAACCAACTTGAGCCTAATTCTTTAGTAAGCCTACAGCCCTATTTATTAATTTATTTATGAAGAGTATTGGAAAAATTAATCAAAATGGAGGGAATGGGGTGGATCACTGGCCTCTGGTAGTAGTAAGGTACGATTGAACTCCAAAATTTTATTAGTGAAATATCATCCTCTCACACTCAAAAAGAAAAAAGCTTGTTACTCAGGGGTTAAGCAAAATTGGATAGGCATAGCCATGTAGATATAAACGAAAGTTGTATATATTCATGTCACCAAACAAAAAAGCTTCCCACAAGTTTCTTACTCATGGGAAGCTACATTTAATTCATTTTATCCTCCATTGCTGAGCTGCTAATTACATCATGCCGCCTATTCCGTCCATATCAGGCATTGCTGGAACGTTTGCTTCTATTGTTAACAATAGAGCAGCTAACCCTCAATGTTTATAAATTTCTCTCGTTACTAGTAGTCTCTATATTGTTGAGATTTTCTAACTTATCAACAAGCATACCTCTTATTTGCATATCTTTTATGTTGGCAGACATTAATTTATTATAAATATCTTCTATATCATTATTTGAAAGTATTGGTTCTGGATTTTGATGTTTAAGAACGTTAATCTTTCTTGTTACAAACTCCGAAAACTCGGTATCATAAACAACTAAATCATTTGATTGAATTTTTCTTAGTTCTTCATTCACTTTTAATGTACAACTTTTATTAAAAGATACCATTGATACATATTGTATTTTATCCCATTTTTCCAAAATCGATTTAATACCCTCAATATGACAGTCATTCTGGTTAAATGGATTCGTCATTGGCAACTTATCGTTTACACTCCATATTTCTCTATTTTTGTCACCATTAATCGTTCCCGAATTGTTTTTGATCTCAATTATAAATATTGCATAAGGAGTAATGACAACCTGGTCAATTTGAGAATAACCTGATTTTATATTACTATTAGAAATCAAAATATCTTTTATATATCTAAACTCTGCTGGAAGTTGGTCGGGGTGAATATTAAAATTATATTCACCCGGTTTCCCAATTCTTTGAGATGTTTCAAGATTTTTATTTTCTCTATTATTATCATCAGCTTCAGTAGTTGCATCTTGACATGTGGATGAGTTATTTTCAAAAAACTTCTTTAGAATTTTTGATAACATGTTTTACTACTCCTTATCGTTTCTAAAATTTTTCATAGTTCACTATCTTTATCATTAGAAAACTACGTACTATTTAATCGAGGTTTTTAACACCGCTTAGAGGAAACCTTTTTTTAAGTGTGTTAGTAGATTCACAGATGTATGCTTCATTTGTGTTCAAGTTAATCACCACTATATTAATCTCCTCTTCAACATTTCAAGTATGAAACAACTGCTTCTTCTCCAATGTCAATATAAATATACAGAATACTCCTATATCCATTTTAACAATTTTACTGTTTAGATTAAAATACATGTTTGTTAATAATTTCGCATCCGAAACATTTTTTACACACAGTTCTCAGCTCGAGGTACTCCACCATAAATTATTTAGAGGATATACTAATACCCGTAAGCTACCCCCATAAAAAGCCACTACGTTAAAAAGAAATGAAAAAAGAAGCTTCCCAAAAGTTTTCACAACTAATGAGAAGCCTCTAATAAAATCCTCTATGTTAGCAAAATGTTAGCATTTCACTTTCACCTTACATACAAATCCTTATATATCAAGGGATAAGACGGTTAGCGGAACTCGGACTAAAAGCGCCACATCGTGTGGCAACGTCCGAGTGACCAACATCGTGTTGGCCTACATCATGCCGCCCATACCGCTCATATCTGGCATTCCGCCGCCAGCGCCTGCTGGTTCAGGGATGTCTGCTACTACTGCTTCAGTTGTTAGGAATAGAGCAGCTACAGATGCAGCGTTTTGTAATGCTGAACGAGTAACTTTCGCTGGGTCAACAACACCTGATTCAATCATGTTTACCCATTCGCCATTAGCCGCGTTGAAGCCTACGCCAATTTCTTCGCGTTTTAAGCGGTCCACGATGATTGAGCCTTCAAGACCTGCATTGTTTGCAATTTGGCGTACTGGTTCTTCTAGAGCACGTAATACGATACGTACACCAGTCGCTACGTCGCCATCTACTGTATCAAGAGTTTGTTCTACTGCACCATATACGTTTAGAAGAGCTGTACCACCACCTGATACGATACCTTCTTCAACAGCAGCACGAGTTGAGTTTAATGCGTCTTCGATACGTAGTTTACGTTCTTTTAACTCAGTTTCAGTTGCAGCACCAACTTTGATTACCGCTACACCACCAGCTAATTTAGCAAGGCGTTCTTGTAATTTCTCTTTATCGAACTCAGAAGTAGTTTCTGCAATTTGAGAACGGATCTGGTTTACACGAACTTCGATTTCATCGGCATTGCCAGCACCTTCAACAATTGTTGTATTGTCTTTAGATACAACTACTTTACCAGCACGACCTAATGTTGTTACATCCGCTGTTTTTAACTCCAAGCCAAGTTCAGCAGTGATTACTTGACCACCAGTTAATACAGCAATATCTTCTAGCATTGCTTTACGACGGTCACCGAAACCAGGAGCTTTAACAGCTACTACGTTGAATGTGCCGCGTAATTTATTTAAGATTAATGTTGTAAGAGCTTCCCCTTCAACATCTTCAGCAATGATTAACAATGGACGGCTTTGTTGAATAACTTGTTCAAGCAAAGGCAAGATTTCCTGGATGTTTGAAACCTTTTTATCTGTTATTAAGATATAAGGATTGTCTAATACCGCTTCCATTTTGTCAGTATCAGTTACCATGTAGTGAGATACATATCCACGATCGAATTGCATACCTTCTACAACATCTAATTCTGTAGTGAAACCTTTAGATTCTTCGATTGTGATTACACCATCAGTACCAACACGTTCCATTGCGTCTGCGATGAAGTCACCCACTTCCTCATCAGCAGCAGAAATTGCAGCAACCTGAGCAATTGCCTCTTTGTTTTCTACTGGACGAGAAATTGCTTGCAACTCTACTAATGCAGCAGCAACCGCTTTGTCCATCCCTTTACGGATACCAACCGGATTAGCTCCAGCAGTTACGTTTTTAAGTCCTTCACGAATCATTGCTTGTGCTAATACTGTTGCAGTAGTTGTACCGTCACCAGCGATTTCATTTGTTTTAGAAGCAACTTCAGCTACTAGTTTTGCACCCATGTTCTCATATGGGTTGTCTAGCTCGATTTCTTTTGCGATCGTTACACCATCATTTGTAATTAATGGAGAACCGAATTTTTTTTCTAAAACAACGTTACGTCCTTTTGGTCCTAATGTTACTTTTACTGCATTTGCTAATTTATCAACACCTTGAAGCATTAAAGAACGAGCTTCTTCAGAGAATTTAATATCTTTTGCCATTTTGCCTACCTCCAAATTTAATTATTCTATTCAAAATCAAAAGTAGCATGTGAGCGCCCTCTAGATTATGTATGGCGCTCTTGTTGCTTAAGATTAACTTTTAATTGTTAGCCAATAACAGCTAGTACATCACTTTCGCGTAGAATTAAATATTCTTTGCCTTCATATTTCACTTCTGTGCCTGAGTATTTAGAGAAAATAATACGATCTCCCGTATTTACATCAAGCTCGACGCGTGTGCCGTTATCTAGTACACGACCAGTTCCCACAGCAACTACATTACCTTCTTGTGGTTTTTCTTTTGCTGAATCTGGAAGTACAAGTCCTGATGCTGTAATTTCTTCCACCTCAACTAGTTCGATAATGATACGATCACCTAATGGTCTTAACAAGTGAAACAACCTCCTACAAGTTATAATTTATATAATCTTATTAGCACTCTCTACTTATGAGTGCTAACACAATTATTATAATAATGAATTACTTTACCATTTGCAAGTCACAAGCCCAAAAAATTTTGTTTTCTATCCATATTCATCTACAATAGATGCATAGCGTATTATAAGGTAAACTTGAAACTTGCCGGTGATAGTTTAGCTACTTATTTTTCCTTATATACCTTTAATTTGATTTTTAATGGTATAGAATTACAAAATTTAAAGACTAGATTTAGAAAGAGGGAATTTTTCTATTGAGTAACTCTACAAAAGTTCAAACACAAAAAACCGCCTTTTATGTTTTAATCACTTACATAGCAATGCAATTATCTGGCTTCCTATTAAGAATTCCACCTCTCAAGTCATTCTTCCTGCAATATTTTCCGCAAGATGGAAATCAAGAGGTTGCTTTGGCAGGATGGTGGTCTACAATCTCTTTTGCAATTGCATTCTTAGTTTGTATATTCTTAATCTCTCAAAATAAGAACTTCTGGAATATATTTAAAGGAGAAAAAGCTTCTATTCCTGTATCAATCGGTTGGGGCGTTATTGGGTTTTTCTTAGTATTTCTTGGTCAAACGATAGGAGCTATGATTGAGTACGGACTCGGTATTCAAAACGGTTCGGCGAATACTGAATCCATTATTCAAATTACTGAAATTGCCCCTATTATGATTTTAGCTACAGTAGTTTTAGGGCCTATACTAGAAGAATTTGTTTTCCGCCGCGTCGTCTTTGGTTCTATTGTCCAAACACAAAATTTCTGGGTTGCCGGTCTAATCAGTTCTATCATTTTTGCTCTGATTCATCTAGACTTTACACACATCATTTTATATACGATTAGTGGGTTTATTTTTGCATTTTTATACTATAAAACACGTCGTTTACTTACTTCAATCATTGCCCATATGCTGTTAAATGGTTTTGTGACAATTGTTCAGATGAACGCTCACTTATTTCAATAGTTAAGATAAGAAAAAGCCTATTTTCAAAAGAGTTCTCTTTCGAAAATAGGCTTTATTATTATTGTTTATTTGTCATTTCTTCGATTTGACGGCGTTGCTCAGCCAATAAGTCTTCTACCTGGATTTTTTTAGCGATTTCCTCTTCTTCTTTCAAGCGCATTTCTTCTGCCACTAGATATTTTTTATAGCCGATCCGAGCGATTATAATACTGATTTCATATAATACAAACAATGGGATTGAAATCAAAATATATGAGATTATATCTGGCGGTGCTACTAATACCGCTATTACGAATAGCACAAAATAAGCATACTTACGGAATTTCACCATAAGCTGAGGATTTATAATTCCCAATCTCGCTAGGAACAGCATTACAACCGGTAATTCGAAGATGATGCCGAATGGGACCACTAATTTAAATAGAAATCCGAAATATTCATTAATCCCTATTGTTTGTTGAATATCAAGATCATCAGATAGCTGCATCATGAAGTTCATAACGTTTGGCAATAAAATATAATAGCCAAACGCTAGTCCAGCAACGAATAATAAAAAGGCATACGGAATGTATTTTAGCGTAGCTTTTCGCTCGGTTTCATGCAGCCCAGGTGTGATAAAGGCCCAAAGCTGGTACAGAATGATCGGCGAAGTAATAATCAGCGCGACAATGAATGTAACTTCCAAATACACAGTAAGTGGGTCACCTACATTGAAAGCGTTTAAAGTAAATTGCTCTGCTTGTTCGCTTAACTGAATATATTTAATAATCGGCTTTGCAAAATAAAAGCTCACAATTAAGGACAGAATAAAGAAAATGGCACAAATGAATAGACGTTTTCTTAATTCTTCTATATGTTCAATAACAGTGAGTTCTTTTGGATTCATTGAAATAGACATCCTTAACTTACTTGTTTTCTTTTTCTAGATCTTTTTGCTCGATGACATTGGCGCTCTTTTTCTTGTCCTCTTCATCATCCAATAACCCACTAGTTCCCTTTTTGAACTCACGTAATGTTGTTCCCATCGCTCTACCTAGTTCAGGCAGTTTCTTTGGTCCAAAAACTAATAGGGCTACTACACAAATAATAACTACGGCAAATGGTGAAATTGCATTTAAATGCACAACCATTGTAGCCACCTCCTCTATTATATGTACATTTTATCTCATCTTGTCGGAATTTGCTAATGGATAAATTTTAAATACTTTGTGTCAATCACTATTGCGTATTAAATAGATTAACGCTTCTAGTTCAACGGATAAATCAATATTCATCATCTTCATGGAATCAGGAACATTTAACCTTACTGGCGTAAAGTTCAATATTCCCTTTGCATCAATTTCAACTAAGCGATCTGCCATGATTTGTGCAGAACGACTAGATACCGTTAATATAGCTAATTCCGCGTTGAATTCATGATACATTTCCTCTAACCGATCTGGATGATATACAGGTATCCCATTAACCTCCATACCATCGTGTGGTGCTTTTGAGTCAAATGCCACTACGATTCTTGTATTGTGATTTTTGTGGAAGTTGTATTTTAAAAATGCGTTTCCCAAGTTCCCCACACCAATTAACGCAACATTTGCTCCTTCATCTTGATCAAGCGTTTGTCTAAAAAACTCAAGCAAATAAAGTACGTCATACCCATATCCCTTTTTACCAAGCGCACCAAAATAAGAAAAGTCCCTTCGAATTGTTGCCGAATCAATTTTCATGGCTTCACTCAATTCTTGTGATGAAATTCTCCTCTTTCCTTCATTGGCAAAGTTTTGCAAAAAACGATAATAGAGTGGAAGTCTTTTTGTAGTTGCTTGAGGAATTTTCATGTCTTGCTTCACACATTATCCCCCAATCTATTTCTCAAACTGACTGTTTTACCTGATCTGTATAAGTGATTATTATCTACATACTAAATTTATATCCTTATCTCTCGGAACTCAATATTCCTTTGTGCAGGTTCAATGAAACGCTTGTGAAATTAATATAATTCAAAATCGTTTTCATCTTACTAAACATGCAGAAATAAGTAAAGCATCCGCATTGCGCAAGGAATCTTCATCTATTACACTAAAGATAGAACTGAGGTGTAGTAATGATTGTTTTACAAGTAAATCAATTATATAAATCTTTTGTAACAGATGAAATACTTAGTGGTGTAAAATTAGAAGTTCAACATAGAGATCGAGTTGCGTTAGTAGGGCGTAACGGTGCAGGAAAATCGACATTACTCAAAATTATCGCTGGTCAAATGTCTTATGACTCTGGAGAAATTATCATTCCAAAAGACGTGAAAATTGGCTACTTAGAGCAACACGCAGGGCTCGAGTCAAACTTATCGATCTGGGACGAAATGATGACAATATTCGACTCATTGCGTAATCAAGAAAAAAAATTACGTACTCTTGAACAACGTATGGCTGATCCTGCAGTTTACGAGAATGCTGAAAACTATTCACGCGTAATGGCGGAGTACGATCAATTACAGCATGACTTTAAGGATGCTGGAGGGTACCAATATGAAGCAGATACACGTTCGGTGCTTCACGGCATGCAATTTTTCCCGGAGGATTACGAAAAACCGATTCTCTCCCTTTCCGGTGGCCAAAGAACCCGATTAGCATTAGCAAAGCTTCTACTAAGTAAGCCCGATTTATTAATACTGGACGAGCCTACCAACCATCTTGATATCGAAACATTGAGCTGGTTGGAAAGCTATCTAAAAGGGTATGAAGGAGCAATTTTAATCGTCTCCCATGACCGTTACTTCTTAGACCAGGTTGTTTCGATTGTTTATGAGGTATCAAGAACCCACGTGACAAAGTATGTTGGAAACTATAGTGCATATCTAGATGAAAAGGCAAAAAACTATGAGCGAGATTTGAAAATGTTTGAACGGCAACAGGATGAAAAAGCTAAACTAGAGGCATTTATCCAGAAGAATATTGCCCGTGCTTCGACAACAAAAATGGCCCAAAGCCGCAGGAAGGTTCTTGAACGAACAGAATGGATGGGATCTCCTGATGGTGATGAGCGTTCCGCAAACTTCGGCTTTACAATCGAACGTCAAAGCGGTAATGATGTTTTATCTGTTGACAAATTAATGATTGGCTATGAAGGGAAAAGCATCTCAAACAATATAAATATGCGCATCTTCCGTGAAGACCGTATAGCACTTGTCGGACCAAATGGCGTTGGGAAATCAACCTTGCTTAAAACGATCGTTAAGGATTTACCTATTCAATCTGGTGATATTCGATATGGTGCAAACGTTCAAATTGGTTACTATGATCAAGAACAGGCTAAGTTGTCTGGTAATAAATCTGTTCTTCAAGAATTATGGGATGAATGGCCATTATTAAATGAAAAAGATATCCGTACGATTCTGGGGCGTTTCCTATTTAGTGGAGATGACGTTACAAAGCCAGTTAGTTCATTATCTGGTGGCGAAAAAGCACGTGTTGCTCTCGCCAAACTCATGATGCAAAAAGCAAATTTACTCGTGTTGGATGAACCGACAAACCATCTTGACTTAGATAGCAAAGAAGTTTTAGAAAATGCACTAATCGATTATCCTGGTACATTGCTATTTGTATCCCATGACCGTTATTTTATCAATCGTATTGCTACAAAGGTTGTCGAATTATCAGGAACTGGTTCATTTGAATACTTAGGTGACTATGATTATTATCTTGAAAAAAAACAAGAACTTGAAGAATTAGCAGAAATGAAAACAGAAGCTGAAAAAGCCTCTTTAAAATTAAGCGAGACAACAACATCAAAAACCTCCACATCTCAAATTGATAAAGATGCAAAAAAACGCGAACGACAAATCCGTCGTACAGTTGAAGAACTAGAAAAGAAAATGATTGAATTTAGTGAAGAAATTTCAAGCATTGAAGCCAAGCTTTGTGAACCGGATATATTCAAGGATCACGAACAAGTGATGAAGTACCAAACAAAACTTGATTCACTTAAAACAGGACACGACGAACTCGAACTACAATGGCTCGAACTCAATGATGAGCTTGAGAATATTATTTCATCCTAATCGATAACCTAAAAATACCATGTGTATATACACATGGTATTTTTATTATTACTTAATAATTTACATATATCTTGGTCAATAGACAAATTTCGATAAAATATCTCCACAAATTTATTCACATGAACAATTTAGTAATATCAACATATCAACACACTTTTCCACATTATCCACAGTTTTAATTTTATTAATCCACAATGCGGTGTGTAAAAAATAATACTATATATAGTTTTACCACACGTTATCCCCAAGTTATCCACAATTTGTGCATAAGTACGAATGTTCGCCTTGACATTTTTAAAGAAATATTGTTAACCTGTGGATAAGTTTTCAGAAAAATTTTACAAAAGATGAATAACTGAATATCTTAGAAAAAACTCGCCTAAGTTAGATTGACTTATTTTATTAAAAAAGTAAAAGCTGTTTCAAATTGATTTGAAACAGCTCTAAATATAGAAAATGTCGTTTAACTTTCTACTCGTTTCTTGGGTTATTCGAAAGTTAGAATGCCCTCAGAAACTTATATCCAACTTTTTAATTCCTTACCTGGAATACCGTTCATGGCTAAGTCACCACGAACTCCTACATTATACATATAGGCTGCCGCAGCTCCTATCATTGCTGCATTATCGGTACAAAGCTTTAGAGGGGGAACTACGAAAGTGATATTTTCTTTTTCGAAAGCCTGTTCCAAGCTTGTTCTTAACCCTTTGTTCGCAGATACCCCTCCTGCGGCAATCACTTGCTTCACTTGGAATTCTCGCGCTGCACGTAAGGTTTTAGTTGTTAATACTTCTATTACACTGTCCTGGAAGCCTTTAGCAACCTTTTGAGGGATAATTTCTTCCCCACGTTGATCCATATTATGCTTATAATTAATAACCGCTGACTTTAAACCACTAAAACTGAAATCATATGAATTCTCTTCTAACCAAGCTCGAGGAAATTGGACCCCTTCTTCTGCTTCATGTGCAAGACGGTCTATATGTGGTCCACCTGGATAAGGCATGTTCAGAACACGTGCAACCTTGTCATAGGCTTCTCCTGCTGCATCGTCTCGCGTTTCTCCGATTACTTCAAAACTCCCATGCTCTTTCATTAATACCAGTTCCGTATGGCCACCTGAAACAACCAGAGCTAATAGTGGAAATTCCATCGGCTCGACTAATGCATTTGCATAAATATGACCAGCAATATGATGCACCGGGATAAGTGGCAGGCTGTGTGCAAAGGCAAAGGCTTTTGCAGCATTAATGCCTATCAATAGTGCCCCTACTAAACCTGGGCCTTCCGTAACCGCGACTGCTGTTAAATCAGAAGGTTCCATATTCGCTTTTTCTAAAGTCTCTTCTATCACAATTGTAATTTGTTCGACATGGTGTCTCGAAGCCACTTCTGGAACTACCCCTCCAAAACGCTTTTGACTTTCAATTTGTGAAGCTACGACATTGGAGACAATTTCTGTACCATTGCGAATGATAGCAGCTGCTGTTTCATCACAGCTTGTCTCAATTGCTAATATATATTGATTATTCATTTAAATTCACCCACATTACAAGAGCATCTTCTTGATTATCTGTATAATATCCTTTACGAACTCCACCATCTTGAAATCCGAGTTTTCTGTAAAGATTTTGTGCAACATTGTTCGAAACTCTAACCTCTAAACTCATAACATCAACATCCCGTTCTTTAGCAATGCGTATTGCTTCTTTCATCAATCCTTCACCAATGCCAAGACCACGTGCCAATTCAACAACAGCTACATTTGTAATTTGAGCCGAATCAAACACTAGCCACATCCCACAAAAGCCCAGAATCTCTTTATCATCATTCTCCGCCACAACATAGTAAGCAAAATTATTTTCTCTCATTTCATAATGAAATGAATCTAATGTCCAAGGAGTTGGAAACGATGCTACTTCAATTGAATAAACAGCCTCGACATCCTCTGGGGTCATTTTACGATAAAGTATCATTTTTTACTGCCCCTTCTTCTGATCCTTAATCCAATTTGCTTCTGCCTCTGAGATTCGATGATATTGCGGAACAAAATTGTGAACTTCGCCTACACCTGGAAGTGGTTGTTTTTGTGCTAACTCAACTAATAATGAGGCTCTTGGTAATGCAAGTGAAACCGGTACAAAACTTGCTTGATTATTAAGTTGAGCAATTATCTTTTCCCTAAAAGTCTCCACATCTATCCCAACAAATAGCACAGGTTCATTCAATTTCTTTAACTGTTCCAATAGTCCTTCGATGGAGTTGTGGTGTTCTTTTATCACGGGTTCTAATGTAGAGCCATGATAGGCTGCTGCATATACATTTTGTCTTCTTGCATCAAACAGCGAGCAGATTACACCATTAAAAGTTTGTCCATTGGCTGCTAACACCTGCAAGCTCGACACTCCGACTAATGGTATTTTTAACGTCCAAGCTAATGTTTTTGCAATCGTGACACCTATACGTAAGCCAGTATAAGAACCTGGCCCTTCCGAGACAGCAATTGCATCTATATCTACAGGCTTCAAATTCGCTTTCTGTAAAAGCACTTCTATTGTCGGCATCACTGTAACGGAATGCGTTAGTTTTTCGTTTTGTACAATCTCCTCTATAATCTGTCCATCTTTTACAATGGCTATAGATAGAGGTGAATTCGCTGTTTCAATTCCTAACCAAATCATTAAAATAACTCCTCACACAACTGTTCGTATCGCTTACCGATTGGTTTTAATACAAACTTTCTTTTATCGTTATCAATCCGATAAATTTCAATGGCTAATCGTTCATTAGGTAAATATTCTTCTATTAAATGTGCCCATTCCACAACACTGACTGCTTCGCCATAGAAGATTTCTTCCCAACCAAGATCTTCATCACTATCTGCTAAACGGTAAACATCTAAATGGTTGAATGGCAACCTTCCTTCGTATTGCTTCATGATTGTAAAAGTCGGGCTATTTACTGTTCTTGTAATCCCTAGACCCTTAGCAAGCGCTTGGGTAAATGTCGTTTTCCCTGCTCCCAAATCACCCTCAAGCGTAATTGTATCTTGGGCTTCTAAAAGTTGAGCCAAACTCTGTGCTAAGCTTTGTGTTTCCTCTAAGGACCTAACTTCTTTTTCAAATTCCATTTTAACTATCCTCTCACAGTCACATTACCATTAGTTTACCTAAACCTAGTTAAATGTTCAAAGTCTATACCTTGCCCTTCTAAAATAATGCTTAATTCTTGAAGATATGTATACTGGTCACCTTAAAAAAAAAATTGAGGTTTTCATCGTGTAGAATAACCACGTTTTTCAACTACCTTCTTCTTTTCCAGTTTCCCATCCTGAAAGTGTATTTCATAACTTTGAGTCATGAGTATTTCATCATCCCAAACATATACCCCGTCATCTATGGGCTCCCCTTTTCCCTTTGCAACTTCCACAACCTCTAGATAAGACATCCCTTTTTCAAGTTTTTCGAACTCTTCAATATTCATATTCATTTGCCAGCGAAATGAATTCAAATCTTCAATATCGTAATATTTATTTACTTTATAATACCACTGTGAAAGGAGAACCATGGTAGCAGCTATCGCAATCAATAATAATGCTAATAAATTTCTTCGAAATCGAGTTTTATTCATTAAAATCACCCCACGAAATGACTTACTACCACTATATTTATACGGGAGTAACATCATGTAACTTTAATGAAAAAAGTAAAATATTTAGTTTCAAATTTTGATAAAAAGAAAAAAGCTCATATAAAGCAATGCTTTACATGAGCGTATATATATTTTAATATGGCGGTCCCGACCGGGATCGAACCGGCGATCTCCTGCGTGACAGGCAGGCATGTTAACCGCTACACCACGGGACCAATGATATTCTTATATAAGAATATCATTTATTGGTTAGATTTACAATATTTTTTTATATTTACTATACATATTAGGATTTGAATCTTTTTAATTTGGTGGAATCTGAAATTTTAACAATAGGTAAGAATTCCTTAAGATGTTCATTTTTTTCGGTTTACTTAAAAATCATTCCTGTCCATAAGACCAGGTTAGGTGGCACATGTTAGTTTTTTGTGATTATTTTGCGTCCAAGGAGCATCTTCTTTGCCAACTAGTTTTATTTGATTTGCTCAATTGTATTCACCTGAAAGCGTTTCTCAGAAAATCTTTAGTATCCGTAAAGCTGATTCATTCGATTTGGTTTACCTCTATTACTTCTAATGGTGGACGAATACTCTTTTATTATAATTTGGAATAATAAAAAAACCGCTGAATACTCAGCGATTTCCGTTTGCCTAGCGACGTCCTACTCTCACAGGGGGAAGCCCCCAACTACCATCGGCGCTAAAGAGCTTAACTTC
>NZ_JBHTFK010000036.1:0-55393 GCF_042666115.1 Ureibacillus sp. GCM10028918
CGTTCCCATACCGAACACGGAAGTTAAGCTCTTTAGCGCCGATGGTAGTTGGGGGCTTCCCCCTGTGAGAGTAGGACGTCGCTAGGCAAAAGTAAACCGCTGAGTTTTCAGCGGTTTTTTTATTGTAAAAAAGTGACCAACTAATAAGATTGAAGGTTAATTGGCACGACGCGGGTAACGTGGTCAGCCGCCATATCATATGCACTTCGGAGTCTAGCGCCGATGGTAGATGGTTACACCCTGTGAAAGTAGGAATTTGCTAGGAAAACAAACCCGTTGAAATTCAGCGGTTTTTGTTTGGTAAGAGAAATGGAAATTTAAGACTGATATGAGCTAAGTAAAAAAGCTGTTTAAAGCTTCACTCTGTACACGTTTGCCTAGAATGTTGTTGATGTAGTATTGGTAATTCTCAACAATATAACTTTAGAGTCAGGTGTCATTTAGCAAACGTAAGACAGTGCGGAATATATTAGTCTTTTATTGAAGTGTTATAACTTATATCAACTAGATTAATGTAAAAAAAGGATACTCCTATTTAGATGGAAGTTTCCTATTACCAGTGCAATGCTGCTTAAAGCAGAAGAAATGATTAGTAATTGGGCATTAAATGATCATACGGTAGCAGATATGGAAACAACAACAACCTTGGCAGTAGCGAGAAGGTATTTGAAAAAAAGCAATTGGATTGTTAAAACTTTCGGACCACCTAATCATAGGAGATACGCTTTACTCCTATACAAAAGAAAGAGAATTAATTGAAGAGGAGAGGAAATAGATGAAAAATAAGGGATGTTGCATAAAGTCAAAAAAACATTGAATAGTATTTTTTTCTAGTCATGCTCTTTTAACCTATTCACTTCCGTTTTCACACTCTCTGCGACTATAATAGAAAGGGATAAATGAACGGAGTGAGAAGATGAAAAGGGAAAGACCGGTCGTTTCGGCGCTACAAAATTTTGCTGAGATGGAGCCGTTGAGTTGGCATGTTCCGGGGCATAAAAACGGCTTATTATCAAACTTACCAAGCACTATCAAAGACGCACTTACATACGATTTAACAGAGTTAACAGGCTTGGATGATTATCATCATCCAGAAGAAGCCATTGCACGGGCTGAATTGCTTTTAGCGAAGGCATATCAAGCGAATAGAAGCTTCTTCTTAGTGAACGGCTCAACAGTGGGAAATCTGGCAATGATCTATGCAACCTGTAAACGAAATGAAAAAATTATAGTACAAAGAAATGCACATAAATCAATTTTCCATGCATTGGAGCTTGTCGGGGCAAAAGCTATTTTTTTGGCACCGGCATGGGATACCACAACAAAGACTCCCGGAGCTGTTCCAACGACTGCATTAAAAGAAGCGTTGCTGCTTCATCCGGATGCGAAAGCAGTAGTGTTAACCTATCCAACCTACTATGGCGTAGCAGGTCAGGAGCTAGAGACACAAATCGAATTGTGTCATGAAATGAAAATACCGGTTCTTGTTGATGAAGCACATGGAGCACATTTTATAGCAAGCCAATCATTTCCGCCCTCTGCCATCCAACTTGGAGCTGATGTCGTTGTACAATCTGCACATAAAACACTTCCAGCTATGACCATGGCATCGTTTTTGCATGTGAACTCTCAATTGATTAAAGCAGAAAAGATTAATCATTATCTAAGAATGCTTCAATCAAGTAGTCCATCCTATCTGCTTCTTGCTTCTTTAGATGACGCAAGAGACTATATAGATAGTTATTTAGAAAGTGATGCAAATTATTTAAAACAGAAAAGAAATCAGTGGATTGAAGCATTGCGTTCAATAGAACCTTTACAAGTGATTGAAGTAAATGACCCGTTGAAGCTATTATTACGTTTCCCGGGATATACAGGGTTCCAGTTAAAAGAAGTACTTGAACAACAAGGGATTTTTGTAGAGCTTGCTGATCCTTATCAAGTATTATTTATTTTACCTCTTTTAAAACATGGACAAACGTATCCATTCGCAGAGGCGCGTATACGTATTAAAGAAGCAATTTTTAATATAAGAGAAAAAGGGGTAAATACTATTGAAACGGTTACACCATCCAATGAATATACTACCGTTTCAATACCGGAGTATTCCTTTGATGAAATGGAACAGCTTGAAAAAGAATGGGTTCCATATATGCGGGCGATTGGTCGTGTTGCAGCAAGTATGCTTATCCCATATCCACCTGGAATACCATTATTTTTGCCTGGAGAAAAAATTACTGTGGCAAAGTTAAGTCAACTAGAGGAGTTACTTGCGATGGGTGCAGCTTTTCAAGGGCAACATCATTTGAACGAAAAGCTGATTTACGTCATAAAGTAATAGTCGGAGGAATATAGAAATGAAAAGCAATTTATTTATTACATTTGAAGGCCCAGAAGGAGCGGGGAAAACGACAATTTTAAACCAAATCGTTGAGCGACTACGGGAGCAAAACGTTGACGTCTTAGCCACGCGAGAACCAGGTGGAATTGAAATTGCGGAAAAGATTCGGGAAGTAATCTTAAACCCTGCCAATACAGCGATGGATGAGCGAACAGAAGCACTATTGTACGCTGCTGCCAGAAGCCAACATTTTTTTGAAAAAGTAGAGCCGGCAATGAAACAAGGCAAACTGGTATTATGTGATCGTTTTATCGATTCTTCATTAGCCTATCAAGGTTATGCTCGTGGAATTGGCATGGACGAAGTTTTATCCATAAATGAATTCGCTATTGGGAAACAGATGCCTGATTTAACAATTTTATTTGACTTGAATCCTGCAGTTGGACTAGCCCGCATTCATGCACACAATGAGCGGGAGTTGAATAGACTTGATGTTGAGAGCTTATCATTTCATGAAAAGGTTAGGGAAGGCTATCATGAAGTAGTTAAACGTTATCCTAATAGAATTAAAGTAGTAAATGCTGATCAGTCTGTGGAGAAAGTAGTAGAAGAAGTCTGGCGTCTGATATGTAAGTCACTAGAGGAAAAGTAAATGAAGTGTGCTATAATATAAACACCAATTCAATATATGGGAGTGAGTGCGGATGAAGTTAGTTGTTGCAGTCGTTCAGGACCAAGATAGTAATCGTTTGTCTAGCGCGTTAACTAAAAATAATTTTCGTGCAACAAAATTAGCAAGTACTGGTGGTTTTTTACGTTCAGGAAATACAACCTTTATCGTTGGAACGGAGGATGCATTAATCCCCCAATTGCTTGATATTATTCGAGATAATTGTCGTTCCCGCGAACAGATGGTATCACCTGTTTCGCCCTTAGGTGGCAATGCAGACTCTTATATACCGTACCCCATTGAAGTTGAAGTTGGGGGAGCAACAGTTTTTGTATTACCAATCGAACAGTTCCACCATTTCTAACCTAATTTAGTAGAAATTTTCGTATAATTTATTCAACAAAGTATTGTAGAATTTATATAGTAAGATTTATATTCGATAATAGGTGTTACCAATGGCGGGTGCTTAAATATATAGACACTTAAGCTACTGGTTTTGTGATTAGGTGGAGGCGAAAGGTAATTGAAGATAAATCAAGATTTACGTTTAGGTTTAAAAACGAATCATCAAGATATAAAACAGCCGAACCAATCCGGAAATCGCTTTAGTGAAGTGCTTGTAAAACAAGGCTCAAAGCTACAAACAGAGCAGTTAACGAGATTAATTGGCGATATATCTGCAGCTGGTGACCGTGTGGCAAGGTCTCGTAACTTGCGTGAATTGACTCGTTTTAAAATGCTAATCAAACGTTTCCTGCAAGAAGCTGTTGAATATGGTCTTGATATGAAACAATCTCATACATGGAATCGCTTCGGAGAAGGGCGTCGCCTGAAAATTGTTGAAACGATTGATGAGCGATTAGTAGAACTTGCACAGGATCTTTTAAATGAAGAGAAGAGTTCAATCGATTTGCTTGATAAAATTGGTGAAATCAAGGGATTGCTAGTTAATTTATATATGTAAAACCCGTGTCTACTTACTTTCCTGTATGGGACACGGGGTTTTTTCTAAGAAAAGTGAAATTAGGAAGACTTAACTATTTTCATTAAATGTTACGTTTAGAGAAAAAGGTGAACAAAGTGGTAGAAAATGTGGAAGAGCTAAAGGTTTTACAGCCTGTAGTAATGAAGCAGTTACAAACGATTTTTGAGAAAAATAGAACCGGACATGCGTACATATTTGATGGTGAAAAAGGGACAGGCAAAAAAGCAATAGCAATGTTCTTCATAAAACTACTTTTATGTCTGAACCCGTCGAATAATGTTCCATGTGAAACATGTCGAAATTGCAAACGTATTGAAACCGGGAATCATCCGAATATAAAACAGCTGGAACCAGACGGACAGTTTATAAAAATCGACCAAATTCGAGACCTTATTTCTGGAATGACGAAAACAAGCATGGAAGAGGGGCGTAAAATTTATGTCCTACATCATGCTGATCGTATGAATACATCTTCCGCTAATACACTACTAAAATTTTTAGAAGAGCCCGAGGGTAATGTGACAGCTATTTTATTAACAGAAAGCTATCAGTCTATTCTGCCGACGATACAGTCACGTTGCCAACATATAAAATTTGCTACTGTTCCACGGGATATTTTATTAAAGCAACTTCAAGAACAAGGTATCACCTTTTCAATGGCATCTACTGTCAGTATGCTGACAAACAACTTAGAAACGGCTATTTTATTGGCACATGATGAGCAGTTTGCACATGCAAGAAAAACAGTGTTAAAATTAGTAGAGACAGTCAGAAAAAATGTCCATGAGGCATTATTGGTTGTCTATGAAGATTGGCTGCTTTCCTTTAAAGAAAAAGAGGAGATAGAACGAGCCTTAGATTTACTACTATTCGCATATCGTGATATTGTAGCTATAAAGGCGAATCCTCAAAGCTCTTGTACATATCCAGACATGTTACAAAGTTGGAAGGAAATTGCGTTACACACAACGTATGATCGTCTGTCTGATCAATTGCAAGCAATTTTACAAGCAAGGCAAAATTTGCAGCGCAATATGAATCGATCGCTTTTGATGGAGCAGCTAATGCTTAATCTGCAGGAGGGGTATACATTTGTATAATGTAGTAGGAGTCCGCTTTAAAAAAGCGGGTAAAATATATTATTTTGACCCCGGTGAATTTCTACTTGAAATTGGGCAGTATGTCATAGTAGAAACAGCAAGAGGGGTCGAGTACGGAAAGATTGTCGTTCCGATGAAGCAAGTTGGGGAAAATGATGTTGTTTTACCACTAAAACAAGTTTTACGCCCAGCAGACGAACGTGATCGAATCCAAGTTGATGAAAATAGGCAAGAATCACAGCGAGCTTTTGAACTAGCCAACACTAAAATTAGTGAACATAAGTTAGAAATGAAGTTAGTTGATGTTGAGTATACATTTGATCGAAACAAAATTATCTTTTACTTTACGGCTGAAGGAAGAGTGGATTTCAGAGAATTAGTAAAGGACTTAGCTTCGATTTTCCGTACACGTATTGAGTTACGTCAAATTGGTGTGCGTGATGAAGCGAAACTTCTTGGCGGTATTGGCCCTTGTGGCAGAATGCTTTGCTGTTCGACATTTTTAGGGGATTTTGATCCAGTTTCCATTAAAATGGCGAAGGACCAAAACCTTTCATTAAACCCAACGAAAATTTCTGGCCTTTGCGGTCGTCTTATGTGTTGTCTAAAGTATGAGAATGATGATTATGAAAACGCTAAGGTAGGAATGCCTGATATCGGTGATTCAACAATGACACCGGATGGCCCAGGTAAAGTAGTAGGAATTAATGTGTTAGAACGGTTGATTCAAGTGTTCTTAGAAGAGCAGGTACGTTCTGTTGAATATACTTTAGAAGAAATTATTGAATGTGAGAAGAATTTGATTTAGATAAACAATGGGGTGGCTTTCTAGTGAAGGACCGTAATTTCTTAGATACTGTTATGGAATTCGAACAACAGCTCGAATCGCTACAGCAACAATATAATGATTTAAAAAAATATGTTGCACATATGGTGGAAGATCATCAAGCAATTCAAACGGAAAACCTTCACCTACGTAGACGTCTAGAAGAGCTTTTATCTACAGATTCTACAGATGAGAGTAGCAATGAAGAGAAAGTAAGCTTATTAGATATTGGCGAGGGGTATGATAATTTAGCACGTCTATACCAAGAAGGGTTCCATGTTTGCCATGTGCATTTTGGCGGTTCTCGAAAAGGTGAAGATTGTTTATTTTGTCTATCGTTTTTAAATAAACAAAATGCATAAGTTCTCTCTTTAGGTAAAAGGCTGATACCACTTAATGTGGCTTTCAGTCTTTTCTTTTGTTTAATTTTTATTAATTCTTATTTGATAGTACAATGATATAAGTAAATAGAATCGAAAGGTTAGTGAAAGTATAAATAAAGTAACTTATCCTTTCCTGATTGGATATATGGGTGCCTAATATTAATTTAAAGGTGCAGATAGTGGTTTTAGGCAACCACTACACAGTGGATGCATATGGAGGTTTTTTATGGAACAGTGGTTAAAAGAAGATGAACGGCTGGATTATCTATTGGCTGAGGATTTAAGAATTATTCAGAGTCCGTCTGTTTTCTCTTTTTCATTAGATGCAGTATTATTATCGAGGTTTGTCAATGTCCCTATAAATAAAGGGAAAATTGTCGATCTCTGTTCTGGAAATGGTGTTATACCCTTGTTTTTAAGTGCCCGTACAAAGGCTGAAATTATTGGTGTCGAATTACAAGAGCGACTATTTGATATGGCTGAACGCAGTGTAAAATACAATGGATTAGAAAGCCGAGTCAAAATGGTTCTTGGAGATGTAAAGACGGTACCACCTCAACTGGGAATAGAAAAATATGACGCAGTGACATGTAATCCTCCTTATTTTTTAGCACATGAACTAAGTGATAAAAATGTTAGCGAGCATTATGCAATTGCACGTCATGAACTATATCTCACGCTGGATGAAGCAATTGAGTCAGCAAGTAAATTACTTAAACAGGGTGGAAAGGCTGCCTTTGTTCATCGTCCGGGAAGACTTCTTGATATTGTAACAGCAATGCGGGCACATCGTCTTGAACCGAAACGAATTCGTTTTGTCTATCCGAAATTCGGAAAGGAAGCCAACACATTATTAATAGAAGGAATTAAAGATGGGAAACCAGATTTAAAAGTATTACCTCCATTATACGTATATAATGAGAACAATGAGTATACGGATGAAGTGAGTGAGATTCTTTATGGAGACAAAAAATAATCATTTCTTTTATGTATTAGAATGTGCAGATCAGTCTCTCTATGCGGGTTACACAAATAACTTGGAAAAACGAGTGGCAACTCATAATGCTGGGAAGGGAGCAAAATATACAAAAGCACATCTACCTGTAAAATGCGTTTATTATGAGACCTATGAAACAAAGCAAGAGGCGATGCGTGCGGAATACGCATTTAAACAATTAAAACGAAATGATAAATTGAAGTATATCGGAGGGGCACCAACATGAAATCGCAAAAAAGCAGTCTGCATGAACAAGGAAGCTGTCTGTATTTAGTGGCAACGCCAATAGGAAATTTAGAGGATATGACGGTACGTGCACTGCGAATCTTAAAAGAAGTAGATGTGATTGCAGCGGAAGATACACGAAATACAAAGAAGCTATGTAATTACTTCGAAATTCAAACACCGCTTGTGAGCTATCACGAACACAACCTCGAACAAGGAGGAGAGAAGCTGCTCGGCTATTTAAGAGAAGGAAAATCTGTTGCCTTAGTTAGTGATGCCGGTCTTCCTTGTATCTCAGATCCAGGTGCGGATATTGTGGTGAAAGCGATTGAAGAAGATTTTGCAGTTGTGCCAGTGCCAGGGGCCAACGCGGCTTTAACCGCATTAATCGCATCGGGGATTACACCGCAGCCCTTTTACTTCTTTGGTTTTTTAAGTCGTCAAAAAAAAGAGCGTAGACTGCAGCTAGAGAAGTTAGGAAAGCGTGAAGAGACAATGATTTTTTATGAAGCTCCTCATCGACTGAAAGAAACATTAAAAGATTTGGACCTTGTTTTAGGGGATCGGAAAATTGTATTAGCACGAGAACTGACAAAGAAATTTGAAGAGTTTTTGCGCGGAACTATTTCAGATGCACTCAATTGGGTAAATGAAAATGAAATCCGAGGCGAATTTTGTGTAATATTAGAAGGAAATGTAAATGGTGAGATGGAAGAGGAAGAAACAGCCTATTGGACAAACCTTTCAATAGTAGAACACGTTGACTATTTAATAGAAGAAAATCAAATGAACTCAAAAGATGCCATTAAAGAAGTGGCAAAATTGAGAGGATTAGGTAAACGTGATGTATATCAGCACTATCACGTATAACGCTTATAAATTTTGCTTCCGAGTATTGAAGAAAACTGTGTAATATATAGTAATTAAAAAGGAGAATCTCACCCACTAATGAGATCTCCTTTTTTCGTTTGAGAAATTAATGAAAACGACTCTCGCAAGTTCTGCGAAGATTGTATTTTCTCATATATTATTTTGAAAAGTGTTGTTGAATTTCTTTTACTAAAATATCCGCGCCTTCTGGACTTAAAATTAATTTCCCACCAGCAAGACGGAAATTCTCATCAGATACTTCCCCAGTTACAGCACAAGTCATGTTAGGCATGTATTTTTTAAGAATAATTTTATCGTCATCAACGTAAATTTCCAATGCATCTTTTTCTGCAATTCCTAGTGTGCGACGGAGTTCAATAGGAATAACTACACGTCCTAATTCATCTACTTTACGAACGATACCTGTTGATTTCATGACAATATTTCCTCCTATGTTTGTATAATATATTTTACATTCGTCAAAATTCGACATATTTTTTCTTTCTGAATAGAATCATACCAAGTAATCCCATATACGTCAATTATTTAGTATTAATGGTTGAAACTTGATGTGAACATGTTGTGAACATTATTATAGATAAATGAGGTTTAGTAATTATAAATCGCTTTAATTGGAGATTATTATTATAAAACAAAATATATAGTGGAAAAGTGCCAGTGATTTTACACCTTTTTCTAGTCATATTTTTCGACAAATCCCTGTAATAATATTCTTTCATTGAAACAATTTTCTTACTTCGATAAAATAAACATTATAAAGTTGACAATGGAGGCCATTATACGTGAATGAAAAGAACACATTTTATATAACAACCCCAATTTATTATCCAAGTGGTAAATTTCATATCGGTACCGCTTATACTACAGTTGCATCAGATACAATCTCGCGTTACAAACGTTTAAGAGGATATGATGTTCGCTTTTTAACAGGAATGGACGAGCACGGACAGAAAATTCAAGAAAAGGCTGCAGAAGCTGACAAAAATCCTCAAGACTATGTAAATGAAATTGCTGAAAGCGCTAAGAAACTTTGGGCTTTAATGGATATTTCCTACGATGATTTTATCCAAACTACACAAGAACGCCATAAAAAAAGTGTAGAGAAAATTTTTCAAAAGTTCTTAGACAATGGAGATATTTATAAAGGTGAATATGAAGGCTGGTACTGCACACCTTGTGAATCATTTTATACGGAAACTCAATTAGATAATGGAAATTGCCCGGATTGTGGAAGACCAGTACACAAAGTTAAAGAAGAATCTTACTTCTTTAATATGAAGAAATATTCAGAACGCCTACTGCAATATTATGAAGATAACGTTGAATTCATCGAGCCGGAATCACGTAAAAATGAAATGATTAATAATTTTATTAAACCTGGATTAGAGGATTTATCTGTTTCTCGTACTTCGTTTGACTGGGGAATTAAAGTTCCAGGTGATCCAAGACATGTTATTTATGTTTGGGTGGATGCACTGACAAATTATATTACAGCTTTAGGATATGGCTCAGATAACGAGGAATTATTTAACAAGTACTGGCCAGCAGATGTGCATGTAGTTGGGAAAGATATTGTTCGATTCCATACGATTTATTGGCCAATTTTCTTAATGGCCCTAGATCTTCCATTACCAAAGAAAGTATTTGCACACGGCTTTATTATGATGAAAGACGGAAAAATGTCGAAGTCGAAAGGAAATGTCGTATACCCAGAAATGTTAATTGAACGTTATGGATTAGATGCGACAAGATACTTCCTTCTTCGCGAATTGCCATTTGGTTCAGATGGCGTATTCTCGCCTGAATCCTTTGTTGAACGAACAAACTTTGACTTAGCAAATGATCTAGGAAATTTATTGAATCGTACTGTATCCATGATGAATAAGTATTTTGATGGCATTATTCCAACTGAAAACCTGGTTGAAACAGAATATGATGCCGCTTTAAAGATTCATGCAAAAGAAACGCGTTTAATATATGAGAAAAATATCGAAAAAATGCAATTTAGTGTTGTATTATCCGATGTTTGGTCACTTGTTTCACGTACAAACAAGTATATCGATGAAACACAGCCATGGGTATTAGCGAAAGATGAGGAAAACAAAGGGAAACTTGCCTCTGTAATGTTGAACTTGGCTGAAAGTCTTCGTCACATTGCTGTTATGCTTCAGCCATTTATGACGTCAACACCTAAGCAAATTGTCGAACAATTAGGTTTGGACGCGACTCATCTGACTTGGGAAACAATTGAAACATTCGGAAATACTATTTCAGCAAATACTAAAGTGGCAGAAAAAGGAATTCCGATTTTCCCGCGTTTAGACGTTGAAGTTGAAGTTGCTTATATAAGAGAACAAATGAGAGGATCTGTGAAAACACCTCAAGAAGAGGAGAAAAAAGCAGAAGTAGAAGTTCCGGAAGTACCTGAAATCAGTATCGACGATTTTATGAGAGTGGACTTGCGAGTGGCGACTGTTACAGCGTGCGAACCAGTCCCAAAAGCAGATAAATTACTAAAACTTCAAGTTGATCTTGGCTACGAACAACGCCAAGTTGTATCTGGTATTGCACAGTATTATAAACCAGAGGAATTGGTGGGACAAAAAGTTATTGTTGTGGCAAACTTAAAACCTGTAAAACTCCGTGGAGAATTATCTCAAGGAATGATTCTAGCGGGATCACATGATGGTGTTTTAACACTCGCAACAGTGGATCCAACACTTCAAAATGGTGCAAAAGTAAAATAATTATTAATAATAAATAAGCCTGTTGGACAAACTTCGTTCAACAGGCTTTTCACTCGAAGTTATTCTAAAACACTATACTATTATAATAAAATGATAAAAAGTACATGTCGAAATAGGGAAATATTACTAAAGTAAGTGGAAAATTGTATGATTTATGACACAAATAATTCACCCTGTAATAATTCTGTAATTTTATTGTCAACTACGAAATGTTTATATCCAATACAATAGGTTAGGAGAATGAAGTATGTTTATAGATACACATGTCCATTTAAATGCAGATCAGTATGATGAAGATTTACAGCAAGTAATCGAGAGAGCAATAGAAGCGAAAGTTGAAAAAATGGTGGTAGTTGGGTTCGATCGAAAAACAATCGAAAGAGCTATGAAGCTTGCAGATGATTATGAATTTATCTATGCGGTTATTGGGTGGCATCCTGTTGATGCGATTGATTGTACATCCGAAGATTTAGAGTGGATTGAACAACTTGCCGCTCATCCAAAAGTTGTCGGTATTGGCGAAACTGGTTTGGATTATTATTGGGATAAATCACCAAAGGAGGTACAACAGGAACTATTCCGTAAACAAATTCATCTAGCAAAAAAATTGAAACTACCAATCATCATTCATAATCGTGAAGCAACTGGCGATGTTGTAAAAATCTTACGCGAAGAAAATGCAGCATCAATTGGTGGTGTTATGCATTGTTACAGTGGTAGTGTTGAAACTGCTCGTGAATGTATTGACATGAATTTCATGATTAGTTTAGGAGGCCCTGTTACATTCAAAAATGCCCGAATGCCAAAAGAGGTAGCAAAAGAAATTCCGCTAGAGCATTTAATGATTGAAACAGACGCTCCTTATTTAGCACCACATCCTTATCGCGGAAAGCGTAATGAACCGTCATATGTGCCATTAGTTGCTGAAGAAATTGCTCGCCAAAAAGAGCTATCAGTTGAAGAAGTTGCACAAGCGACAACCTCAAATGCTATTAAATTTTTTAATCTCGATGAATAGATTTCCTAAATGCCTCCAATACTGCGTTTAGGAAGGCTTCGTATAAATGGACTATAATTCTTGAAAAGTTAATTTGGTTGACAGCTAGAAAAGTAGTCCGTATAATCCAACGAGTGCTAAGGAGGCGTTTTTTCATGTCAAAAATAATTTCCATGAAAAACTTGTTCCGAGGATCATTGAGGAGTAAGCAAACAGTAGTTGGTGTGATTTCACTGATTCTGTTTGTTTCAGTAGTATCATTCGTAGTATTTCAAGTCACCAAGGACTCGGTGGTAGTGAATGCAAACGGAAAAGAAAAAGAAATATCAACACACGCAAATACAGTAGGCGACCTTCTAGAATCAGAAGGAATCGCAATCACTCAATATGATAAAGTATCACCCTCACTGAATACAAAAATCGTTAATGGTTTGACGATTGATTGGGAACAAGCAAGAGAAGTCACAATTTCAGTTGACGGAAGTCAGTCAAAGGTATGGACAACTGAAAGTAAAGTGAAGAACATTTTGGAAGAAGCAAATATCGAAGTAACAGAGCATGATGTATTATCAGCTGCTCTGGACGCAGAAGTAGGCGAGACTAACCAAATTGATATTCAAAAGGCGTTTCAGTTAACGCTTGTCGATGGTTTAGAAGAAAGACAAGTTTGGTCCACTTCGACTACGGTCGCTAACTTTTTGAAACAACAGGGAATTCAGCTTAATGAGTTTGATCGTGTTGAAAATGGTCTGGAGAAAGTAATTGCCCCAGAAGATAAAATCACAGTTGTTCGCGTAGAAAAGGTTACCGATGTAGTGGAAGAATCTATTGATTTCGCAGTAGAAACGAAATCAGACTCTTCATTGCTAAAGGGAAAAGAAAAAGTAATCACACAAGGCGAGGCGGGTAAAGTTGCTCGTACTTATGAAATTACGAAGAAAAATGGTCAGGTAGTACAAAAAGTAGTTAAAGCCGAAGAAGTGATTCAAAAACCGACTACGAAAGTAGTAGCCGTTGGAACAAAGGTTGTAACAGCAGCTGTTTCCCGTAGTAACAGTTCTGCTTCTAGCAGCAGTAAAGAATTTTATGTAACGGCAACAGCTTACACTGCTAATTGCTCAGGCTGTTCAGGTGTAACGGCAACTGGATTAACCTTGAAAGATGGTATGAAGGTAATTGCTGTAGACCCAAGTGTTATTCCATTAGGGACAAAAGTATGGGTTGAAGGTTATGGAAATGCCATCGCTGCTGATAAAGGCAGTGCAATTAAAGGAAATAAAATCGACGTATTTATAGGTTCTAATTCAAAAGCAAATAGTTGGGGCCGCAAAAAAGTACGCGTTAAAATTTTAAATTAAACTAGTAATATACAAAAAGTTTAGCATAATTCAACCAAAATGATGAAAGCCTTCCTGTAGACTGACAGGAAGGCTTTTCCTTTGGATAATTTAAAGTGAAAGTAACTGTGGATGTGTTTCATAAATGAGAAGAATACCACGTATATACGTGAATTTAGATAGCTGTTTGCTTGCAGAAACCGTATCCTACTATGGAAGCTATGTACACTATTACCAGAAAGTCTAGAAGTCTTAACTTTTTGGTCTGGCCTTTATATTAGCTTTTGACAAAACCCCTGATGTAGCTGGATTGTTATCATGATTAAGGCCTTTAAAATTTATAGTAAAGCTTGTATGCCGACACATCGAAGATCAAACAACGCTGATTAGTCTGATTGAAGCCTGTATGGTGACACAACCAAGATCAAACAACGCTGATTAGTCTGATTAGAGTCTGTATGGTGACACAACCAAGATCAAACAACGCTGATTAGTCTAGTTGGAGCCTGTATAGTGACACATCCCAAACTCAAACATGTCCGATTTGTCCATATAGAGCTTGAATTGCACACATCTACTATCAATCTTCTCAGTCCTACCCACATTTTAAGTTTTCGCAGAAACCACTACAAGGTAGCCCGAGCTGCATATGTGCTAATTACGCCCATCTAGCAAAGTCTATATAAATAATTCTAAGCAATCTTAAGTTTCTCCATGCAACATCTATCAAACGAATCAAAACGACGTCACATCACTTTTCGTGTTATTATAAGCAGAGATTGCTTTAGAAGAGGGGTATATTTTTGAATATACAAGAAATCATTGTTGTAGAAGGAAAAGATGATACAACGGCGATTAAAAGAGCAGTAAATGCAGATACAATTGAAACAAACGGTTCCGCTATTTCCGAGGAAACTATTCGTCGTATCGCACACGCGCATTCAAAACGTGGTGTCATTGTTTTTACAGACCCAGATTATCCGGGGCGCCGCATACGTGCAATTATCGAAGAACGAGTTCCTGGTGTAAAGCACGCGTTTTTAGCAAAGGAAAAAACCATTGCAAAAAACGGAAAAGGACTTGGAATCGAACATGCACGTGATGAAGATATCCGTGAAGCTTTACGTCATGTATATACACCAAATCTCGATTTTAAAACAGAAATAGATATTACATTGGAAGATTTGCTATTAGCGCGCTTGATTGGACATCCACAATCAAAGCAACGCCGCAATCGTTTAGGAGAAATCCTGAATATTGGGATGACGAATGGTAAACAATTGCATAAACGACTAGCAATGTTTCAAATTACTGCCGAGCAATTTGGAGAGGCCGTAGTTCAACTAAATCAGGAGGAACAATATGAATAAAGATATCGCAACACCTATACGAACAAAAGAAATTCTAAATAAATATGGATTTTCATTTAAGAAAAGTTTAGGACAAAACTTTTTAATAGATCCGAATATTTTACGTAATATCGTAAGCCACGCAGATTTGACAGAAAATAGCGGAGCCATTGAAGTAGGGCCAGGGATCGGTGCATTAACGGAGCATCTTGCGCGCGCGGCAAAAAAGGTTGTTTCCTTTGAAATTGACCAACGTCTTCTGCCGGTACTAGAAGATACATTAAGCCCATACAATAATGTGACAATTGTACATTCCGATATTTTAAAAGCAGACGTAGAAAAAGTTATAAAAGAGGAAATGACAGGTATAGAAGATATCATGGTTGTGGCAAACTTACCTTATTACGTCACAACACCAATTTTATTGAAATTGCTAAATGATCGTCTTCCAATACGCGGATTTGTCGTTATGATGCAAAAAGAAGTAGCGGATCGTATTACGGCAAAGCCAGGTACAAAGGAATATGGTTCACTATCGATTGCCATTCAATACTACGTTACAGCTGAAGTTGCAATGGTTGTTCCGAAGACTGTATTTATGCCGCAACCCAATGTTGATTCTGCCGTTATTCGTCTAATAAAGCATGATGAACCGCCTGTAAGAGTCATCAATGAGGATTTCCTATTTGAAGTTACAAGAACTTCTTTTGCACAACGCAGAAAGACGATACTAAATAACCTTCAATCAGGTCTTCCAGCAGGGAAGGAAAAGAAGCAGCTTATACTGGAAGCACTTGAAAAAGCGGATGTTGAACCAACAAGAAGAGGAGAAACCTTGTCAATTCAAGAGTTCGGTAAATTGGCAGATGCACTTTATCCTCACTTTTGCAATGTACAATAATTTGAACGTGATTCTATAATCTATAACATTTATAAAATTTTTATATAAAAAAAGTTGACAAGGATATTTGTCTGCTGATAAAATATTATAATTTGTTGACAGTTACCCATAAATGGGCTATAATATTGTGTAGTGAGGTGTATGCGAAATGCCAAAAACGTTAGCTGACATTAAGAAGTCTCTAGATGGTAATTTGGGAAAACGTTTGCGATTAAAAGCAAACGGAGGTCGCAAGAAAACGGTTGAGTGTGATGGAGTACTTAGTGACACATATCACGCAGTCTTTGTCGTAGAACTCGATCAAGAAGATAACGCATGTAAACGCGTTTCTTATAGCTACACGGATATTTTAACAGAAGCAGTAGAAATTACATTTTTAGATGATGTACAGGTTGCCATTGCCAAATAGTTTTTATTTGTCTTATTAAAACACTCAAATTTTGAGTGTTTTTTATTTTCTTCCGCACATACTACGATTGTCAACCTACTTATTCCTAAGGAGGCAAAACTGCATGGCCAGAAGAAAAGGTATCATGTCGAGTCGTCTAAAAGAAGAGATAGCCAAGGAACTCGGATTTTATGATGTAGTCGAACGTGAAGGCTGGGGTGGAATTAAGTCACGTGATGCAGGTAATATGGTCAAGCGAGCAATTGAAATGGCCGAACAAGGTCTAGCACAGCAAAACCAAAACGATATGAATAAGTAGTGTTGACATTTTGCCAATAGCTCCTAATCGGGGTCTATTGGCTTTTACTTTACATAAGAACTGATATTCAATTTAAATCAGACAAGAAATAATGAGCTAGCGACACTTGTATATACAATATGGTAAAATATATGGAAGTATTGAAGCTCAAATTAAAGGTTACAAAAAAGATTTGAATGGCAATCCAAGGAGGACATATATGCTTTATGTAAAAGCCCCTGCGAAAATAAATTTAACATTAGATGTTTTATATAAGCGCCCTGATAATTATCATGAGGTGGAAATGATTATGACAACGGTTGACTTAAGTGACCGAATTGGACTAGAGTCACGAGGTGATGGTTTAATCAAAATTATTTCCACAAATGGATTTATACCGGACGATAGCCGAAATCTTGCTTATCAAGCAGCCCAGTTAATCAAAGATACATATGGCATAGCAGAAGGTGTAACTATTTCGATTGAAAAAGAAATACCGGTAGCTGCTGGACTAGCTGGCGGTAGCAGCGACGCTGCAGCTACATTAAAAGGGTTAAATGAACTATGGAATTTAGACTTACCTATCGATACTATGGCTGAACTAGGTGCCAAAATCGGGTCCGATGTTTCGTTTTGTATTTATGGTGGGACGGCACTCGCGACTGGACGCGGGGAAAAAATTCAAAAATTACCAGCTCCTCCGACTTGTTGGGTAGTTTTAGCTAAACCAAAAATCGGTGTATCAACTGCTCAAGTGTATGGTGGGTTAAGTATTGAGGGCGTAGAACACCCTAATACGAAACAAATGATTCAAGCGATTGAAACAAACGATTATGACTTAATGTGTAATTCTCTTGGGAATGTATTAGAGTCCGTTACATTTAATTTACATCCGGAAGTTGTCATGATCAAAGAACAAATGAAACGCTTTGGAGCGGACGCCGTATTAATGAGTGGCAGTGGCCCTACTGTGTTTGGTTTAGTAGATAATGAATCAAGATTAGGGAGAATTTATAACGGTTTAAGAGGATTTTGTGATGAGGTTTTTGCGGTTCGTTTATTAGGTGAAAGGAATTCACTTGCTTAAATGCGTATGTTTGTGGTACTTTTTCTATAAAATATTCGTGTTTAAAAAATGCTACAAATGAAGGAAATTAAGAGAACTGTCTGCTGTTATAAGTAGGCAGTTAATTTTACATGTAGGATTGGAGTGGATCTCGTGAAATGGAAGCGAAGCGAACGTCTTGTTGATATGACGTATTATTTACTTGAGCATCCACATCAGCTAATCCCGCTTACCTTTTTTTCTGAAACATATCAATCTGCCAAATCATCTATAAGTGAGGATTTATCGATTGTTAAAGAAACGTTTGAAGAAAAGGGAATCGGATTGTTGATGACAGTACCTGGAGCTGCAGGCGGGGTGAAATATATCCCTAAAATGTCTGATAACGAAGTGCGGGAGATTATTCAAATCTTGATTAATGAGTTAAGTCAGTCTGACCGTTTGCTGCCAGGCGGTTATTTGTTCATGACTGATTTGCTAGGAAATCCGGAACTTATGAATCGAGTTGGAAAAGTATTTGCAAGCATCTATGCTGACCAACAAATTGATATCATTATGACGGTGGCAACGAAAGGGATCTCGATTGCCCATTCGATAGCGAGACATTTAAATGTTCCTGTTGTTGTGGTACGCCGTGACAGTAAAGTAACAGAAGGTTCTACCGTTAGTATTAACTATGTATCTGGATCATCCCGTCGCATTCAAACAATGGTGCTTTCTAAACGCAGTATGAAAGGCGGCCAACGCGTCCTAATTACCGATGACTTTATGAAAGTTGGCGGAACTATGAATGGGATGAAAAATCTACTGGAGGAATTTGACTGTAAGCTAGCTGGAATGGCTGTTCTGGTTGAAGCCGAACATGCAGATGAAACACTAGTAGACGATTACTATTCTTTAGTGAAACTTCATGCTGTGAATGAAAAGGATCGTACGATTGCTTTAAGCGAAGGTAATTACTTTTTAAAGGAGAGAAAATAAAATGAAAACAGTATCTACAACAAATGCACCAGCAGCAATTGGACCATATGCACAAGGTATCGTAGTAAACGGAATATTTTATAGTTCTGGACAAATTCCTTTAACAGCTACGGGCGAATTAGTAGAAGGTGATATCGTAGCACAAACAAATCAAGTATTCGAAAACCTGAAGGCTGTTTTAGAAGCAGCAGGAAGCTCACTAGATAAAGTTGTAAAAACAACTGTTTTCTTAGGGGATATGAATGACTTCGCTGCTATGAATGAAATCTATGCAAACCATTTCGGTGACCATAAACCAGCTCGCTCAGCTGTAGAAGTTGCTAGATTGCCAAAGGATGTAAAAGTAGAAATCGAAGTAATTGCGGTAGTAGAGTAGAATAGCAAGATGATGGAGGCAAAAATAGCATCCATCATTTTTTTTATAAATAATATTTATAATTTTTCAAATTTTTGTATAATAAAAGAAGGGAAATTGAAATTTTTGTAGAATCATATCTTTTAAAGGCATCATAGAAGAGAGGAGTGAAAGAATGGAAGTAACTGACGTAAGATTAAGACGTGTCCAAACTGATGGTCGCATGCGAGCGATTGCTTCAATTACATTAGACGACGAGTTTGTCGTACATGATATACGTGTGATTGATGGCAACAACGGATTATTTGTTGCAATGCCAAGTAAGCGAACACCAGACGGAGAATTCCGTGATATCGCACACCCTATTAATTCTGATACAAGAAATAAACTTCAAGAAGTTGTACTAGCTGCTTATCACGCATCTAGTGAAGAAGAAGTTCTGCAACTTGAAGAAGCAAATGCATAGTTTGTAAACAATAGAGCCTACTCAAATACGAGTATGCTCTTTTTTGTATGCAATTATCAAAAATTTCCAATGCAGATGTCATTGATTTGTCAAGCTTGGAAACCTTGAAAATCCACTGAATTTACTATATAGTCATAATAGAATATGAATAAAATTGGAGGACTCAAAGATCATGACGAATATTTTTGCGGTCATTTTGGCTGCTGGTCAAGGAACTCGCATGAAGTCCAAATTATATAAGGTGCTCCACCCAGTAAGTGGAAAGCCAATGGTAGAACATGTTGTAGAGAACATTCAAACATTGAATGTAGGTCGTATTGTTACTGTTGTTGGACATGGAGCGGAAAAAGTAAAAGAGCAGCTTGGTGAAAAAAGCGAGTATGTACTTCAAGAAGAGCAGCTTGGTACTGCACATGCAGTAATTCAAGCAGAAAGCCTATTGAGTTCACTTGAGGGAACTACCTTAGTAGTTTGTGGTGATACACCATTAATTCAGCCGGAAACAATGAAAGCGCTATATGAACACCATAATAATCAAAAAGCAAAAGCAACAATCTTAACAGCTGTAGCAGGAAATCCAACAGGATACGGTCGCGTGATTCGTGATGCGAACGGTCAGGTTTCACAAATTGTAGAACAAAAGGATGCTACACCAGAACAACAGCTAGTTACAGAGATTAACACAGGCACATATTGCTTTGATAACAAAGCATTATTTGAGGCTTTAAAACAAGTTAACAACGAAAATGCACAAGGTGAATACTACTTGCCTGACGTTATCGAAATCTTGCAAAGACAAGGTGAAATCGTTTCAGCTTATACTTGCAGCAATTTTGAAGAAACATTAGGTGTAAATGATCGCGTGGCATTAGCGCAAGCTGAAGAAATTATGCGAAATCGCATTAATGAAAAGCATATGCGAAATGGTGTTACAATCATTAATCCAATGACTACTCACATTAGCGCCGATGCACAAATCGGCCGTGATACGGTGATTAAGCCTGGCACAATTATTGAGGGACAAACAATAATTGGTGAAGATTGTATTATAGGGCCAAATTCTAACATTGTAAATAGTAGAGTTGGTGACCGTACGACTGTACAAAATTCGGTTGTAACTGATAGTTATATAGGAGAAGATACTGCAGTTGGTCCGTTTGCACATTTACGCCCCGAAACACATTTAGGCAATCATGTAAAAATCGGTAATTTCGTTGAAGTGAAGAAAAGTACTTTAGGTAATGATACAAAAGTTTCACACCTAAGTTATATTGGCGATGCCGAAGTTGGAAGTAATGTCAATGTTGGCTGTGGCTCGATTACAGTGAATTATGATGGCAAAAATAAATTCAAAACAACTATAGAAGATAACGTTTTTGTAGGATGCAACTCAAATTTAGTAGCACCAGTCACATTGGGTGCTGGATCATTTATAGCAGCTGGTTCAACCATTACAAAAGATGTACCAGCAGATGCATTAGGAATTGGACGTTCAAGACAAGAGAATAAATTGGACTACGCAAAGAAGTTAAAATAAATTTGTAAAACTATTAGGAGGCCATCATGCCGTATCAATATGCTGACACAAAGTTAAAAATCTTTTCTTTAAATTCTAACTATCCATTAGCACAAGAAATCGCAGAACAAATGGGAGTAGAGCTTGGTAAATCATCTGTAAAACATTTCAGTGATGGAGAAGTTCAAATTAGCATCGAAGAGAGTATCCGTGGTTGTGACGTATTTATCGTTCAATCAACTTCTGCTCCTGTTAATGAACATCTAATGGAATTATTAATTATGATTGATGCTGTAAAACGTGCTTCAGCTCGTACAATTAACGTTGTAATGCCCTATTACGGATATGCCCGTCAAGACCGTAAAGCGAAAGCTCGTGAGCCAATCACAGCAAAATTGGTAGCAAATTTATTAGAAACTGCTGGTGCTAACCGTGTCATCGTATTAGACTTACATGCGCCACAGATCCAAGGTTTCTTTGATATCTTAATTGACCATTTACAAGCAGTTCCTATTCTTTCTACCTACTTTAAGACTAAAAACTTCAATCCAGAAGATTTGGTAATTGTATCTCCTGACCACGGCGGTGTTACACGTGCACGCAAAATGGCTGAGCGTTTAAAAGCACCGATTGCGATTATCGACAAACGTCGTCCAAAACCGAATGTGGCTGAAGTGATGAATATCGTTGGTAATATTGAAGGGAAAACTTGTATTCTAATTGATGATATCATTGATACTGCCGGAACGATTACAATTGGGGCAAATGCATTGATTGAGGCTGGTGCGAAAGAAGTTTATGCTTGCTGTTCACATCCTGTACTTTCTGGTCCAGCAATTGAGCGTATTGAAAATTCAGCTATTAAGGAATTGGTAGTAACAAATACAATCCAACTTTCTGAAGAAAAAATGTCTCCGAAAGTAAAACAACTTTCAGTAGCAAATCTAATGGCAGAAGCAATTTCTCGCGTATATGAAAACAAATCTGTAAGTACATTATTCGATTAATATAATCTAAGTTACTAGAGACAAGGCGAATTCTGCCTTGTCTTTTTAGTTGTGTTGATTGAAAGAATTCCTAGGGAAAAAGAGTTAAGTGATTATTCTTAGGTGAGCCTTCTAAGCACAGTCATATTTCCATTGAAGTATTATCTAAATTTTCTGAATTGACAATTATTTATATTTGTCTTACAATAAAATTCGTAAACTACTGCTGCATGTTTGAACAGCGAAAATCCTTAACCTTACTATTAAAAGTAGAACTACAATACATACCAACTTTTCCCGCAAAATACCCTCAATAAATAACAGTTTCTTACAACGTACATTACTCACACTTAAAAATATATTTTCCGATCAGCCAGGTTGTTGCGTATTTATTTTTAGTGAGTTTTCATAACACGAGACTCCTATTAAATAATTAATTAATAGAAAAGGAGTGATTCTATATTCAAGTTATTGAAAAATAGTACAAATGAAAGAATCTGAAAAAACAATGCTTCATCGTTCGCTAATTAATATTAAGGAGGGTTATATGAGAAAATTAAAAATTGAATTATTTATTGTAATTGCTTTATTAATAATTGCGGGGACTACTAATAATGAAGTGTATGCTGCAAAAAAAGATGATGTACAAACCTATGATGGACTTGTAATCGGAGATCCTATTATCACGAAAGTTAATGATAAGGAGGTTGTTTCAGTCGAATTAATAACACAAGGAAAACGAATGAATCTTCAAACCCAGGCTATTGATAGCAGTGTCGTGGATGATGTAACAGTGAATCTTGTAAAAGGGAATCTAGTAGACTATAAAGTGAATAAGAATGTTGTAATTGTTCCTGAAGACCCTTCAGAAACATTTAATAAGGTTCTGGCTAAAGGTACTTCTACAGATGCCCAGTTCGACACAATGAAATATGGACCAGAGCTTTCGTCAACAAACGGTGAGGCGGGTAATATGGTCGCTGCAGGCTGGGTATATAATAAAACAAAAAATACGATAACTGTCGGGGATGGAAGAATTGTAACTGAAGATATTAGTGGCAGGCCATTACCGGAACCAATAAAACGCTATGAAGAAACATATAAAGTAGCCAAAAATGTATCCGTTTACAATGTCAACACTGAAAATTATGCGTACTCTACGGTCTCTGATTTTGAATCAATACCTGTTACCGCAGATTATCATTATTCAACAACCCAAAGACAAGCGGTATACGTTGTATTTGATCGAAACTATCAACAATCCAACGCTGCAAAGGTAACTTCCATATACTATTTTACTCCGCAGTCAACTTCTGATGGGAAACCTGTGTGGGATGTTCCATCGATGAGTTATTTACTTAAAGACAAAGGCATTGATCCAATATCAGGGGAAAGCTACGATAAAATTAGAGGAAACAAGCCTACTGTATCCCCATATGCTAGTAGTACCGAGCCTTTTGAAATTGTAGAAGATACATTTTATTACGTGGGTGACAATGAGGTATCGGCCTATTTATTCCACGCAGATATGGGAACGAAAGCAAAATCTGATGACCGACTTATTTTATATGATGGTGGTTGGCCGTATAGCGGTTATCAGTATTGGAAGAACATAGAAGCTGTTGGCTTTGATCCACGTGAAATTACAGATATCATGCTTACACATGGCCACCTTGACCACTATGGAACAACAGTAGAATTGATTAATATGATTGAAAATGCTGGTGGGTCTGTTACTCTGCATGGTGCGTATGAAGAGGCTAATGGTATCCGAAAAGATGCGATGGGCAATGAGTGGAATATTGAGGGAGCACTTCCTGAAGAAGAAACAGAAATTAGAAATAGAATAAAACCTTATATCTATGACGAGTACATGGATTTTGGGAATGTCCAACTGTTAATAGCTCATACTCCAGGACATACACCAGGTACAACTTCGGCAATATTCAAGCTGAAAAATCCTCAAAACGGTGAATGGGTGAGCTTTGGGTATATGGGAGGCTATGGGTTTAACGGACTTTACACACCAACTGAAGAGAATGGTTACTTGAGGCTCGGTTTTCAATATGGACTTGCTTGGCTGCAGCAAATGTTTGATGTGGATTATGTAGCGCCTCAACACACAAATCAATATCCGATAATTGAAATTTACCAAGCGTTGAAGGCTTACAACAATGATCCAGCCAATTCGAAAAAACAATTGACGATGCTCGATGCTTTGGCAAAAGATGAATTTGTTAATTTCCTGGAAAAAAGATACTCTGTCGCTACTAATGCTTTAAGCGATCTCTCGAATCCGAATTACCAAAGTATAGAGAACTATGGACCCTTTAAACCAGGCAGGGAAAACGGACTTACAGATGTTAAAGCAACATTGGTAGATGGTGGAAAAATCATTCAAGGGTACGACAGTTATCAAAATGTAAACAAAGAGATACCATTATTAGAAGATGGAATTAGGATTGAATTAGATTCTTATACACATGATCCAGACGGATGGTATGTTCAATTCCATATCGATGTGCACGATACTTACCAAGGTTATCTACCAAATAACGGGCCAGTAGAATCGGTTCATCGAGCAGAAGGCACAACAGAAGTCTTACGTACACAAAGGTTAAACTCAAAAGAAGAGGCAGAAGCAATCCTAAACGCTGTTCAGCAGGGAGAAACCTATACGATCAGTCTCACAAAAGCGAGTGCGATCATCGTTCCTGACAATGTTCTAGATACATTTAGAAGTGCAGAGTAATTGTATCAACTAGGAGAGACTTTTTAGGAATTTAATATGGGTCATCAGAGTGCAGGCAAAGTCGATATTCGACTTTTTCTGCACGTTTTTTAGGTGATTTTTCGATAAGGCTTGGCAGACAATGCTGGCAGGAAAGTGTCGAACCAAATCATTTAGAAATATGGTCGAAGTGAATGATGTTTAATCTATGTAAAGTACGTTGACTAAATATTAGGTACCTCTTCTGAAATGAACAATTTTTAAATATTAAGCTAAAGTGATAGCTGCGGCTTTGTTAGTTCCAAAATAATCCTATTAGCCAAATTTATGTGCTAGAAAAGTTTAGGATTCCAAAAATAAAGGAATACTGAAAGTGGACATAACTTTGAGAGGAGTTTATTTATGGATATTATTTTAGAAGCAAAACTTAGAGAAACAGGAGCTAAATCTACTCTAACAAAACTTCGTAATGAGGGACAGTTGCCTGGAGTCATTTATGGATATAAAGTTGATAATAAACCGGTAACAATTGATTATAAGGAAATGTCAAAAGCTGTTCAAAAGTATGGACGCACAAGTGTTTTTAAAATCAATTTAGAAGGAAACCAAATCAATGCAGTTCTAACTGATGTGCAAAGGTGTGCACTAAAAGGCACTGTAAAACATGTAGATTTACTTTCTATTAATATGGCTGAGGAGTTGGAAGTAGATGTACCAATCACGGTAATTGGTGAGTCCGCTGGCGTAAAAGAAGGCGGCGTATTAATGCAGCCTATTCGTGAATTGAAAATTAAAGTAAAACCATCTGATATCCCAGAGTCAATTGAGGTGGATGCATCAAATGTAGGAATGAATGAATCAATCTCTGTTGCGGAAATCAGAAATACGGTTCCATATGAAATACTAAACGCAGATGAAGACACACTTGTTTCTGTTACTCCGCCAGTTGTCGTAAACGATGATACAGCTGGACAAGGTGATACAGAAGTTCAAGACATTAAAGCGACTGAAGCACCTGAATCACAAGGCTAAATGTGTGCAAAATGTATGAGTCAACTGCTCATACATTTTTATTTTTTAAAAGGGAATAATAAAAATATTCGTCTACATCTAATTGTTAGTTTCCAGAAAGCTGTCCATTTTGAAGTCGCATCCTAACAAGTAAGATGTGCAATATATACAGAAACTAAGAGTGAATACCATGTGAGCGGGCCTTACAACAGCAGGCGACAAAAAAACACCACGTCCGCATTTCTTGTCGCCATGACCGACCTAATATAGATTTCTAATATAGAAGAACTCTATAAATTGGAATTATATATGTACATACATTACTGTATTTTATTTTATCCGAGATTTTTATTTATAAATAAAAGGTAATTCCACTTTTATGAAGTAATAAATACATAAATAAACTAGTTTTTTCTCTTTCAATCCTGCCTATGTTAAAATATTTACGATTAGTGGAAAAAAAGGATGAGTATTCATGAAATTAATAATTGGATTAGGGAATCCAGGGAAACAATATGACTATACACGCCATAATATAGGCTTTGAATGTATTGATGCATTATCTAAAAAATGGGATGCACCATTAAATCAAATGAAGTTTAATGGAATGTATGCCAGTGTTCACCGTCCGGAAGGAAAAGTAATTTTATTAAAACCATTAACATATATGAATTTATCTGGGGAATCTGTGCGTCCATTAATGGATTACTTTGATATCGACATTGAAGATATTATTGTCATTTACGACGATCTGGATTTGGAAACAGGGAAATTACGTTTGCGCCAAAAGGGAAGTGCCGGCGGACACAATGGAATTAAATCATTGATCCAACACTTAGGAACACAAGAATTTAATCGTATTCGAGTTGGCATTAGCCGACCAGCTGCAGGAATGAAGGTAGTGGATTATGTATTAGCTAAATTTTCAAAAGAAGATGGCCCAGCAATCGAGCAAGCTATTGAAAAAACAGTTTCTGCGGTGGAAGCATCCTTATCCAAGAAATTTTTAGATGTGATGAGTGAATTTAATGGTGCATAAGTGACGAAAGCTTGCGACAGTCGCAAATACGAAAGCTCTATATGATTGGTGCATAAATAGGCAAAATTAGGTCAATACTTTGAGTATGCAAAGCTATTGCTTACATACTCAAGGGGGAGGACGATTGTAATGCCTGTAAAATATCGTTGCCGACATTGTGAAACAGAAATTGGAACATTACCATTTGATGCAGATGACACAATTCGTAAATTGCATTTATTTGAAGTGGGAGAAGTTGACGACTATATTGAGAAGAATGAACGCGGTGATACAACCGTACATTGTATTTGTGAACACTGTGAAGATTCATTAAGACAATTTCCCGATTATTATGCACTCAAAAAGTGGTTGCAATAATGCAGATGGTTTGAAACTCTTCTAAAAGGAAGACAGTTGTCATCAGTCATGGGTGAACAAAGGCATCTACAGCCAATGTGCGAAAGAGTGGGCGACTTAAGAAAACAGTCTCCTGCTTTTTCCACTTTGTTCTATGAAAAAATCAAAAGAATTCATATAAAATAGGACTAGTTACATAAATAGGAATGAAGGAAGGGGGTTTATGAATGAATGTTATTCATCAATTATTCTCTAAAGATAAACATATAAATACTTTCATCCAACAAATTGGTGAAAAGAATTATGATTCACAGCTTATTACGGGGTTAACAGGAAGTGCTCGACCTGCATTTATTCATACCATATTTGAAGATCTAAAAAAACCTATCTATATATTGTCGCCAAATCTTCTACAAGCCCAAAAATTAGTAGATGATTTATCTTCCCTAGTAGGAGAAGATGCAGTTCATTATTACCCAGCCGATGAGTTTATCGCTGCCGACATGACAATCGCATCACCGGAATTAAAGGCTGCCCGAATTGCGACCTTAGATCATTTAGTTAAAAAAGAGCCAGCTATTTATGTCATTCCGATTGCCGGAATGCGCAAAATAATGACACCTCCCGAGCAGTGGAAAGGTTACTTTTTAAAAGCAACAATTGGAAAAGATATTGATATAGATGAATGGTTGCTTCACTTAGTGACGATGGGATATACAAGAAGTCAGATGGTTACAACACCTGGTGAGTTTGCGTTGCGTGGGGGAATACTCGATATCTACCCACCCTATGCAGAGTCACCTATTCGTATTGAGCTTTTTGATACTGAAATCGATTCCATTCGTACGTTCTCAGCAGATGACCAACGCTCTATCGAAAAACTGGATTCTGTCGAAATATTGCCAGCTTCGGAAATCTTATTAACGAAGGACCAACGTTTGCAATTAGCTGAAAGACTGGAATCGGCTCTTGCCAAGAGCTTGAAAAAAATTAAAAAGCAAGAAACTCAAGAAGCACTGTATCAAAATATAAAACATGATATCGAACTTTTGAATCAAGGAAGTATCCCTAATCATGTGACAAAATATGGGTCTCTTTTATATGAAAACCTGTCCTATTTAGGAGATTATTTTGATGTTGATGGGATTGTCCTATTCGATGAACTGGGCAGAATCCAAGAAGTAATGGATGCATGGGAGCGTGAAGAAGAGGACTGGTTTATTTCATTAATAGAAGAAGGGAAAATTGTACATGATGTAAAGCCTTCTTTCTCATTTAAGGAAATCAATTCAATGTTGGAACACCAAAAGCTCTATTTTGCACTTTTTGCCCGAACTTTTTCTGGAATCCAATTTAAAAAGACAACGAATTTCTCTTGTAAACCAATGCAACAATTCCATGGCCAAATTGCCCTCCTGCAAAATGAAGTAGAAAGATGGATGCAGGAGAATTTTACGGTTCTCTTTATGGCAGATGGAAAAGAAAGAGTCAAAAAACTCCAAAGTATGCTGGAGGAGTATGGGATTCATAGTTTAATAGGAAACCCGGTCGATGCTGGAATCTATATCGTGGATGGCCAACTAGCTTCAGGCTTTGAATTGCCGCTGCAGCGAATTGCAGTTGTGACGGACGACGAATTATTCAAGCAGCAGTCAAAAAGAAAACAACGCCGGCCACAAAAAATGTCAAATGCCGAACGAATCAAGAGTTATACGGAAATTAATCCTGGTGATTATGTCGTTCATATTCATCATGGGATAGGAAAATATATCGGTATTGAAACATTGGAAGTGAACGGTAATCATAAAGATTATCTTCATATTAAGTACCGGGCAGATGATAAGTTATTTGTCCCTGTTGAGCAGATTGACTTAATCCAGAAGTATGTAGCCTCTGAAGGAAAAGAGCCAAAGCTGCATAAACTGGGTGGAGCAGAGTGGAAAAAGGCAAAAGCCAAAGTTTCATCCGCTATTAATGATATAGCAGATGATTTAATTAAACTTTACGCAAAACGTGAAGCAGAAAAAGGATATGCCTTCGCTCCTGATACAGATGAACAGCGAACTTTTGAAAGTGCTTTCCCATATGAAGAAACTGAGGATCAACTGCGTTCTATTATCGAAGTAAAACATGATATGGAACGGGAACGCCCAATGGATCGCCTTGTTTGTGGAGATGTTGGTTATGGGAAGACAGAAGTTGCGATTCGTGCAGCTTTTAAGGCGATTATGGATGGAAAACAGGTAGCCTTTCTTGTACCAACAACAATATTGGCACAACAGCATTATGAAACAATTCAAGAGCGTTTTGAAGGCCATGCTATTAATGTAGGCTTATTAAGTCGCTTCCGAACAAAAAAACAGCAGACAGAAACGATAAAAGGGTTAAAAGAAGGAACTGTTGATATTGTGATAGGTACACACCGAATTTTATCGAAGGATCTTATTTTCCGTGATCTAGGTTTGTTGATTGTCGATGAAGAGCAACGATTTGGTGTAACGCACAAGGAAAAAATTAAACAGTTAAAAACGAACGTGGATGTTCTCACTTTAACCGCTACGCCAATTCCGCGTACATTACATATGTCGATGGTGGGGGTAAGGGATTTATCGGTTATTGAAACACCACCTCAAAATCGATTCCCTGTACAAACCTATGTCATGGAGTATAGTGGTGCACTTGTACGTGAAGCTATTGAAAGAGAAATGGCACGTGGCGGACAAACGTTTTATCTCTATAATCGTGTAGAGGATATGACAAGAAAAGTAGAAGAAATTCAAATGCTTGTCCCGGAGGCACGTGTTGGCTATGCCCATGGAAAGATGACCGAATCTCAATTAGAGTCCATCATTTTAAACTTCCTAGATGGTGAATATGATGTCCTCGTTACAACAACCATCATTGAAACGGGAGTAGATATTCCTAATGTGAATACATTAATTGTCCATGATGCCGATCGTATGGGATTATCGCAGCTTTATCAGCTACGCGGTCGTGTGGGTCGATCAAATCGTATTGCATATGCTTATTTCATGTATCAAAGAGATAAAGTATTAACAGATGTGGCAGAACAACGACTGCAAACAATCAAGGAGTTTACAGAGCTCGGGTCTGGATTCAAGATCGCGATGCGAGATTTATCGATTCGTGGTGCAGGTAACTTACTAGGTGCACAACAGCATGGCTTTATTGATTCTGTCGGGTTTGACTTATACTCACAAATGCTTGAAGAAGCGATTGAAGAGCGAAGAACAGGTGTTGTAAAAGAGGAAAAACCTGATGTTGAGATTATTCTGCAAACAGATGCCTATATTCCGGATGCCTATATTCCAGATGGCTATCAAAAAATTCAAATGTATAAACGCATTAAATCAATGGAACGGGTGGAAGACTTTAATGAAATTTGGGATGAATTAGTGGACCGCTTCGGCGATTTGCCAGTTGAAACAGAAAAGCTTTTACGCATTGCCCGGGTAAAAGTATGGGCGCTTGAAGCAGGTATCACAGCGATCAAAGAAAAACAAAAAGTAATTTCCCTTTATTTATCAGAACAAGGTACAGCAAATGTTGATGGTAGTGTGATTGTAACAGAATCCATGAAATTTGATCGTGCAGTTGGATTTTTAATGGAAGGGGCAAAGTTAACACTAACAATAGAAGAGAAAAAATGTGGCAAGATTCCTCCTTTTGAAGTGTTGGAACAATTAGTTGAAATTGTTGCTAAAGCCAAAAAGCAATAAGAAGACTTTCATACAAAGTTAAAATGAAACTTTATTGAATATTAGCATAATAATTTACTTTTGTTGCCCGACTTTAGAATTTAAACCTCTTCATACACTTTCTGCATACATTGACCAATTCTTAACCATACTATCTGTGTGAATGAAAATTGATTCTGAAAGAGAGGCAGCAAAGATGAAAGCAACAGGAATTGTCCGTCGTATCGACGATTTAGGTCGCGTTGTTATTCCAAAGGAAATTCGCAGAACGATGCGTATACGTGAGGGAGATCCATTGGAGATTTATACGGACCGTGAAGGTGAAGTTATCTTAAAAAAATATTCCCCAATAAATGACTTAAGTGAGTTTGCAAAAGAGTATGTTGAATCACTTTATGAAACAGTTGGTACGCCAGCGCTAATAAGTGACAGAGATGAAATGATTGCGATTGCTGGGTTAGCGAAGAAAGAATACGCAAATCGTCGTTTATCAGTATTTGCAGAAGATTTCATGAAACAACGATCCATTGTATTGGATAAAAATGAATCGACTATAGAACTTGTACCGGGCCAGTTTGAACAAGTGAAATCCTACTGTGTAGCACCAATTGTTACGAATGGCGATGCAATTGGAGCGGTATATTTATTATCAAAGGTTCATGTTATAAGTGAAGTTGAATCAAAAGCGGCAGAAACAGCGGCCAATTTCTTGGCAAAGCAAATGGAAAACTAAAAATATAAAACAACGTCTCTATTCGAAGGGGACGTTTTTTTATGCATTTATAAAATGCTTTAGTCGATTGTCATAGAAGACACTTATCTGGAAGTCGAGCCCCTCTGGTATTTCGTGATATACTATTGGCAATGTTACGGGGGATAGGATGAAAATGGCAGATAATTTTGGAATGAAGGAATATATGAAAGGTGCACTGCTATTAACGATGGCAGCTTTAATTGTGAAGGTTTTAAGTGCGGTCTATCGGGTACCCTTTCAAAATTTAGTTGGAGATCAAGGTTTTTATATATATCAACAAGTCTATCCGTTTATTTCTTTCTTTGTCGTTTGGACATCTGGTGGCTTTGCAGTAGCCATTTCCAAAATGTTGGCGGAAGCGCAGAGTATGACGGATGTTGAGCAAAGAAGAAATTTCATCAAGCGCACGATTTTTCAGTATCTAACATTACTATCCATTATGTTCTTTTGCGTATTATTTTTTGGAGCAGATTTGCTCGCGCATCTAATGGGTGATGCACAGCTAGCTTCACTCTTAAGGACGGGTTCTTTTGTAACGCTATTTATGCCAATTGTTGCGTTAATGAAAGGGCATTTTCAGGCAAAGGCCGAAATGACGCCCGTTGCATATGCACAAGTAATTGAACAGTTTGTTCGGGTGAGTATTATATTACTGGGTGCAGGGCTTATAATGACAACATCGAAGTCACTATATGCAGCAGGAAATGCAGCGGTCATTGGTACAGTCATTGGGGAGATAGCGGGAGTCCTTTTACTGCTTTATTTCTCCAAAAGAATAAACGTGATACCAGGGAAAGTTAAAAGTAAGGAACGGAAATGGCCAATCGTAAAAGAAGTTACCATCTTAAGTTTAAGTGTGAGTATGAGCAGCTTATTACTTTTGTGCTTTCAATTAATTGATTCATTTACTGTATTTTCAATATTACTTGAAAATGGTATGGCAGAAATAGATGCAATGAATATGAAAGGAATCTATGACCGTGGTCAACCTTTAGTGCAGCTAGGTGTTATAATCGCTTCCTCACTTTCGCTTGCGATTGTACCTCTAGTAGCTTATCAATCCAAGAAAACGAGTGGACGTGGAGCCGCCCCCTTTATTCAATTGACCTATCGAGTTTCATTGCTTTTAGGTGTTGCAGCATCAATAGGACTAATCATTGTCATGCCTTACGTAAATGAAATGCTTTTTGAAACAAATAGCTTATCAACTGTATTAAGGATTTATGTATTACAAATTATTCCCTTATCAATTATATTAACTTTTACGGCAATCCTCCAAGGTATGAATAAGCTGAAATTTCCAGCAGTCATTTTATTAGCAGCGATACTCTTAAAGTTTATTGGAAATCGGCTGTTTATTCCTAACCTGGACGTATTAGGGGCTGCTATCGCTAGTAATATCGGTCTGTTTATCAGTGCAGGCTTTCTGATGGTTTATTTAAAAAAATTATTGAAGATGAGACTAGCAAAACGTGATTTCTACATAAAACTGGGTTTTGCCAGTGGAGGTATGATTTTAACGGTAATGGTTATGGACGGCATTCTACAAAACGCAATCGCCTTACATTCAGGTCGAATAGGTGCGGTTGTAACAGGTGGCAGCTTGATCATTATCGGCGCATTTGTTTATTTAACAATTGTTGCCAAAACGAGACTGCTGGCAGAGAAAGAATGGTTTTTAGTGCCTTTTGGGCGTAGAATGGCGGCTTTCCAGCTATTGCTGAATAAAAAGAGGTAGGTGAACATATGCACAAGTTAACAGTAATTGGCCTAGGTGCAGCAGAACTTAATCAGCTGCAAATGGGTGTATATAAAAAATTGAAAACAGCACAGAAAATCTATGTTCGAACAATGGACCACCCTGTGATCAGTGAACTGCAGGAGGAAGGTATTGTATTTGAAAGCTTTGACGCAGTTTACGAGAAACATGGTACATTTCAACCGGTTTATGAAGAAATTACAGCGAAACTAATAGAAGCAGTAGAATTGGAACCAGTGATGTATGCTGTTCCAGGGCATCCTTTAGTTGCAGAACAAACTGTCCAGCTTTTGATCGATGCTGAAAAAGAAGGGAAAATCGACTTGGTAATAGAAGGGGGTCAAAGCTTTTTAGACCCAATATTCGGTGCGCTTAAAATTGATCCAATTGAAGGGTTCCAATTGTTGGACGGGACAAGTTTTTCGATTCATGATATCAACATGCGCGGACATGTATTAATTGCCCAGGTGTACGACTCTTTTAGTGCATCGGAAGTTAAACTATCGTTAATGGAAAAGTACCGAGATGATTACCCGGTCACGATTGTAACGGCTGCAGGATCTTCGTTAGAACGTTTAACAACTGTTCCTTTGTATGAGTTGGATCAGTCGATGGAAATCAATAATTTAACTACAATCTACGTCCCGCCAGTTGAAGGTGACTTGGATGCTCTACGTGATTGGACTACATTCAGACGAATTATTGCAACCCTGAGAGGGCCAAATGGCTGTCCATGGGATCAAAAACAAACCCATGAAAGCTTAAAGAAATACTTATTAGAAGAAGCTCATGAATTTTTAGCAGCAATCGATGCAGAAGATGATTTTGGTATGGTAGAGGAACTTGGAGACGTACTCCTGCAAATCTTCTTGCATGCTCAAATTGGCGAAGATAATGGGTATTTTAACTTAGAAGAAGTTTTAGCTTCAATCAGTGAGAAAATGATCCGTAGACATCCTCATGTTTTTGGTGATGTATCGGTTCAAAATGCTGATGAGGTAGTGGTAAATTGGGATGCAATCAAACAACAGGAAAAAGGGGAACAAACAGGCTCCTTATTAAAAGGAGAGTATCGAGCAACTTCTTCTCTTTTAACTTCTTTTAACTATCAAAAGAAAGCAGCTTCTGTAGGCTTTGATTGGCCAAATGAAGATGGTGCATGGGAGAAGTTCCTGGAGGAATGGAACGAGTTTAAAAAGGAAGTAACAAAAGGAAGTTCTGCAACTCGCCTAGACGAATTCGGGGATGTTTTATTTACGCTTGTCAATATTGCTCGATTCTATAAAATTTCTCCTGAGGAAGCGATGATTCATGCGAACGAAAAGTTTGCTCGGAGATTTCAATTTGTAGAACAAAAGGTACAGGAAAGTGGGCTTACGTTTAGTCATTTTACTTTGGAGCAATTAGATGCATTTTGGAATGAAGCAAAAGTATTAGAGAAAAGGGAGAACTTATAAATGCGAATCGATAAATTCTTAAAAGTGTCCAGATTAATAAAAAGACGTACGTTAGCGAAAGAAGTCGCAGATCAAGGTAGAATTACGATCAACGGGAAAGTGGCTAAGGCTGGGTCTGCCGTGAAAGTAGGAGACGAGCTTGCGATCCGTTTCGGACAGAAAGTAGTAACTGCTCGTGTAGAAGATTTACGAGAAAATGTTCGTAAAGAAGAAGCCATGAATATGTTTACGATTCTTAAAGAAGAAAAGCTTGATAAAATCGAACCTCAATTTATCGATGATGAAGAATAGAGTTTAGAACTTCTTATTTGAATTAACATTACGAGAATAAAAATATTAAATTTCTAGAGCATGGCAACAAAATAGTTGTCATGCTTCTTTTAGTTTCAGCATAAAGTGAACAGAACAAACACAAACAAGCGAAGGAGGAACGATATGACGCTACATCAAGAAAGTAATCGTTACACTATGACATCTGGTGACCATCTTGTGACAGTGCGCAATCGAAAAAGAATGGACATGACTTCTGTAAAGGAAATTGAGCGATTTGATCAGGAAGAGTTTTATATCCGAACTGCTCAAGGCCATTTACTAATCCGTGGTGAGGAATTACGTATTGTCCATTTAGACGTCGATAAAGGGTTGTTGACATTAGAAGGAAATGTAAAACTAGTACAATACGATGACGAAGATTCAGGGTTATCAAAAGGCTTCCTCCATAAATTATTTGGATGACCATAAATGAACAGGTTGTAAGTATATTGATCATGGCGCTTAGTGGTTTATTGGTTGGTGCAATTGTTGATTGTACACGTTTTTCACTAAGTGCTTTAAGTCAAAAATCAATCTTAAGAAAAATGGGATATGGAGTAGAGCTTATTGTTTGGGCACTTTTAGGTGCCCTAACATTTTATATTTTATTTACTATTAAGGGTGGAGAATGGCGTTTAGTCGACCCATTAGCGCAGATTTTGGGTATCTTTTTATATGAAGCTGTTTTTCAACCGACTTTTCGTTTTATTGGACGAGTCTTTATTTTCCTTATAATTAAGCCTATTATCGCAATTATTAAATTGGTGAAGAATGTTATTATAGGTACTATCAAACTGGTTATTCGTATTATTTTGATTATATTCCTACCATTTCGCAAAATATATAATAAATTCCTCAAAAAACATTTTCAAAAACTTTATACAAAAGTTAGAAGGACTTTCTTTAAAAAACGTTGAAATAATAGTATAATAGAATGTACAGACTTTTGGAGGTGACGGATATGGCAGAGCGTAAAAAACGACAATCTAATAATGTTCGAACGCTTGAAAATGACTATGTCCGATCAACTGAAACACACGTACAATATTCAAGAAAACAAAAAGTAAGAACGCGTAGAAGATTAACCGTTTTCGGATTGCTTGCAACGATTGTTCTTGTTTTTTTAATAAGTACATCTTTAACGCAAAACAAACGACTAGCTGAAAAGCAACAGCAGAAAGAAGAAGTAGTTGCAAAGCTGGACGAAGTTAAAGAACAGCAGGATATGTTAAATTTACAAATAGCAAAACTTGAAGATGATGAGTATATTGCAAAATTAGCTCGTAAAGAATATTTCTTATCCGATGATGGAGAAATAATCTTTACTATCCCAGAAGATGAAGAAAAAGATGAAAAGTCTAACAATATTTCCAATTAATGTCATACAAAAACGACAAACAATCGCTTATTTTCAATAAAAAAAGTGTTTTTCGAGTAATAGAAAAAGAGTTGTCTTGTTGACACTCTTTTTTTGTTGGCTATAATAAAAGATAAACGTGAATCAATTATGCACGTTACACTAAATTTGACTACTGGCTGTTAAGCCGCTTAAATTTTAAGGAGGAGCATTTTTTTTATGTCAATTGAAGTAGGCAGCAAAGTACAAGGTAAAGTAACAGGAATCACAAATTTTGGAGCATTCGTTGAGCTGCCAGATGGCAAAACGGGCCTAGTTCACATTAGTGAAGTTGCAGACAACTATGTTAAAGACATCAACGAGCATCTTAAAGTTGGAGATGTTGTTGAAGTTAAGGTGATGAATGTTGAAGCGGATGGCAAGATTGGTTTATCAATCCGTAAAGCAAAGCCACAACCAGAAAGAACTGAACGTCCTGAACGTCCTGAACGTCCTCATCGTCCACGTCGCGATAACAATCGTTCTAATGATCGTAATGGTCCAACAAAAGAAAACTTTGAGCAAAAAATGGCGCGATTCCTAAAAGATAGTGACGAACGTCTTACAACTTTAAAACGTGCAACTGAGTCTAAACGCGGTGGCCGTGGAGCTAGAAGAGGGTAGTTTGCTGTCTGTTTTAAAGCGTAGAAAAAGTGTTATATAGATAAAGGCTGTTGGTGAGATGTCTCCCAACAGCCTTTTTGGTTTAGTGAAATAAAAGAGTCTCAGAATTACTTTAGTAAAACAAATTTTAGGTTACTATACAGAAAGTCTTTCTATATAGAACGCGCAGCCTACCACGTAAGCTGCGCAATAGTTGCGGAAAGTCTAGAATTTGGAGCTAGCTGATTGTGTGCCAAGACCAATAACCCAAAGGACACTACGAGAATCTATTTAGTAAAGTAAAGATATCGTGAGTTATTTTAATAAAGCAAAACTGGGTTACTATACAGAAAGTTGTTTTAAATAGAAGCCGCAGCCTACCACGTAAGCTGCGCAATAGTTGTGGAAAGTTTAGAAGTGGGGCCTTTGTGTGCTAAGACCGCTCACCTAAAGCCCGCTTTATCAGAATCTTTATTAGAAAAATCCTTTAAAGAGCACCTTTTGATATAACAAGTAATCTTCCTTTTATCTCCCTTTTTCGCTCAATAGAAGTTTTGTGACGCCGAAAATGCCAGTCCCACAAAGGATTAGACCAACAATAAGCATGAAGATCTGCCACACAGCGGGGATTGTTAAAATGATACCTAAAACGACTAAAATCGAGCCAACGGAACATAAAAGAGCAAGTAAACTAAAACTATTTAACATGATAAATTGCCTCCGAAATTCTACTTCATAATCCATAGTCTTAGTTTATCCTTCAGAACCATTGAAATAAAGTAGTCTCCCTTAACGATCCTCAACTTTACGACAAGTATTTTTTATTGTTGTCTTATCGGACATTACGTCGAACGATTTTATTCTATTATTTCACTACTAGACAAATTTTATGGAAACTCTTTTATATAATAGGCGCTAACACTATTAATTAAAGGAGCTGTAAAAATGGCAAATATCGAAATGATCAACGAAAAGACATCGGGGCTAACTTTCTTTAAAAGCTTCGCTCTTAAGAAATCAAGTTTCTTTATTCACATTTTCTTTTTGTTATTGGCATTGTTTCTGTCAAGAGCAGTAATGTTTGAAGCGGCCGTTCCGTTTTTATTACCTCTTTGGGCAATTGTCAAACAAAGATATGAAAATGAAAAATGGGCAGTTCTTGTTGGAGGTTTATTAGGGGCGCTTACTTTAAGTTTAGGACAAGTATTTATTTTAGGGTTACAGCTTGTGCTATATGAAGCAATTACCCGATTTAAGTATTGGAAACTGCCAATTGGAATTTCAGTTGGTTTAGCCATCTTCTTTGGACAATTTCTATGGCAAGGCATTGCACATGTAGGAATACCGCCATTAATTGTACAGCTGTATATTTACTACGAAGTCATATTAGCATTTTTAATGACAATTTTTGTGAATCTCTTTTTAGTGCAGCCTCACCGATTTTGGGCGGCAGGCTGGAGTTATGAACGAGTGGGGGCAGGACTTGTTATTTTAGCCATGGTGTTGACAGGAGTTCAATCAGTAGTCGTTTCCTATTTTGGTTTGTATCCTTTTTTGCTGCATATAGCAATTTGTATTGCCGCAATAACAGGAGGCGTTCCGATAGCCGCAATGGTCGCAACAATTGTCGGTGCCTTGGTTGGGGTAGCGAAATTATCTTTTACCGGGATGATTTCCGTTTATGCCATGACTGGTGTTGTAGCCGGGTTGTTTAGTAAGGTTGGTCGCTTTGGAGTTGTAATCGGGAGTATGGTTCCAAGTGTATTCTTTTTCTTTTACGATGCAACCTTACCACTAGATTCAGTGTATTTTGTGTCAATTGCTATTGCAGGGATTGTTTTCTTCGCCTTACCAAAAAGTATGGTTACATTCCTTTACGATGCAATTCATCCAAAACGAGATGAAGTTTTACTTCAACGGCAGCAATGGTTGACAGAACATACAACAGAAAAGTTGGAGTCCTTTCAAAATTTCGTCTTATTCATGAAAGAATTAGTGTTTGATCGATTTACATCGACAGAACCGGTAAATGAACCTAGGAAAGTTGAACCGTGTGCAACGTGTTTAAGTTGTTTTCGATATGATAGTTGTTGGGGTGCCAGAAATACAATGGAGCCCATTATCGAAGATTGGTTTGTGGCGAGGGCAGGTGTTAAGGAATCCGAGCAGATTCGGGCTGAGAAACGGATAAAAGCACAGTGTGTCAAATCAACACGACTGTTGGAAGAATTGGATCATCAACTCTATACTGACAAAATGAATGGCCAATTCTATCACGGGAAAAAAATGATTGCCCTTCAGCTTCGAGATTTAAGTAACCACTTAAATAAATTAATGGAGGATATGAGAGATGAGACCCTTTCTTTTAAAACGATAGAGGAGGAATTGGAACAGCAATTTAAACGAGCTCAGGTGCAATGTTTCCAAATTGATGTATTAAATAATACTGTGGGAGAGCGAGTTGTTATTTGTTCTTTTGCACAAAAGAATCGTACTCACGACGATCAATATATGCTTTGTGAACGGATTGTTCTACCCATTCTATATGATGTCTTTTCCGAGCCTTTTCAAGTGGAGAAGATTTCGGACCAAAAAAATCCATTTGCTCATGTGCAAATACGTTTTCGCTCAGCAGTTCGTTATGAAATAGAGTATGATATATATAGTAGAGCAAAAAATTCAGCCTGGGTTTCAGGAGATACACACGCAATTTTCCATATCCACCCGGGTCTTGTCGCGGTTATGCTATCGGATGGTATGGGGCAAAGCAGGGAAGCACAGCGTGAAAGCCGCAGATTAGTGCGTCTGATGAGAGAATGCTTAAGCTATAATATGAATCCGGAAACAGCAATGCATACTCTACACTATGTTATGTCTCTAAATCGAGAAGTAGACATGTATGCAACAATCGATTTTGCTTTAGTCGATTTGCAAAAAGGATCGCTTTGGTCATGGAAGGCTGGAAGTATGTCGACCTATATATTACGCGGGGAGAGATTACTAAAAGTAGATGGTGCAGCGGCCCCTGTTGGATTCATGCCAGTATTCTCAATTGAAACAGAAAAAGTGAATTTACTTGCAGATGATTTTGTTGTCATGGTATCGGATGGTGTATTCTCAAGTGATTTTGATTGGGAAGAACAAGAGAGATATCTGGTAAAGCTATTAAAGGCACGCATCCAAAATGATATGCCAATTGAAGTAATTTTGTATGATGTAATGGAGCAATTTGGAGAAGTTTATCCGGTTGATGATGATTGTACAGTCATTATGTTTACAGTCAACCATGTTGTTCCGAAATGGGCTGTATTTAGTCCTTTAAGTAAAGAAATATCATAATGGATGAGTAATATTGATTAACCTGAGGTGAGAAGATGTGTCATTTGAATTAAAAGTACAAAAGTATATTTCTGAACAACAACTAATTGAAAAGGGCGACCGTCTTCTCATTGCTTGTTCTGGTGGAATTGACTCTATGGGGTTAGTACATTTTTTTAAGAAGTTCCAACATATTTTTGAAATTAGATTATTTGTTGCCCATGTAGACCATATGTTAAGAGGAGAGACATCTTTAGAAGATCGATTTTTCGTCGAACAGTTTTGCCATCAAAATAACATTCCTGTTTTTAGTACCTCAATCCCCATCCCTCAATTACTTCGTGAAGAAGGAGGTAACTCTCAAGCCATTTGCCGTAGAGAGCGCTACACTTATTTTGAAGAGTTGATGAAACAAAATAACATTCAAAAGCTTGTAACTGCTCATCATGCGGACGACCAATTGGAATCTATCCTAATGGCTTTAACAAAAGCTGGGACCATTAGTGGCATGAAAGGTATCTATGCAAGTAGAAGTTTTTCTACTGGTACAATTATTCGCCCTTTTTTAGCGGTTACAAAAGAGGAAATTAGGGAATATTTACAGGAAAAGGGGGGCTTGTATCGAGAAGATGCAAGTAATGCAAAAGATGATTACACGCGAAATCGCTTTCGTCATCATATAGTACCCCTATTAAAAAATGAAAATAGAAATGTTTCTTCCCATGCAGTCCAGTTTGCCCAAAATTTACAGCAGGATGATGATGTATTAAGAGCTATTGCTTTAGAGCGTTTTCCCCACATTGTCGCAGAAAGTGGAAAACAGTCCTATACACTAAAGATTCCCTTATTTCAAAAAGAACCAGTTGCTTTACAAAGGAGGATCATTTTAATACTATTAAACTATCTTTACAATAGTTCTAAATTTAACCATAGCTATACACTCATTTCCTCTATTTTAAGTTTGTGTGAATCGTCCCATGGGAGTGCAAGTCTTCATTTACCGGAACAGTTCGTTGCCAAACGAAATTACGAAGAAGTGAAATTCGAGAAGTTAACAGACTTTATGTATGAAAACCTTTCTCATCAAACAGTATTGATGGAAGAGTGGACACAACTGCAAAATGGCACTCGAATATACATAGGAGAAGCCTCAAATGTTGTACACACAAAGGGACAGAATGTAAGGACATATTTCTTTAACTCGAAATTGGTTACTACCCCACTCTTAATAAGAACTCGTGCAAATGGCGACCGCATTTCATTGAAAGGGATGGAAGACCCCAAACGATTATCCAGACTTTTTATTGATGAAAAGATACCATTAGAAGAACGAGCATATTGGCCAATACTCGTTGATGCCAAAGATCAAGTGCTGGCTGTTATAGGTTTAAGGGTGAGTAAATCGCTTTCAGATCTTAAACGGGAAAGTGATGATATGGTTCTTATGATTGCAAGTGAAAATAGTAACGTTTCTTCATTAAAATAAGTTATTATAATTAGTAAGGAAATATTTTTAAGAGCAGCGCATCTTGCGTTACGCTAAAGGGTTTATATTTTTCATATAAAGTAAGATAAAAACGATTAAAGTTTTAAGCAATTGAACACATTTTTAAAGAGTATTTACATTAGTGATTGTTTTTAAGGTGTTTGATAATTCAAGGAGGAACCACCATGATTCAAAATGATATTGAAAAGATTCTATTAACAGAAGAACAAATCCAAGAAAGAATAGCTGAACTAGGAGCTCAATTAACAGAAGAGTATAAAGATCTGTTCCCGCTGGCGATTGGTGTTTTAAAAGGTGCTGTCCCTTTTATGACAGATTTAATGAAGCGTTTTGAATCATACATTGAAATCGATTTTATGGATGTATCGAGCTATGGAAATGCAACGGTATCTTCAGGAGAAGTAAAGATTTTAAAAGATTTGAATACAAGTGTGGAAGGCCGTGATGTCATCATTATTGAAGACATTATTGATAGTGGCCTAACACTAAGCTATCTAGTTGATTTATTTAAATATCGAAAAGCAAAAACAATTAAAATTGTTACACTTTTAGATAAGCCTTCTGGTCGTAAAGTAGACTTGAAAGCTGATATTGTCGGTTTTAAAGTACCAGATGGATTTGTAGTTGGATATGGATTAGATTACGCAGAAAAATATCGTAACTTACCGTACATTGGCATTTTGAAAAGAGAGGTTTATTCCTTCTAAAAATTTCAATTTTTGAATTCTTTTCAACAAAAATTGTAAATTGTGAATTTTACCGGTGCTTTTCGTTGTATGAAAAAATAATGGTATGATAAGATTTTACTTATAGTTTTTCTGTTATGTTGTGAGGAGGCTGGGGATGAATCGAATATTTCGATACACCATATTTTACTTATTAATTTTTCTCGTGATTATAGGTATTTTTGGAACTTTCAATGGAGGCAGTACCCCTTCAGAAGAGTTAACGTATCATGAGTTTTTAGAGGCTTTAGATGCAGGTACAGTTGAAAATGCAAATATTCAACCTGATGCAGGTGTACTTGTAGTAGAAGGGGAATTGACAGGGTATGAAGAAGGGCAAACCTTTGTTGTTAATCTCCCACAGGACAACCAAGCTTTAATGACTAAGATTAATGAAACAGCGGCAAATAATCCGAATATTAATTGGCTAAAAGCCCCGGAAACTAGTGGGTGGGTTCAATTCTTTACTGGTATTATCCCGTTCATCATTATTATCATTTTATTCTTCTTCCTATTGAGTCAATCTCAAGGTGGCGGTAATAAAGTGATGAACTTCGGTAAAAGTAAAGCGAAGCTATACGATACTGAAAAGAAAAAAGTACGATTTAATGATGTTGCTGGTGCAGACGAAGAAAAAGCTGAACTAGTTGAAGTAGTTGACTTCTTAAAAGATCATCGTAAATTTACTGATATGGGTGCACGTATCCCGAAAGGTATTTTACTAGTAGGTCCTCCAGGGACAGGTAAGACATTACTTGCTCGTGCGGTTGCTGGCGAGGCTGGCGTACCATTCTTCTCGATTTCAGGTTCTGACTTCGTAGAAATGTTCGTTGGTGTCGGTGCAAGCCGTGTTCGTGACTTATTCGAAAATGCAAAGAAAAACGCACCATGTATTATCTTTATCGATGAAATTGATGCAGTTGGTCGTCAACGTGGAGCAGGACTTGGCGGCGGTCACGATGAGCGTGAACAAACGCTAAACCAATTGCTTGTAGAAATGGATGGTTTCGGTGTAAATGAAGGTATTATCATTATCGCAGCGACTAACCGCCCAGACATTTTAGACCCAGCATTACTTCGTCCAGGACGTTTTGACCGTCAAATCACGGTTGGTCGCCCAGATGTTAAAGGTCGTGAGCAAATCTTAAAAGTACACGCACGCAATAAACCATTACGTGAAGATGTAGATCTTAAGGCGATTGCTCAACGTACACCGGGCTTCTCGGGTGCCGATTTAGAAAACCTATTAAACGAATCAGCACTTGTTGCTACTCGTCGTAATAAAAAGAAGATTGACATGTTGGATATTGATGAAGCAACTGACCGTGTTATTGCGGGTCCAGCAAAATCAAGTCGTGTTATCTCAAAAAAAGAACGCAATATTGTTGCCTTCCATGAAGCTGGTCACGTAGTTGTTGGTTTAACTTTAGACCAAGCTGAAAAAGTGCATAAAGTTACAATTGTTCCTCGTGGTCAAGCGGGGGGGTATGCAGTAATGCTTCCTAAAGAAGATCGTTACTTCATGACAAAACCAGAGTTATTGGATAAAATTGCAGGACTTTTAGGAGGTCGTGTTGCCGAGGATATCACATTCGGTGAAGTTTCTACAGGTGCACATAATGACTTCCAACGCGCTACTGGTATTGCTCGTTCAATGGTTACAGAATATGGGATGAGTGATAAGTTAGGACCAATGCAATTCGGTTCTACTCAAGGTGGTAATGTGTTCTTAGGTCGTGACTTTAACTCGGAACAAAACTATTCTGATTCGATTGCATATGAAATCGATAAAGAAATGCAATCCATTATCGTGAATCAATATGAACGTACAAAGCAAATCCTAACGGAAAAGCGTGATTTATTAACATTAATTGCCAATACCTTACTTGAGGTTGAAACATTAGATGCTGCACAAATTGAGCATTTAAGGGATCACGGGACACTTCCAGAGCGTAAAGACTATTCAAAAGTTGAAGAAGATTCAACAGTTGAATTATCAAAACCTGGTTCTGAAAACCCTGAATCAAAAGATTTAGCAGTAGAAACTACGGGTAATACTTCGTTAGAAAAAGAAATTGTTGGCCAAACACAAGACCCAACAATTAAGGATTTACCAAAAGAAAAGGATTCAACTCAATCTACTGAAGGAATCAAAGAAGATCGAGAAAAGTAACCATTTCTTTAAGTATTGACATCCAAACAAAAAGAATTGAATAAATGATTTTTGCACTGAATGAGTATGCTAAGGCCATACTCATTCAGTTTTTTTGTGTCCAAAGACAACTTTTTTATTACATGCCAGAAAGTTGTCTTGGTAAATTAAATTACTACTACCTTAAGAGGAAATTTTAATCAGTTCAAAACAACACAATCAAGGGAGTAACTTTATGCAGTCCGTAGAATTCTATTACTGTGTATATAAATCAATAATATGGTATTATTTTAAAAAATTGGACTAAAAATTGGGCGTGATTAGATGATTCTTGTATTGAACGCAGGCAATTCAAATATTGCCTTGGGAATATTTGAAGAGGAAAAATTAAAGCATCATTGGCGAATGGAAACTAATCCTCATAGAACAGAAGATGAATATGCAATGCAGGTAAAAGCATTTTTCTCACATGTCCAAATTTCTTTCGGGCATATAAAAGGAATCATTATTTCCTCTGTTGTCCCGCCAATCATGTATGTATTAGAAGAAATGTGCCGAAAATATTTTCATATTAAACCGTTAATCGTCGGTCCGGGAGTCAAAAATGGGTTGAATATTAAATACGAAAATCCGCGTGAAGTAGGTGCAGATCGAATCGTAAATGCTGTTGCAGCTATTGAAGAATATGGCGGTAAAAGTCCAATCATTGTAATAGACTTTGGCACTGCCGTAACATATTGCTTTATAAATGAAAAAGGAGACTACCTGGGGGGAGCGATTTCTCCTGGAATTACTATATCTACGGAGGCACTTTATTCAAGAGCCTCAAAATTACCGCGCATTGAAATTTCTCGCCCACCGAATGTAATCGGTAAAAATACAGTTTCTGCAATGCAGGCAGGAATTATTTTCGGATTTGTAGGGCAAGTTGAAGGCATTGTTAGTCGAATGAAAGAAAATAGTATGGTAGAACCACTCGTAGTGGCAACAGGAAGCCTAGCAAAGCTATTAGCTAGTGAAACGACAATGATTGATATTGTGGATGATTTTTTAACCCTAAAAGGTCTTCGTGTTATTTATAAAAGAAACCAATAAGAAATGAGGAATAACTTCATGAATGATTACCTAATAAGAGCATTGGGATTCAATGGGAATGTCCGTGCCTTTGCTGCAAGAACAACAGAGACAGTTGGAGAAGCTCAGAAAAGACATAATACTTGGCCAACTACAACGGCTGCCTTAGGACGTTCAATGACCGCTACTGTCATGATGGGGGCAATGTTAAAAGGTGAGGATAAATTAACGGTGAAGATTGAAGGGAACGGTCCAATCGGTCCAATGATTATTGACGCCAATGCTGATGGCGAAGTACGCGGTTTTGTAACGAATCCACAAGTCCACTTTGACCTAAATTCAGCCGGTAAATTAGATGTTCTACGTGCAGTAGGGTCAGAAGGAACACTTACAGTCGTAAAAGACTTAGGATTACGCGATATGTTCTCTGGACAAACTCCTATCGTTTCAGGCGAAATTGCAGAAGACTTCACCTATTATTTCGCGGTTTCCGAGCAAGTTCCTTCATCGGTCGGTTTAGGCGTACTCGTAAATCCAGATAATAGCGTATTAGCAGCAGGTGGTTTTATCATTCAAATTCTGCCAGGCTGTGATGAGGATACAGTTTCACGAATTGAACAACATTTGCAAAACATAGAACCGGTTTCGAAAATGATTGAAAGAGGTTTAACTCCAGAACAAATTTTAGAAGTAGTTTTAGGTGAGGATAATGTTCAAGTACTTAGTAAGTCTCCAGTAGAGTTTAAATGTCAATGTTCAAAAGAGCGTTTTGGTGTAGCAATCATTAGTCTGGGTGCCCAGGAAATTCAGGAAATGATCGATGAGGATGGTGGGGCAGAAGCGGAATGCCATTTCTGTTTAGAAAAATATCATTTCGATCAACAAGAACTTGAAGGTTTTATAAATGAAATCAAAGCACAATAATTATTCAAATCAAACATCCAACCAAACACCACTATCACAGCGAAGATTAAAAACCAAACCGACTTTAACATTATTAGCGATTTTATTTGTGGGGAATATTCTATGGTTTATCCTTTGGCTATGGCCAGATGGGAAACAACTGGATGGCGGCGACGAAATCGTCGCTGCCATCGATGAAAAAAAGATAACTCGCCAGGACTGGATGGCGGCCATGGAAAGTAGATACGGGAAAGAGACGCTACAAACCTTAGTAAACGAAGCGGTTATGGAAAAAGCCGCAGAAGAGTATAATATTAAGGTAACAGATGAGGAGATCGAATTGGAAATTGCCCTCATGCGTTCCGCACAAGATAAAACAGACACGACAATTCAAGAACTAACGGATGAGGAGTTGCGTCAAAAAGTACGTGCCCAGCTCATCCTGGAAAAGGTTCTAACAAAAGACATTGTTACAGATGTGGAGCAAGTAGCTACTTACTATGATGAAAATCAATCGCTTTATAACATCCCAACTACATATGGAACAAGCATCATAATAGTGGAGTCAAAGAAGGATGCGCAAAGCGTAAAGAGTGAACTGGAAGAAGGATCGGATTTCTCTGTTCTTGCACGTGAGCGTTCTCTTGACACGACTTCAGCAAGTTTAGGCGGAGATATTGGGTTTATCACTCAGTCTCAAAAAAATATCGATTCAAGCATACCGCAGGCTGTTCAGGAGTTAAGTGCGGGTGACATCAGTGAACCATTTGTTATGAGTGATGGCCGATATGGAATCGTCTATGTAAAAGAAGTTAACGATGGCAAGTCGTTTACATATGAAGAAGTAAGGGGTCATATTGAAAGAGTATTATCTTTGGAACAATTACCGACATCAATTACGCCTGAAACATTCTGGAAAGAATTCAACGCTACATGGTTCTATGGAGAGTCTTAAACGTATATTTGTAAAATATTCACAATATTTAGTTCGATTTTGTTGACATAAAGTATCTTAAATTGATAATATACTAAATAGATAAAACCTATTAATATAGTAGGTATTGAGGAGAGGGATGACGAATATGAGTAAATTAGTGAATTCAGTTGCAGAGTTAGTCGGGCAAACACCAATCGTAAAATTAAACCATGCAACAGGGGAAAATGAAGGAAACGTTTATGTAAAATTAGAATTTTTCAACCCAGGCAGTTCTGTAAAAGATCGTATTGCATTAGCAATGATTGAAGCAGCAGAAAAAGACGGTACTTTACAACCAGGCGGCACAATTATTGAACCAACTTCAGGCAACACTGGTATCGGTTTAGCAATGGTTGCAGCTGCAAAAGGTTACCGTGCCATTTTAGTAATGCCGGAAACAATGAGTATCGAACGTCGTAAATTACTTCGTGCTTATGGAGCTGAATTAGTATTAACACCTGGTCCAGAAGGAATGAAAGGTGCCATCGCAAAAGCTGAAAGTTTAGCACAAGAAAATGGCTACTTCTTACCACAGCAATTTGAAAACTCAGCAAATGCTGAAGTTCACCGATTGACTACAGGTCCGGAAATCGTAGAAGCATTTGATGGGCTTAAATTAGACGCATTTGTCGCGGGTATTGGAACTGGTGGTACGATCACTGGTGCCGGGGAAGTGCTAAAAGAAAAATACCCTGAAATTGAAATCATCGCTGTTGAACCTAAAGACTCTCCTGTTCTTTCAGGCGGTAACCCAGGTTCGCACAAAATCCAAGGGATCGGTGCTGGATTTATACCTAAAGTATTAAACACAGAAGTATATACTTCAATCTTCCAGGTAGATAACGACACTGCTTTTGAGGTAGCTCGTAAAACTGGCAGTGAAGAAGGTATTCTCGTAGGGATTTCTTCTGGGGCAGCGATCTATGCTGCAATTGAAACTGCTAAACGACTTGGCAAAGGTTCAAACGTATTAGCAATCGTTCCATCTAATGGGGAGCGTTACTTATCTACAGCTCTTTACAACTTCGAAGACTAATGGAATAAAATCATTCTGGCGTTACCCTTAGGGGTAATGCCTTTTTGTTTTAATGTAATACTTTCGAAGATGAAATGCTTTTTCTTATCTATGGGTAAACTAGTTTTATGTCAGTTTACTTAAAGATTCTTATAAAATTCCTTTTTGCTAAGGTGTAACCAGTTGGTTAAGTTCGTTTACTTAGAAGCATTTTCTTCATTTGTATTATTTCCTTTTCCAAATTATCAATCTTTCTTTCTATGTTTCTTAAATCGATTTTAGCGTTGTTAGTATCACTTTCTTGATTGTTTTGTTGTTGTGTTGCCTGCAGTGCAAGGGCAGTGGAGATTGTTGCAATTCCTTCTCCCAGCGTTGAAAACAAGCCGGCAATTACTGCAAGTGCAGCAGCTTGATTCTCTAGATTATTAATCTCATTTTTTTTATCAACGTTATTATTATTTTTCATCTTATAAGCCTCCTAAAAAATAACTCATATGCATCATATGCCATAATTATTTTCTTGTGTAAGAAGAGAGACTATGAAGGAATCACGTTTTTACTCAAAACTTAAGCAATTAAAAATAATAAAGTATAAAATGATGGTAAAATTACTTGGAGCCCGAGCTTTAATAAAATTCCGCGGGAAATATTTTATTGAAAAAATATTTCCTGAAACAATACATAGAAAACATCAAGTAAAGAGGGGTAAACTATGCTTTCGAAATATCAGAAACCTTTAAAACTTAATAATATAGAACTTGATTATAAGAAAGAAACGTTTGTTATGGGGATTTTAAATGTAACTCCAGATTCGTTTTCCGATGGAGGGAAATTTAATTCCGTTGAAAGAGCTGTGCAGCATGCCAAAGAAATGGTTGCGAATGGTGCCAAGTTAATCGATATCGGGGGAGAGTCAACGCGCCCAGGATATACACGAATTTCAGATGAAGAAGAAATTGAGAGAGTCGTGCCTGTCATAAAAGCTTTGTTGAAGGAAGTGCCAGCTATCCTTTCCATTGATACATACAAATCAGCGGTTGCAAGAGCGGCAGTTGAAGCTGGTGCTCATATGATTAATGATATATGGGGGGCAAAAGCCGATCCTGAAATTGCAAAAGTAGCAGCTGAGTTCAATGTTCCCATTATTTTAATGCACAATCGGGAAGATGCGACTTATAACAACTTTTTTGAAGACTATATGGAAGATCTTCAAAAGAGCATCGATATTGTGAAACAAGCTGGTGTGCCAGAAACACATATTATCCTGGATCCAGGGATTGGCTTTGTAAAGAACCTCCAACAAAGTATTGAAACAATGCAACGATTAGAGAATCTTGTGTCAATTGGATATCCGGTATTACTTGCCACTTCTCGTAAACGCATGATAGGGACCATTCTTAATTTACCTTTAGAAGAACGTGTTGAGGGAACGGCGGCAACTTGTGCTTATGGCGTAATGAAGGGATGCCATATTGTACGGGTTCATGATGTGAAAGAAGTGGCACGTACCGTTAAAATGATTGATGCGTTAACGGGGAAATTCGAGGTAAATGAAGAATTACCTGCTAGACACTAATTGCTTTAGGAGATGGAAAGATGGATTATATACATTTAAGAGATATGCAGTTTTTTGGTTATCACGGGGTATTACCAGAAGAAAACGTACTGGGACAAAGGTTCAGAGCAACTGTTTCCTTGGCTGTTGATATTCAAAAGGCAGGACAAACTGATGAGCTGGATAATACGGTAAGTTATGTAGGAGTCTATGATATTTGTAAAGAAGTAATAGAGGGGAAACCCTATAAGTTAATCGAAGCTGTTGCTGAAAACATCGCGACTATTATTCTAAAGAATTATGAAGGACAAGTTTATGGATGTAAGGTAGAAGTGATTAAACCTGATCCTCCTATTCCAGGACATTATAAAGAAGTAGCAGTAGAGATTGTAAGGGGTCACTTTTATGAATAAAGTATATTTATCTTTAGGAACCAATATGGGGGAACGGGAACAAAACTTGCAGCTTGCGGTTCAACTTTTAAAGGAAAAGCCACACGTAACTGTAAAAACGATTTCTTCTATTTATGAAACTGCCCCTGTTGGCTATGTAGACCAGCCTGCATTTTTAAATATAGCTCTTGAGATAGAAACATCTCACCCGGCTATGGATATGCTAAAAATATGTCAATCCGTTGAGAATGAGCTAGGTCGTGTTCGTGAAATTAGATGGGGTCCTCGAATTATAGACCTTGACATTTTGCTTTATAATAACGACAATATTGAAACTGAGCAATTAATCGTTCCACATCCTAGAATGTTCGAAAGAGCCTTTGTATTAGTTCCGCTTTTAGAAATGGCTAATGGCTTTCAGACACCCCAGGTTGAAAGGGCTAAGTCAAGCCTGGAAAGTATGGACCTCGCAGGAGAAGGCATTACTAAATGGAAAACGCTAAACAGTGTTGAGGAGTTTTTACGAGAAGAGTAAAACGCTTTTCGATTGAGATTTAGGGTATATTTTTAAGCGAATTGTGATTCGTGATATATAGAATAATTAAGTAAGGGGAAGGCTGGCCTTTCCTATTCGGAGGAGAATGTATTGACTACACAAAATAAGCCATTTCAAATTGGCGATATCGTTATGGATAATCGTGTCGTACTAGCGCCTATGGCTGGAGTATGTAACTCGGCTTTTCGCTTAACAGTAAAGGAATTTGGTGCTGGTTTAGTATATGCTGAAATGATCAGCGATAAAGGGCTGGTTCAGCGTAACCAAAAAACATTAGATATGCTGTATATCGATGAGCGTGAAAATCCACTTTCATTACAAATCTTTGGTGGAGATAAAGAAACACTGGTAGAAGCTGCACAATATGTTGATAAAAATACAAATGCAGATATTATTGATATCAACATGGGCTGTCCGGTAAATAAAATCATCAAATGTGAAGCGGGAGCAAAATGGCTGCTTGATCCAAATAAAATCTATGAAATGGTTTCCGCTGTTGTGGATGCAGTCGATAAACCTGTTAGTGTAAAAATGCGTATAGGCTGGGATGACGAACATATCTTCGCAGTCGAAAATGCACAAGCTGCAGAACGTGCCGGAGCAGCAGCAATTGCCATGCATGGACGTACAAGAGTACAAATGTATGAAGGAAAAGCGAACTGGGAAATTATTAAAGAAGTAAAGAAAATTATAAGTATTCCATTCATCGGGAACGGTGACGTTGAAACTCCTCAAGATGCTAAACGCATGTTAGATGAGACTGGCGTTGATGCTGTTATGATCGGACGCGCTGCATTAGGGAACCCCTGGATGATTTATCGAACGGTACAATACCTAGAAACTGGTGAATTAAAACCAGAACCTTCAGTAGCTGAAAAAATGGACGTTTGCCTACTTCATTTTGAACGTTTAATGCAGCTTAAAGGTGAGGGGGTAGCTGTTCGTGAAATGCGTAAACACGCTTCATGGTATTTAAAAGGAATTCGCGGTAATGGAAAAGTCCGTAACGCCATCAATCAAATGGAAACAGCAGCTGAATTACGTGCTGTACTACAAAGTGTAGCAATGGAATTAGCAGAATACGACGAAGCAGAAGCTATATAATAAATAGGCATCCTTGTATCAGTAGTGATTAAGGATGCCTTTTAGCGTATTTATCTCGCTAAATCTTCTTTTGTTGGCCCCATTACACCAGGAACACGTAATCCTGCTTGGCGAAGCAATACTTGCATTTGAGCGCGGTGATGTGTTTGATGATCGACCATTAAACGAAGAATAGCCCCAATAGGTGTTAAGCGGCCATGGCTATTCACTTCTGTTAAAAGCATTTCATCAGACAGGTTTTCTTTTGCCACTTTAACAATATTTTTACTTGCAGATTTATAAGTACTTACAATTTCACTGATTACGGATGGAGTATTTTTAGAATCCAACTCGACATCAAGAGAAAGTCCCGCTTGTCCCATGAAATAAGCAGGAGAAGTTGTTAAGTGCCAGCTTAATGATTCAAGTGAACTATGACCTTCAACGATTGCTGCATGTTTTTTTTCATCTGTTATTGATTCGAAAACTGCTAAAGTCCCCTTACAGTTTCTTTCCCATTCTTGAATAAAATCATTTAAATTACGATACATAATGAAATCTCCTCTCATGTTAATACGGAAATTTTAGCATATTTTTACTTCAATATAGGAATAAATAAACTTGGATAAGTAATAAAGATGGAACCGTGTCTAACACCTAAGATAGCTGAAATTAATTTTCTGAAAAGTGAAATCTTTGTAAATCCGTACAAATTGAATCGAAAGTGGTGAATAGAGTGCGGAAATTGTGTACAATAGGTACATTATGGATTAATTGAACGCTATTGGTGGAATGCAAGTAATTACATTTAGTTAATTGGTTGTAGAGGGGTTCAAACACTTTCTAAGGAAGTTTGTATCCTTCTAACCGACTTTTAAGACGGTCTCTACTAACGAAGCACAAATAGAAGGAGTGAAACACGTGTCAAACATTGAAGAATTAAACGACCAACTTTTGGTGAGACGCCAAAAGATGACGAATATTCGTGAAAACGGTATGGACCCATTTGGTAGCCGTTTCGAACGTACACACTTATCAAATGAAGTGGTTGAACAGTTCGACCAATTTTCAAAAGAAGAATTAGAAGAGAACTTACGTGAAGTTGTTATTGCTGGACGTATTATGACTAAGCGCGGAAAAGGGAAAGCCGGCTTTGCTCACATTCAAGATTTAGCAGGACAAATCCAAATCTACGTTCGTAAAGATCATGTAGGTGACGACCAATACGATTTATTTAACCAAGCAGACTTAGGTGATATCGTAGGGATCCGCGGAAATGTATTCCGTACTCAAGTAGGCGAGTTATCTGTGAAGGCAGAGGAATTTACTTTCCTAACGAAATCATTACGCCCAATGCCTGAGAAATTCCATGGTTTGCAGGACGTAGAACAACGATACCGTCAACGTTATTTGGATTTAATGACAAATTCAGATAGTAAAAAAACGTTCATCACACGCTCTAAGATTATCCGTGCTATCCGCAGTTATTTAGATAGCCATGATTATTTAGAAGTCGAAACACCAATGTTGCACACGATTGCTGGTGGTGCAGCGGCGCGTCCGTTCATTACACATCACAATGCTCTGGATATGGAATTATACATGCGTATAGCAATTGAATTACATCTTAAACGTTTAATCGTGGGTGGACTTGAAAAAGTTTATGAAATTGGACGTGTCTTCCGTAATGAAGGTATCTCAACTCGTCATAACCCTGAGTTTACAATGATTGAATTATACGAAGCCTATGCAGATTACCGAGATATTATGGCGCTTACTGAAAATTTGATTTCTCATGTGGCACAAGAAGTATTAGGTACTACTGATATTCAATATGGCGATGACTTAATCCATCTTGCTCCAGGCTGGAAACGACTTCACATGGTAGATGCGGTAAAAGAAGCAACAGGTGTAGACTTCTGGAAGCCGATGACAAAAGAAGAAGCGCAAGCTCTAGCGAAAGAACATGGTGTAGAAGTCAAAGATGTTCATGAAGTTGGACATATTATTAATGAATTCTTTGAACAAAAAGTAGAAGAAACATTAGTTCAACCAACATTCATCTACGGACACCCAGTGGAAATCTCACCATTAGCGAAGAAAAACCCTGAAGACGAACGCTTCACAGATCGTTTCGAACTATTTATCGTGCGTCGTGAACACGCGAATGCCTTTACAGAACTAAATGACCCTATCGATCAAAGAGAACGCTTCGAAGCGCAACTAGCTGAAAAAGAAGCGGGTAATGATGAAGCACATGATATGGACAATGACTTCATTGAAGCGTTAGAATACGGTATGCCTCCAACAGGTGGACTAGGAATAGGTATTGATCGTCTAATCATGTTATTAACAAATGCTCAATCAATCCGTGATGTATTACTATTCCCGACAATGCGCCATCGTGACTAATTGCTTGTAGCTGTTTTGCGAGGAATAGCGACAGAGGGCAATATAAGGAAAAACCACCACATTGAGATACGGTGTAAATCATATAAAGGGAGTCGAAGTGGATCGAAACTACTTCGACTCTTTTTTATTGGTGAAGAATATCAGAGTAGAAGTAAGCGTTAATTCGAAAGTGAATTTTAGAATTACTGTACCTGACAATAGTTTCAGCTAAAATAAAACTGGTGTGAAATACAAATCTATAGAATTAGATTATTCCAGTATTATAAATATAGAGTGTTATTTTTCTGCAATTCTTTTAATCTAAATAAAATGACGGGTATGAACTGCTGGTTTCATGGAAATTTATTATGAATGAAAAAGGATTAAAGTTTTTTTAGAAAAACACTTGCATGTTATCATGAAAGATGATAACTTATTAAAGTCGCTGAAACGCGATGAGAAATAAATTACGCTTTCAAAAAACCTGTTGACAAAGAGGTTTGAAAGTAGTAAGATATAAAAGATGCTTCGAAAGCAACGAAATAAAAGTTTTAAAAAAGTGTTGACAACTAAGTTGTTAATAAGTATAATATAAGAGTTGTTGTTGAAATTGCAGCAACGAACATGAACCTTGAAAACTGAACAACAAAACGTTAATGAATATAGTTTCTTCTATTAATTTAGAGAAACAAAATTTTGGACATCAAAATTGATGCCAGCAAAAATTTGAGCTTTATCAAATTTTCTCTTTTATGGAGAGTTTGATCCTGGCTCAGGACGAACGCTGGCGGCGTGCCTAATACATGCAAGTCGAGCGGACTTGA